>NZ_JBPYDA010000003.1:0-348179 GCF_051847375.1 Psychrobacter sp. 2Y5
ACTCTGTCATTAGTGGCACTGAGCTGACCGCCATTCACAGCGTCGGTTGAGCCTGTGCTGATGTCACCATTTGCGACGTTAGTGATTTTGTCGCCGCCCACATCAAGGCCATTTGCGGTGCTGGTGAGTACGGTGTTCTCTCCTGTAGGGTTGCCAATGGTCGCTTGGTTGACAGTGATGTTATCTGCCAAGTCGTAGTTGATGGTGTTGTCGGCCGTTTTGGTGACGACTAGGTTGCCATCATCATTGGTGAAGTCGACGTTCTCGCCAAGCTTCACTTTGTCTTGAGTGCCGCCTGCTACACTGATGGTGAAGCCTTTGTTGGTTAAACCTGTGATAGCTGTATTAACATCACCAATGTTTGCCGCATTAGTCGTAGTACTGCCCCCACTCGCTACATTAGTAATGGTCTGATTACCATTGTTTAGACCCGTATTCGTCAAACTAACGCTATTGGCAGGGGTTGCTGTATTCGTGATGGTAACGCCAGTATTATTAACCGTAGTAGCGCCTGTCTTGACGCTACCGTTTGGACCAAGATCAACGTTTTGGGCAAGTTTTACCGTTAATGATTTATCAGTATTATTAGCAACTACGCCGATATTGTTATCGGTCAGCGTAGCGGTAGCTGGTGCACCACCTTTTACATTCAAAGTAGTCCCAAGCTTACGAGTGACATTATCACCTCTGTCGCCAGCGAAAGTAAGGGGCGTTTGTACCGCACCGCTTAAGGTCTCTACTGCACCTTTGACTGTATTGAATGGTGTAGTCGTCGTGCTTGATGGGTCGGTTACGATGTTGTATACCGGCGCTGTGTAGGTGCCAGCTAAATTGTAGCTACCACCCAAAGCGGTCGTATTATTAGCAACTTTAGTATTGGTCGTATTAAGCTGGCTGCCATTGACAGCATCGGTTGAGCTCGCATTGATAGCGCCTGCTGCTACATTAGTCAATTTCGTTGGCGTATTAGTAGTACCATTTGCAGCTAAGATAGAGGTTTGCACATTATTATTGGCGACGGTAGTGCCTGTGCCATCTGGATTAGTAGTAAAATTACCATTAGCCTGTTTGTAGACTCTATTGCCATTCGTATCAGTATAGACTACGGGCTGCGCGTCACTTAACGTTCTAGCTACTGAAAATAGCTGACTACCGTTGATGGCATCAGTGCTGGTAGAGGTAATATTACCTGCAGCCACGCTTTTGATCTGACGCTCGCGCCCCGCAGAACCTACCGATACTTGATCACCCGCTAATATGCCTGTGGAGCCTGCAAAATTACCATAGTTGTAGCCGTTGACCGTCGCATTGGTGACATTATTAGCGTTTTGGAGGGTACTAGAACCTGCACCAATCGCGACTGAACCATCTTTAGTTGCTTGAGCAGAAACCCCAAAGGCTGCTGATGCGACACCGTCTGCCTTAGTTTGTGTACCAAAAGCGGTAGACAATGCACCTTTAGATACCGCTTGCACCCCGACAGCAACAGAAGCGGCGCCACTAGACGCCGTATTTGGATAACGGGTAGTATTATTAGTGGGATCAACTAGATCTCGACCTGAAATATCTTTAAAAATAGTATTAACACTACCACTGTTTAAATCGTCACTTGCTATTGTTCCATTCACGTTAGTTTTTGAAGCTGAGTCTAAATCATCACCCCCAATAGCTATAGATGAGTTACCTTGCGCTAATGTGTTACCACCGATAGCGATAGACTGATCGCCGCTGGCAGTAGTATCCTTGCCTCCATTACCGCCACCGATAGCAATTGCTTGATTAGCTGTGGCCGTTGCGTTGGTACCAATAGCGACACCATTAGTGCTTGCAGAAGAACCTGAGCCACAATTAAATGAAGTGGTGCTAGCAGTACAAGCTGCACTGGCTTGCATACTAAAGCCTGCCGCGATCATACCAGTACAGAGTGCACTCCAACACAATACCTTCGCCCCTCCTGTTACTACAGTAGCGGATGTACTCGCACCTGAGGTCACTGTTGTACTTGAGGACTTGCCACGACTTTTGGCATATTCAGCGACAGCAGTAAAACAGCCTAATGAGCGGTTCCAAACAACTTTAAAATTGCGATTCATAACGTTTATATCCTACATAGACTAGCTAAAAGAAAGTGGGTATATATAAATAAAATCTATAACTACTGCTCTTAAGAGAAGCAATATATAAATTAGTTTTATAAATACATATTTTTGATATCGTTTTAATTAAAATCTTAAAAACTGTAGAGATTCAGCGGTTGATTAAAAATAATAAGCGACTCATAAAAATCTTATATTATTTAGTATTTCTTTAAATTAATTGTTATATATTAAGTATTATTAAGTAGATGAATAGATTTTAACTGGCTCGTTTTATTTTGGTTACATTATTGCCCAAAACTAAGTTTCAAGTTCTACTATACATAATATAAGGTTACTTAATCCTCTCTTATTTTTAAAATAACCCATAAACGAACAAGAAAGCCTAAGATTGACCCGAAATGCCACATAATGCTTAAAACATCCTGAGCCGTTAACAGTAGCACTGGCAGTATCGTAACTAATGGCTATATTTAATTAAAATACACAGCCCTCACTGTTTTAACGACTATAAATACCGCTATCCCAACACCTTTAATATCAGTTATAAGCACCGCTATGATTGATAAGGTTACTCTGATAGGCTTTTGGGGTGACTGCAAACCAAGTTTTAAAAGCTCTATAAAATTGGCTATGCGACTGATACCCTAATAAATAACCAACGTCAGTAGTGGATAGGTTTTTTTCAGTCAGATACATTTTGGCCAAGCGTCTTCTGGTAACGTCCAATATCTCTTTAAACGAAGTGCCCTCGTCACTAAGCCTTCTTTGTAAGGTACTCACGCTGATATTCATTGAGTCCGCGACGTGGTCGCGAGTTGGCGGGCTTACCCCCATCATCGTATCGATGACTATCTCGCAGCGCTGCTTATAACTAAAAGCTGAGAAGTCAGTAGCTAACATATTAAATAAGGGATTGATAAAGAATCTTCTACCAGGCTCTTCTTCAGACTTTATCAATAACTTGGCAGCATTTTTATAATAGTCTTTGCACTGCAAGTCATAAACCAAGCTTGAACGATTAGCAAATTCGGTAGGTACAGCAAACACTGTTTGGTAATACTCTAATTCATAGGGGCTATTGCGCTGTGCGACATATAGTTTTTTTAGCTGACCTGGACAAAAAGCTTCTATTATTCGGTAGATGATTACCATAATTCCATCGATTTGATGTTTATTCATCAAGTTTGGATTATTAGGCAGCAGATCAAATCGAAGCAAGCCCTTTTCTGGGATAAGCGTAAGCTTGATAGATTCTGTTATTAAAAAGAAAAAACGATAGACCAGTCGACTAATTAATAAAAAAGGTAATTTGTGTCCGGTATTAATAAAGGATCGCACGCAGTCACTAATAGCCTTGTATAAAGGTAACGACTCAATATTGACTAAGGAATGAAGCTTTAAACCCAAATAATTATCTTGTAACAGCTGGCATAAGTAGTCGACTTCTTTCACTATAACAGAGATAGGCACTCTGTCGCCCTGATAATTATCCACTCCTGAAAAACACTCTGATATCTTAAAAATATCTTCTTGACGATCGTTATTCAGTAAGTATAAAACCGCCGCTTCTCTTACAGCAAGCACCATACTTCTATGTGCACTATATTCAGCTTCTATCATGCTTAACTCAACTATGGCTAACGGCTATCTGTCTTTACCCAATACCAAACCCCAAAGCTATTATTATTCTGAGCTTATGGTTGATAAAAAACGCTCAATTCGTCCCTGCTATACCTCAAATCAGGCTATTCACTAAGCATTAACTCATTTAAATCATCGCGAATGATAGTTAACAGTTTTATAAAACTTAGTAATAGGCAAACTAAAAAACCTATTTATAGTTACTTTAATAGTACTAAAAATAAAACTACTCAACAATGCCGCTCATCTTGTTATTAATACCATCTATCTGTTTAATGTTGATATGACTAACGATTTCATAGCTATCTAACCCTATCTTTATATGTTAATAATTGAATATAATAGAACTTCTCTTTTACTTATCTTGATGAAATTAACTAATAGTCTAAAAAGTTTTGTAAGGGTTCAAGGAGACTTTAGTTTTTGATGACTATAGCCGCTATACTTTATCTAAAACCTACAACTGTTTATTATTTTATAAAGCTTGGTTTTGGCTAGCGTTTAAACCTGCGAATACCACTAGCCACTACCCCAAATAACTCAAGCGAGCCTTTGACTTCTATATCAGTATAGTTGTCATTGAATGAGCGCAAAATAATAGTCTCGCCTAGTATCAGTTGCTTAGCGGCAAAGCCTTCATCGACTAGCGCAACGACGATATCCTTATGACTAGCCGTTAGTGAGCGATCGACCACTAAGATGTCGTTGGGGTAAATACCGATATCGATCATGCTATCGCCCTCCACTTCCACTAGATAAGTCGTCGCTGGATGGCGTATAAGCAGGGTATTGAGATCGATGCGGTTCTGCACATAGTCAGTGGCTGGACTAGGGAATCCTGCCTTGACCCTATCGCTATAGAGGGAGAGCAAGACCGGCTCGCCCTCGTCAGTAAGTTTGCCTATTATTTTGACAGTCATAGTCGGGCCTGTGCTAATGGGTTTTGGGTAATTGGGTGATATCAGTAGTGTAGCAAGGCGATAGCATTGCGCGGCTCATCTGCCAGTTTTGTCTCTCTTTGATGCCTTCACTAGCGATAAAGACGGCGGCTTGTTGTTGATTATTTTGCCCAAACTTTTTATTGAGCTCATCCATAACCGAGATAATGGCGGCTGTTTTTTGAGCACTTCGATGCATGCCCTTGCTATCACTATGGGCAGCGGTTTGCCGCTCTTCGTCTGACTCAGCAAATAAGTCTAGTTGTACCTCGTGATGTTGACATAGCCCTAGTAGCATGACGCCAGCTTTGGCATAGTGAACTTCAGCCTTATAGATACTGGCTAGCACTTGCCGAGCAGCCGCTATCATCACCCTAGTATCAGCAGTTAGGCTAATAAAGCAGTATTGACCAGAGATAGCAGTATAAGGCTGCGCTTGACTAAACGAGCTATTCATCGCAAAGAGGCTCAAATAATGACAGACGCTTTGTTGACGTCGCAGTTTGCTCGCCGCTTTTGCCACGTGGCTACAGATGGCTTCGCTTAGCTCATCAGGGCATGTCACGCGTCTGGAGAATGAGCGTGAAGAGATGATTTGTTTTTTGAGCGCGGCTTCTTCTATCTCTAAGCACGATTGGCCGTTGAGCTCTAAGCAAGTGCGCTCCAATACTACGCCAAAATGCTGACGAATTTTGGCAGGCTCGCAGATGGCCAACTGATAAACAGTGTAGATACCTAAATGATTGAGCCGAGCTTTATAACGTCGGCCCACGCCCCACAGCTCCCCTACCTCAGTGATTTGCATCAAGCGCCGGATCCATCTTAGACTCTCAAGCACACAGACGCCTTTGGTCGCCGGGTACTTTTTTGCCGCAAAATTAGCCAGCTTTGCCATCGTCTTAGTACTACCAATGCCGATACTGACTGGAATACCCACGTGACACTCAATTATGGTCTTAAGCTTAGCGCCATAAACGTTGAGGTCTTGCATCGCTAACGGATAATCGGCCAAATACAAAAAAGCCTCGTCAATAGAATAAACCTCGACCGTCGGACACAGGGTCTCTATCGTACTCATAACGCGCTGTGACATATCAGCATATAACGTGTAGTTCGAGCTAAAGACCGTCACTTTGTGCTCAGCGCAGAAGTCTTTGACCTGAAAGTAGGGTACGCCCATCTTGATACCTAATAGCTTGGCCTCGCTCGAGCGCGCCACCACGCAGCCGTCATTGTTGGAGAGTACCACTACGGGTTTATCCTTTAAATCAGGACGAAAAAGCTTCTCACAGTTGGCATAAAAGCTGTTGCAATCGACAAGCGCATACATGGCAGACTCTTTTTTTGAGTGCATAAAGCTAAAGGGGAGTATCTAAAAGTAACTTTACTTATATAAAGGATTGTAGATAGCGCCTGCTAAAAACTTCAAGAGCAAAACTCACTTATACGACAACGGCTGTCGCAAAATAGTCACTTTCTATCATAAAATCTCTTTTAGAGTGTGAATAATTAAGTATACTGATAAAGCGTCAAAAAAATGGACTAAGGATAAGTACCACTCACTGACAAGGATATGAAAATGTTAGGAAAAATGATGTATCAACCGCTACTGATTAGTAGCTTAATCGAACACGCCGCCAGATATCATGGTGATACTGCCGTCTACTCCAAAGAAGTCGATGGCACCATGACCCAAAGCGATTGGGCCACGATCTCAGATAACTCAAAACGTCTAGCGAATGCCCTGCAAAAGCTAGACCTTAAACCCTCAGACCGTATCGCCACGCTCGCCTGGAACAACCGTCGCCATTTAGAAGCTTGGTACGCCATCTCCGGCAGCGGTATGATTTGCCATACTATCAACCCGCGCCTGTTTCCTGAGCAGCTCAGCTATATTATCAACGATGCTGAGGATCGAGTGCTGTTCTTTGATATCACCTTCTTGCCCCTTATCGCCGCTATCAAAGAGCATATCAAAGGCATCAAGCACTTCATCCTATTAGGCGATCGCAACGAAAAGGTATTAGAGCAGCTGCCGGATGCGCTATTCTTTGATGAGCTGCTTGCTGAGCAAGAGCCGCAATTTGATTGGCCAAAGCTTGATGAAACCACCGCCAGCTCGTTATGCTACACCTCAGGAACGACGGGCAACCCTAAAGGTATTCTGTATTCGCATCGCTCCTCAGTGCTACACGCTATCGCGCTATGCATGCCCGATGTCTCCTCCTTATCAGCGCAAGATGTACTACTGCCCGTGGTACCGATGTTCCACGTCAATGCATGGGGCACGCCATACGCCGCAGCGATAGTGGGCTGCTCGTTGATACTGCCAGGACCCAATCTCGATGGCGATAGCCTGGTGTCAGTGATTGATGATTATAAAGTAACCATTGCGCTAGGCGTACCGACCATTTGGCAGGGCTTATTGAACGCCGCCAAAAAGCGCGGTAGCAAACTTGAGAGCATGACGCGTACTATCGTTGGCGGCGCCGCTTGTCCGCCATCAGTGATCAAGACCTTTCGCGAGGACTTTAACTGCGATGCGATACACGGCTGGGGTATGACCGAGACCAGTCCGCTGGGTACGATGAATCAGATCAAAGCGAAGCATAAGTCATTAAGCCGTGAGGAGATCAACGAGCTACGTAAATCACAAGGCCGTCCGCCTTACGGGGTTGAGCTGCGGCTAATGGATACTGAAAACCCAGACCAGCCGGTAGCAGAGGATGGTGAGTCACAAGGACGCTTGCAGATTCGCGGACACTGGGTCATCGATGATTATTTTACTCACAGACCAGACGCTATCACTGACGATGGCTGGTTTGATACGGGCGATATCGCTACCATCGACGCGGATGGCTATATGAATATTCGCGATCGCTCTAAGGACTTGATCAAATCGGGCGGCGAGTGGATATCCTCGGTTGAGCTTGAGAACATAGCAGCCGGTCATCCTGAGGTAAAAATGGCAGCGGCTATCGCGGCCAATCATAAACAGTGGGGTGAGCGTCCGGTATTGATTGTGGTAAAAGAGGACGGCTCGAGCGTAAATGAGGCACAAATTTTAGAGTTTTATCAAGATAAAGTCGCCAGCTGGCAAATCCCTGACAAGGTGGTGTTTGTTGATAATATTGTACTAAACGGCGCTGGCAAGATGATGAAAAACAACTTACGCGATGAGCATGGCGATGTACTGCTAAACTCATAAGTTAACTTCTAGCTCTGACAAAAAAGCCTGCTATTACGCAGGCTCTTTTATTAGTAATAAGATCATTACTCTATCCTAATTTCAACTTAACTCTAACTAATAAAAGTCTAAAAAACAGTAGTTAAAGCCGTAGTATCTTAGCAAGCATTGTCCGAAGTGAGCACAGTCAAACCACAACCCTTCGCACCGCAAAATGCATCAAATAACTCAAAAAACACCTCATGGTCAATCACCTCTTCTGGTGCAAATACCCCCTGCTCTGTTAGATGGCCTTGCTGCAATAGTGGCAGAAACAGCGCTAGAGGAATGCCGGTGATGGTCGCCATGCCGCCTGAGGGATAACGTTTTAAAAAAGCAGCGCTAGTAGTAAACTGCTCTTCTTTGTAACCTGCGGCGTAAGCAAACATGTCTGGAATATCTGTATCTTTACTCTGTTTTTGTTTAGCTTGCCCCTCTGCATTATTCTTGCCACTACTATCCTCTTTTGTCATCAATAGCTGGGCTGCTACCTCGATACTCAGCTGCTTGGCAGCTACCGCATCAGCGATTTGACGTAAGCTCTCTACCTGACTGCCGATACCGAGCATACCGTTGTAGCAGTTTTTTAGCTCTGGAAAACGCCTCACTAAGGTGATGGCTTCAGGATGCCCTAACGACCAAACATCTACTTTAGCCAAACTCGCTAAATCAAGCTGCGTATGTTGCAAAGCTCTGCTCGTAACCATCTTACCATCGTGCAATACTTGAATATCTTCCGCCAAACAGTAGATAAGATGCACAGCAGCAGCATCAACAGGGGCTTTATCAGTTTCATGAGCGTGAGATCGGTTGTCATTAAAACCATCATCAGCGTTGACCGCTCCAGATAGCTTCCAAGCTGAGACGATAGTTTCTACGTCATCTAATGCTGTCGCCGCTTTAACACAGAGCAAATTGGCGATACCGGGACTGGCGCCCAAACCAATAATGGCGGTGACGTTGTTTGCTTTGGCGCGTTCAGATAGTTCGAGCATTTGGGCGGTCGGCTGCCAATCATCACAGATATCACAGTAGTGCTTAGCTTCCTCAATCGCGGCACTCAAAATAGGCACACCAAAACGAAAAAATGGCCCTGCTGTATTAAGCACGACATCGACTTTGCGTATCTCTTCTCGTAGATGCTGAGTGTCATTGACATCTAGATAGCTGGCGCGCGCACGTGAGTCATTTAATGACTCGACAAAACGCGCGGCGAGCTCCTTATCGATGCCAGCTACCACTATCTCACTGACAAAATCAAAAGTTAAAGCGGCGCGCACACAAGCGCGGCCCATACTACCACTACCACCAATAGCTAATACTTTCATAACGCTCTTCCTAACGATCTGTTTCCTTAAGCTCGCGCCAATGCAGCCATAGCCGCGTATCTAGCTCGGCTTGATGGTAGTCAGGCTGCATGTGATTGCAGAGCTGATAAAACGCTTTGCTATGATCTTTTTCTTTAAAATGTGCCAGCTCATGCACTACTATCATCCGTAAAAACTCGAGCGGCGCTTCCTTAAACACGCTCGCTACGGTGATGCTGTTGTGCGATTTAAGCTTACTGCCCTGCACCCGCGACTGATAAGTATGAATGCCTAGCGCTTGGTTCAGTACTTGTAGCTTTGAGTTGTAGCTGACCTGCGATAAAGGATTACTTTTACGCATATAATCGTTTTTAATCTCATTAATATACTGATATAACGCTTTGTCACTTTGGATTTGGTGTGTGTTTGCATACTTATTATGCAGATAATCGCCAAGCTTGCCGGTGCTGATAAGATGAGCGGCTTGGGCTTGAATGGACTCAGGATAATGAGCGAGGTATTTAAGTTTGGTCATTTTTCTATCTTGCATATCTTTTAAAGTGAAGTTGCCTTAGATAAAGCCACATAAGCCTTTTTAAAGTCAGCAGGTGTATTGAAATTCGTTAAATGTTGCCACTGCGGAGCAAAAGCGACTTTTTGGCAAATCGGTTCTATAAAGCGCATCACTCGGCGTTGGCCACTATCGATATAAGCGCGCAGTTCAGGTTCGATAGCTACTTTATACAAGGCTAATAAAGGGTACAGATGATTGTTATCGCTGAGACAAATCACTGATTTTTCATCGTCATTTTGGTTAGTAGAAATGCTCAACTGCTGCCAAAGCTCAGAAGCCTTTATTAAGCTATCGCAGCTGATAACTAGTAGATACTCAGACGATATCGCTGTAGAAACCTTCGACTTATTTAGTAAAGTCAAAGCTTGTAATGCTGACTCAATCGCGACTAAGGCGCCGCCCGTATTATCTCTATTTTGGATGTCCTTTTTATCAGGTGCATGATAATCCGCAATATGAAAGATAGTAGTATTGGCTTTATCGGCTAGTGATTTATCAACCTTAAAGCCACGCTCATTATCAGCGATCATAATCGGTACGCTTAATGCTATAGCCTGCCTGACATGATAATCAAGTAGTGTCTCGCCTGTCGGCAGTCTAAGCAGTGCCTTAGCTGTGCCCATGCGCTTAGAGTTACCACCTGCCAAAATCACAATCCCTGCCAATGTCATAGCTGCTAAAGCCTCGCTGTATCGAACTAACCCTAAACTCAAAAACGCTACTAACTTTATCTAAGACCACGGGAAAGGCTGTACTAGCACCTTATCCCCAGCGGATAAGTCGCTGCTCTCTTGCGCTAATACCACTAAACAGTTGGCTTTACTAAGCTGCTTAATACGGTGCGATTGCTGCTTGGCAAAGCTATTGACCATAAACTTGCCATCCTCATTCTGCGATAAAAAACCACGCTGAAACTCTTTGCGACCGACTGATTTTCTGACATCGTTTTCAAGCGTTGCCTCTACACCTCTAACCATTGGCATATCATTGGTATTGACGCCAGATAAACGCCATAAAGCGGGAATCACCAATTGTAAAGTCCCTACCAAAGTAGACAGTGGATTACCCGGTAGACCAAAAAATAATACTGGCTTGGCAAGACGATTGTCCTTATCGCCTAATAACTCACCAAAGACAAAAGGCTTGCCTGGTTTCATCGCTACTTTATAATGATTAATTTTGCCGAGTTGCTCAATTACGCTGGTCAAAAAGTCATAATCACCGACCGACACGCCAGCAGTAGAGATGAGCACATCACACTCTGTCATAGCCTTAGTGACGCTGGCTACGGTCTGCTCTAAATTATCAGGGATAATACCGTAGTCTTTGATAGTTACTGGCAATCCTGCTAATAAAGTTTTCAGCGTTGGGGTATTGGAGTTATAGATTTGCGCTAGGCTCTGTAGCGGCTGACCGACAGCGACTAGCTCATCGCCAGTGGCTAATACGCCGACGTTTAGAGGCTGATAAACCTCGACTTCTGCGACGCCTAAATTGGCCAGTAAGCTAATATCAGCAGGATTAAGACGTTTGCCTTTTTGCAGTACTACCTCACCGACTGCAATCTCCTCGCCTTGTTTACGGATATTATCATCAGTCTTGGCACTTTGCGTTAGCGTTATGGCATAAGGCTGCGACTTATCAATGGACGCTCGTATCTGAGCAAAGTTAGTATTCTCTTGCATGATAACAGTATCGCCATCATCTGGCACCACCGCGCCGGTAAAGATGCGAATGCCTTGACCAGCGGTCAGTCTTCCTATAAAAGGACTACCTGCCTGCGACTCCCCAACGATCTCGATACGAGTGTCCTGATCAAGAGCGCTACCAGCAGCAATACTATAGCCATCCATTGCCGAGACGTTTTGTCTAGGCACGTTAAAGGGCGAGGCAATATCCTGAGCTAAGATATGGTTTTGGCTCTCAAGTAATTCGATAGTTTGGGTCGCGCGCTGAGCTAAAGGGAAGTCTGTTTGCTTATAATCCTCAATACGCTGAGTGATAGCTTGTTGTAAGTCTTCTAGGGTAATCATAAAATGGGTACTCACTTATAACTGTTGATCGCTGTTTTACCTTGCTTGTAAAACAATTTGATTCTAAAAGTCTAAAATGTAGCTGAACGAGCTTATTTAGTATCAACTATAGCCGGAATAATAAGTCACTCTATTAGCGCGCAAAAACCCCGCCAGCCCCAACCCATAACGCTCAGCCACTCGCACCGCAGTACTGGTAGGCGCAGACATACCAACCAGCCAAGGCAGCTGTATACGAATGGCTTTTTGTACCAGTTCAATCGATAAGCGCGAAGTCATCACCACACAATCAATCTCAGCGGTTTGGCATAATTGCCAACCGATCAGTTTGTCCAAAGCATTATGGCGACCGACATCTTCAAATAGATAAAGCTGCTCATTATATAAAGTCGCTGCCGCATGCACCGCACCTGTTAGCTGATGGGTATGCTGCATGGCATCGACTTTTGCTTTTAGGTTTAGCAGATACTCTAAACTTGGCTTCACGCTTAGCTGAGCTTTTTTGTTATGGGTATAATGACTCAGATTAGGCAAGGCTTGACTCAAGCCTGTGATACCGCACATCCCGCAGCCCGTCCGCCCCGCTAGCTGGCGCTTTTGCGCTTGAATACGCTGATGACAGCGCTGACTGAGCACAAGCTCAACTAGATAAATATCATAGTCTAATAGATGCTCAAAACTGGGATTACCCTCATCTGTCTCAAAGGCATCTTGCCTAAAAGCAGTTATTTTTGTCTCATCAGTTAGCTGAGTCACCTCCCAATCAAGCAGCTCATAACTGTGCTCAATAAGCCCTTCACTGAATAAAAACCCAATCGCTAGATACTCAAGCTGATGCGGGCTTGCCATCAGTACCGCGTAATGTATGCCATTAATAACGATAGCTACCGCAGCCTCTACCGCAAGACTCGCAGGCAGGTTGTCAATAACGATAGGCTTTATTAGAGGATCAGGATGTTTGTGAGAGCTATTGGCAGTAGAATACTGATGCTTTTGGGTAAGGTGACTGCGAGATAATGGTGCTGGATTCACAGATGTCTCAGCGGCTGCGACGGTTCCTGTTTCTAGGTTCTCTAAAGTCATATCAACGCCATCTTTAGCTATCATCAGCCAGTAAACTCACTTTTAGTTTACAGATAAAAACGGTGGGTTATATTTGGCTAACCCACCTACCTCCACTATATGCATCTTCAAAAAACTACGCTGAGGCCAGATTACTCTCACTCACTCGCTCCAGCATAACCGTTGAGGATTTATAAGCCGGAATATGCGAATCTGGCGCTAAAGTATCTAAGTCAAATAGATCATTACACTCAGGATAATAAGTGGCGACAGCGTTAGCAGCGATATCCATCTCGGTCAAGATAAGTGGGCCTAAAGTACGTATCTGCTCATGGCTATCTTGACGGGAGATGGTGACTTTATCGCCTTTATGCCAGCCCAAACGACTGATCTCATCAGGATGCATAAACAGCACATCGCGGCGCTCAGTCTGACGATAGCGATCTTTAAACCCAAAAATCATGGTATTAAATTGATCATGACTACGCACGCTTGTGAGCTGCCAGACTTGCTGCTCTGCGTGATTATTTGTGTCATCGCTTGAGTCATCGCTATCATAGTCACTAGTGGCTCGTAAGTCTTCAGTGGCCTCCGCCATTTGCTTCGCCACAAAGGTAATCGGATACTTTGGCACTTCAAACTGCGCTTTGCCGCTATCGGTATTCCAGACCCGATGACGCGCCGGATGATACAGATGAAAACCGCGATCGGCCGCGCGAACACGCTCATTGAAGTCCTCAAACCCATCGATAGCCTGCGCCACATAATCACGAATGATGTCGAAGTCTTGGCTCATTTTTTGCCAAGGGATATCGCTATCTTCTAACACATGCGTTGCTAAATCAGCGATGATCTGCACCTCTGACTTGATATCCTTACTGATAGGTTTTAGATTGCCTTGCGAGCGTGATATTTGGCACATCGAGTCTTCTGTGGTGGCAAACTGCTCGCCCTTATCAGTGACAATCTTTTCGGTACGGCTAATACAAGGCAAAATAATGTTATTCGCGCCCGGATAAAGCATTGTACCATTGAGCTTGGTACCGACAAACACATTGAGCTTAGTGGTGGTCAAAGCCTGCTGAATTGCGCTCATATCAGGCGCTGCGACTGCGTAGTTACCGCCCATGCTAATAAAAGCTTTAAGCTTACCCTCAATCAGCGCTTTAGCACCGCCAACCACATCAAAACCGTCCTCTTGCGGCATTTTACGTTTAAACACGCGCTCCAAGCTATCAAGCAGCTCTTGCTTAGGACGCTCATGCACGCCCATAGTACGATCGCCTTGTACGTTTGAATGCCCACGCACTGGGGAGGCGCCTGCGCCATCGAGTCCGATCATGCCCATCATCAATAGCAAGTTAGTAATCATCGCTACATTATCGTCGCCCTGTACGTGCTGAGTAATACCCATGCCCCAAGTGCAAATCGTCTTAGGACTGGCGGCTACTTGCTTGGCTAGCGCAATAATCTCCGCTTGCTCAATACCGCAGCCAAGCTCGATATCTGCCCAAGTCTGCTCGTCAATCCACTCTTTAAGCGGCTCGTAGCCTGAGGTGTGCTCAGCGATAAAGCTCTCGCTAATTTTATTATTGTCAATCAGCCATTTGGCTAATCCAGTCAATAGGGCAGCGTCGCCACCGATTTGGATTTGCACCACGTTATCGACCATATCATCGCTTTGACCCGCGGCCATATGGCTAGGTTTTTGCGGGTTTCTAAAAGCGCTTAAACCTTGCTCGCGCATTGGATTGACTGAGATAATCTTGCAGCCTTGTTTATGGGCATGCGCTAACATCTCAAGCATGCGCGGATGATTGGTTGCAGGGTTTTGTCCGAACATAATAATGAGCTTGGCTTGCTCAAAGTCCTCCAGCATTACCGTCGCTTTGCCGACGCCTAACTGCTTGCCAAGCATCACTGAGGTGGGCTCATGACACATATTGGAGCAATCGGGTAGATTGTTGGTGCCGTAGCAGCGCACAAATAGCTGATATAAGAAGGCCGGCTCATTGGTGACGCGCCCTGAGGTATAAAACAGCGCTTCATCAGGCGAGTTAAGCTTATTTAATTGATCAGCAATGATTTGATAAGCGTCATTCCAAGCGATCGGCAGGTATTTATCTTGCTTGGCATCGTAGCGCATCGGCTCTGACAGACGGCCGCTATGCTCAAGCTCATAGCCACTCCAGCCTTGCAGCTCTTTTACCGTGTGGCGAGCAAAAAACTGGGCATCGGCTTTGACTGACATGGTTTCGCTAGCGAGCACCTTGATACCGGTCTCGCAAACATCAAGAGTCTTGTGCGTTTTATGATCCGGCCATGCACAGCCTGGACAATCAAAACCGCCACTTGGCTGATTGCTCTGTAGTACGCTTAAGCTACCGCGCAAAAACGACTTGTAGTCCATCAGTTTACGCGTAGAGGCTACTAGCGCCGGCCAGCCAGCAGCAGGATGAGAATAAATAGGAATTTTTCGCATAGCAACCCTCGCGCACAAATGAGTTAAAAACGGATAGTGGTGACTTTATCTTAGCACTAGTTTTACGCAAGTAAACACGCCTATAATAAAAAGTAGCAAAACTCCTTAAACCAGTACCAACCGAGTCATATTAATCCTTCATAATCCTACACTTAAATATGCATCAATTTTTATGCATTAATCGTTATTTATCCCTTATAAACATACGATAAAAAATCATTATAAAAAGTAACTGTAAATTGTTTGTTAAAAGGATGCTGAGTTTTATTAGCACACCTATTAGGCAAGTCTTAGCGGGCTTGCCTATCTTTATGGCTGATCCTTTTATCCCTTCTATTCTTAACACTCTATAAAGAAATTCGACAAAATCTATTTTATTACCCTAATTTTATTTTTATTACTCTATTCAAGTAAGGATGTACCATGATAGCTATTAAGCGTTCACGCTTAGCAGTAGTAACCGTCAGTCTTAGTGCAGCCTTAGCACTTAGCGCTTGCGGACCAGCCAATGAACAAGCAGCCCCCACTCCTGAAAACGCTGCAGCCGCCTCAGATATACATCATGACCACGATATGAGTGGCAAAGACTTAGCTATGGACGAGGATGTGGCTAACAGTGAGCTGAACACCCCTATGTATCAAGAATACAATGATTCTATGACTAAGATGCACAGTGAGATGATGATCGGCATGGCCTACAATGACCCTGATTCAGCTTTTGCCCAAGGGATGCTAGGTCATCACCTGGGCGCCGTTGATATGGCTAAGATTCAGCTAAAATACGGTAAAGATACAGAGATGCTGCAACTGGCGCAAGAGATCATCGATACGCAAGAAGCCGAGATAGAGCAAATGCAAAAATGGTTGAATAGCCACCCCGATGTCGCAGCGCCTATGGCTATCACTGCGGCTATGCAGCAAGCTTATGCCACTGGCATGAATGCTATGCACGGTGAGATGACGCTTGGTATTACCGACCCTAATCCCGATATGGCCTTTGCGCGCGGTATGTTGCCACATCACCAAGGCGCGGTAGATATGGCTAAAGTACAGCTCGAGTATGGTAAAGATCCGGAGATGCTACAATTGGCTCAAGAGGTTATCGATGCTCAGCAGTCAGAAATTAAGCAAATGCAAAACTGGATCAAAGCACATGGTGGTAAAGTGCCTAGTGCTTGATAGGCCTTAGGATTTCACAGCCAGTGACACAAAATTTATAAAGACAAAAAGAAGGTTATAACTATGTCTACTACTAATAAAATACTGATCGCAGGCGGTGGTATCTCAGGGCTAACCGCAGCCTTTGAGCTGTCCGAAGATCCTAATTTGGATATCACTATCTTAGAGTCGCAAGAGAACTGCGGCGGTAAAATGATCGGCTACTTCAATAGTGATAAACAGCGCTTTGAGGAGCACTCTATTCGTGCCTTAAGCTCGACTTACTTTTCATTATTTAACCTCTTTGATCGAGCTAACTTATTGCATATGCTAACCCCAGTCGATAACTATCAGTTTTATCAAAGTAGTAATAATGCAGTTAATGACGGACAGACAACGAGTAAAGATAGCGGCAATAGAGTCGCTATTGATAGACGAGCCGCGATAGATTTGACTACTATTGAGTCGATGATAACCACCTTTAATCTCAATAAAAAAGACATGCTACAACTGGTGCAACGTATCGTCCACCACGTCAATGCCTCTGATGAAGAACGCGCTGCTATGGCTCATGAAAAAGCAGGCGACATAATCGGTATCGATGACTTTGATGAGCATACTAAGCGCTTTATTACCAATTGGTTTGGGATTTTGACAGGCGCTCGGATGCATAGTAAAGCGGTCGATATTATGGACAGCTTTGTATTGATGTTTTTGCCGATGAGTGAAGCGCCTGTGCTGCCAGAGGGCGAGCCATCCAAATCCTATTGCTTTAATCGTCCCACCTCTGAGGTGATTGAGGCTTTAGTTAATAAGCTAAAAACACGTGGGGTAAAAGTTATCACTCAAGCGCGGCTGTTAAATATGCATCATCATAATGGAAAAGTGAGTATTGAGGTTCAAGCTAGTACTGCCGATAATGACCATAACCTTGAAATAGATACCTTGTCACAACAGCGCTTTGATGCGGCGGTAATGGCCCTACCGCACGAAGTATTGTGGAAACTTGGGCTTATGCCGCAAGTCAAAAAGCCATTTAACGACGAGTGGTCGTTTGGTACTCAGTATCCGTTGAGCGAAGTGCCAGAAGTTTTTAAGCCATTTTTGGGTAAATCTTATAACCTATGCTTTGATGCGCCGTGGAATATCGTCTTTCAAGTTCAGCACCGTGATGGCTTTTGGCAGGATGTTGAGTTTCCAGATAGCTTTGATTATAACCTATCGGCCACTTGCAGCTCCCCATTTAATAAAGGCGCACTTTTCGGCAAACGCTTTATGGAATGCAGTCCTGAGGAAGCTGCCGAGGAAATCCTTTATCAGCTAGGTATTACCGATGATGCTGAGCGTAAAGCTATTGCAGAAGGCGGCACTATTGACGCTATCAATCTACGCTACACCGAGGACTGGCAAGTCTACGCTGATATCGAAACGGCGGAGATGGGAATCTTGCAAGAGAACGGTAAGCGCTGGGTCAATCTGGCTCAGATTTATGTACGTAATGCCGATGACGAGCTGATTGATACCGCGACGCAGTGGGATAATATAGTGTTAGCTGGCGAGATAGTTTCCGTTACTGGACGCTGGAAAATCCCAACGATGGAGCAAGCTGCGACTTCGGGTAAACAAGCGGCGCAAGCCTTATTCGATCATTTGAAAATAGATAAACAGGTTAGCTTAGAGACTGCCACTTTGACCCATAAAGCCCGTTATAAATATTTAGATCCGCTAGTGACGGCATTGAGTAAAACGGCGAATAGACTGTCTTAGATTTTGTAAATAGTTAAGATACCCGTTAACCCTTACTGAGTATTATATTCGGTAAGGTTTTTTATCGATTATGAATCTGTTTTTATAAAAGTGACAACGACTCAAGCAATAAGCCAACATTCTGTACGACCATTACCAAACCACTTACGACCATGAGTAGAATAAGCATCACTCGAAACTGCTTCACACTCATGCCCGCTAAAAAGCGCTTACCGATAATATTACCAATTATTGCGCCCAGTCCTAGTACCAGTCCATAAATCCAAAGCTGGGCGGTCAAGATACCAAAAAAAGCATAACTACCAATCTGAGCCAACCCTACAAAAAACGAGTTGGCCGTTTTGGTGGCGATTAAGTCTTCTTTTTGGAGTCCCGTGTTCATATAGAACGGATTGAGGATAGGCCCTAGACCACCAACGATAGTGCTTATAGAAGCCGTGATAAACCCTAAAGGTATAAACCCCATTTTGGGCATATAAAAGGTCTTATCTACTTTTCCAAAGCGATATTGAAAAACAGTCGAAATTAGAAATAGACCAACCAATAATTGGATCCATTTCCCATCAAGACGACTAAACAAAAATGCCGCCAGCCACGCGCCGATGATAGCGCTTGGCACATAGTATTTTATCAATGACCAGTCAATATCCTGCCAAAATAAATATAGCCGCGAAGGGCGACTAATAAAAGTGCCTAGATTGATAATAGGAGCGGCTGTTGACGCACCAAATAACCAAGAGGTAACCGGTATCAACAGCAAAGCACCACCGCCACCTGATATGGTAGATATGATAAAAGCCAACATGCCTGCAAAAAACAAGGCTGCTAAGTGCCAACTGGGGATAGCTAATAATGTATCGAACAATAAGGTTGACGCTGCTAGAGCTGCAAACACTACCATTTCAAATCCTAATCTACAAACTTCTCTTTAATAGCTCATTACAAATAGCTATCTGACTCATAATAAGTATGTTCCTTGCACATACTCCACGCACCAGTCATGAAAGGTTTGCGCAGCAGGTGAGATAGTCTTGTTTGCCCGTTTGAAAATACCTATTTGCCGGGTCAAAGCTGGCCTGAGTAGCGGCAGCCAAATCAGATCAGGCTCATTAGACGGAAAGGCTAGCTTGGGTAAAGTGGTGATACCGAGGTCGTGGCGCAATAAGGAAAATAAGGAAGTAATATTTTCAACCGTATAACGCGCTTGCCGATTTAACACCTCAGCAGGGGTATTTTCCAGCAGGCCACAAGTGCCATTATAGATAAATGGCTGCTCAACGAGTTGCTGCCAACGCAGTCCTTGTGCTGACTTCGACTGCTTCAAAATAACATTTAGCGGATTATCTCGCAGACAGACCACGCCGATCGGATCCGCTATCAAAGGCGTAAAGTCGATATCTGCTTGATTGATAGTATTACAATTCCCCAAAGCTAAATCTACCTCTCCTGCCAATAATCTATTGGCGACCCCAACCGAATTATCATCTATTAATACAATCTCAATGTCGGGATATTTTTTGGAATACTCAGCTAACACGCTAGGTAATAATTTGGTCACTAGTGACGGTACGCTTGCGACTCTTATTTTGCCTTTATCGCCAGCCGCTACTGACTGCAAATCTTCCTCAAGCGCCTGATACACCGCCATAAACTGCGCAATTTTCGGCAAACAAACCTCACCAAAGGCGCTAAGGGTGGCTTTGTTACCGCTCTCGAATAAGGGCTGACCAAGCGATTTTTCTAGCTCCTTGATAGAAGCTGATAGCGCGGCTTGCGTGCGATGCGCATGTTCTGCGGCGGCGCGAAAACCGCCCTCTTCTACGACTAATAAAAAATGACGCAGCTGTTGTATTTTCATAATTGTTCTGCCCAAAACGATATGACCTATAACTTAGCTTAGATGATAAATTAAATCTATCATTATTAATATTTAATGAGTTAGATTTGTCATATTAAACCGAGTAGCATTAATGCTAACCACAGGACTATTAATCAGAACTATCAAACGACGATTTAAAGTTGTGATATCTGTTTATGATATTTATTTATGTTATCTAAGGAAGAGAGCTTTATGTCTACTCACTCAAAACAAGCGGTAAAAACTTCTCTTTACGCCTCAAAAGCGCCTCTTGAGTGGGCAGTGACCAATAATGGCACCTTATACACCGCGCAAATCCCGATCGATGATAAAGGGGAAGTCGTTAGCGGCGGCATCGAAGCGCAAACGCGGCAAACGCTCGATAACCTTAAGCACACCTTGCAGAGTGCAGGCGTTGGTATGGACGCAGTACTACAAGTGCTGATCTATGTCACCGATCGCGACTACCTCAAAACCGTTAACCAAGTCTATGCCGAGTACTTCAAAGCGCCTCACCCTAATCGCGCCGCACTCGTAATAGCGGGACTGGCTCGCGAAGAGATGCTGGTTGAGCTGGTAGTTTATGCTGCTGTGCCTTAAGCTCTATACGCCTTATTGGCGATAATTATAATTATACTTAAATCAACTTTTCTCATTTATTCAAACTATCTTATCAAGGATTCATTTATGTCTACTCAAATCGCACAAACCACGCTAAAACAAGACCCAACAAAATCACTTTATATCAATGGTGAATGGCAAGCGGGCAGCGATACGGTTGATAATATCAACCCCTCAAACACTAGCGAAAATCTAGGCGAGTTTGCACAAGCCAGCACCGACCAAGTCAAAGACGCTATTGCAGCCGCCCGTGCCGCGCAGCCGAAGTGGGAAGCCACGCCGCTTGAGAAGAAGCAATCTATCCTACAAGCGATCGGCGATGAGATGATTGCGCGCTGTGACGAATTAGGTACATTGTTATCGCTAGAAGAAGGCAAGCCGTTCGCAGAGGGTCGCGGTGAGATTTATCGCGCCGGTCAGTTCTTTCATTACTACGCTGCCGAAGTGCTACGTCAAATGGGCGATCTGGCAGATTCAGTCCGCCCAGGGGTCAAAGTCGAAGTCACTCGTGAAGCGGTCGGCGTTGTCGCTATTATCTCTCCTTGGAACTTCCCAACCGCGACTGCCGTGTGGAAAATTGCTCCAGCACTCGCGTTTGGTAATAGCGTCATCTGGAAGCCTGCCAATTTAACGCCAGCCAGCGCGGTTGCCTTAGCCGAAATTATTCACCGTCAAGGCTTGCCAGAGGGCACGTTTAATTTGCTATTAGGTGGCGGATCCTCTGTCGGCGACACGCTCATCCATTCAACCGATATCGACGCGGTCAGCTTTACCGGCTCAGTGCCGACAGGTCGTAAAGTCGCGGTCGCTACCGCGCCAAACTTTGTGCGTTGCCAGCTTGAGATGGGTAGCAAAAACGCTCTTGTTATCGCTGATGATGCTGATATGCAAATCGCAGTTGATGCCGCAATCGCGGGCGCATTTGGCGGCTCGGGGCAAAAATGTACCGCCTCCTCTCGCTTGATTGTAATGGATAGTGTCCACGATGCCTTTGTCGACGCTATGGTCGAGCGCATGAAAACCCTAAAGGTTGGTCACGCATTAGATGACGGTATCTTTATGGGACCAGTGGTCGATGACAAGCAGCTGGCAGCCAATATGGACTGGGTTGAAAAGGCCAAACAAGCAGGTGCCAATCTAGCCTATGGCGGCGAGCGTTTAGAGATGCAGCATGACGGTTATTATATGGCCCCAACCTTGTTTACCGAGACCGAAAATAGCTGGGATGTTAACCAAGAAGAGGTGTTTGCTCCCTTAGCTTGTGTGATACGCGCCAAAAACTTGGAAGAAGCGATTGCCATGACTAACGATACGCGCTTTGGCTTGACCGGCGGCATCATCACCCAAAGCCTGCGTAATAGCGCCATGTTTAAAGAGCAAGTGCAAGCAGGCTGCGTCATGGTCAATCTGGCGACAGCGGGTACTGACTACCACGTGCCCTTTGGTGGTCGTAAACAATCAAGCTTTGGCCCGCGTGAGCAAGGTCAATACGCTAAAGAGTTCTATACCATCGTCAAGACCGCTTATCAAAAGGCGTATTAGTTTTTTATAAAAATAAAATCGTAGTTGACGTAGAAAAAGTATGACTGGGATGAATTTTTTGCAGCCTCTGTGAGCGAAGCGAGCAGCAAGCCAAAAAATTTATACCAGTTATAGATGAAAATATACGACATTACTTCATTTAAAACCGTAAATTTTTCCAAAGCATAAAGGACACGGATATGTACCAAGACCATATCGTCATCGACGGCTTGCAATATAGTAACTGGGATCGTGATTATTTTAAGATGCTACAGGCCAGCGGTATCAACGCGGTACATGCTACTTTGGTCTATCACGAAGATGCGCGTCAGACCATGACTCGCTTTGCTGAATGGAATAGGCACTTCGAGCAAAACAGCGACTTAATCTCGCCCGTCTATAGCGTGGATGATATTAAGACAGCGAAAGATGAAGGCAAAGTTGGCATCTTCTTTGGCGCGCAAAACTGCTCGCCTATCGATGATGAGATTGGCCTAATCAGCGTCATGCGCCGTTTAGGACTCTTAATCATGCAGCTGACTTATAACAACCAAAGCCTGCTAGCCACCGGCTGCTATGAGTCAAAAGACAGCGGGGTCACGCGTTTCGGTCAGCAAGCGATAGCGGAGATGAACCGTGTCGGCATGATTATTGATATGTCGCACAGCGCCGAGCAATCCACCCTTGAGGCGATTGAGCACTCTACGCGCCCGATCTGTATTAGCCACGCCAATCCGACTACCGCTCATGATGCGCTGCGTAATAAATCAGACACCGTCATTAGCGCCTTAACCGAAGCGGGCGGCTTGTTAGGGTTTAGTTTATACCCGTTTCATCTGCCAAACGGTAGCGACTGCAGCCTTGATGATTTCTGCACTATGATTGCTAATTGCGCCAATAAATATGGTGTCGAGCATTTAGCCATCGGTAGTGATTTGTGTCTTAATCAGCCCAAATCCGTGCTCGAATGGATGCGTAATGGGCGCTGGTCAAAAGCTATGGATTATGGCGAAGGCAGTGCCAGTAACTCAGGCTGGCCCGACACTCTACCTTGGTTTGCAGGTAAAGATGGTATGGAAAATATCTATAACGGTCTTTTACAACACGGTTTTAACCAAGCTGATGCGAGCAAAATCATCGGACAGAACTGGTTCGACTTTTTAGAGCAAGGCATCAAGCCTATAGCTTCAACTTAGAGCTTAAAACTTAAATTAAAACGCTTTTATAAAGTCGCATTTATACACAATTCAATACGCTTTAAAACATCAGTTGTTTTCAGCGTTAACCGTTATTCAGAACCGCCAAGCTAACAGAGTATGAGTACTCTTCTCTACTCTTTTTAATAGAGTTCTGAGCTAAATGAACGCATGATACCTTCACTATCATGATAACTATAGGAAGCCAAGCCATGGCTGATTTAAAGGGACTTAAGCAAGACGAGCTCGGACGCTCCACTAGGCCTACACTAATCGAAGAAAATACCGATACTTTAGGACTAAAAAACCCTGCATTTTGGTACAGCGGCGGTTTTATTACCCTCTTTGTGATGATGGCCATTTTTGCTGAAGAACAACTGGCTGTAGTAGTAAACACGGCTTTTACTTGGTCAGCTGATATTTTTGGACCTTTTTGGCAGATACTACTCCTTGCTACTTTTGTCATTGCTCTAGCTGTTGGCGCGGGTCGTACGGGTCGGGTGATTTTGGGCAATCTGCCCAAGCCTGAGATGGACAATTTTAAGTGGATGGCGATTCTGTTTTGTACGCTGCTCGCTGGCGGCGGTGTGTTTTGGGCGGCAGCTGAGCCTATCGCCCATTTTGTCACCGCGCCGCCTGTCTATGGCGAGTCCGCTGATCTACAGCAGCGCGCTTTTAATGCTTTGTCGCAATCTTTTATGCATTGGGGATTTTTGGCGTGGTCGATCGTTGGTAGCTTGACGGCTATTGTCGTGATGCATTTGCATTATGATAAAGGTCTACCGCTCAAACCACGTACCCTACTCTACCCGGTATTTGGTGAGCGAGTGTTGACCGGGCAGACCGGCGCTATTATCGATGCTTGCTGTATTATTGCCGTGGCTGCAGGTACCATCGGTCCGATTGGTTTTTTGGGACTGCAGACCAGTTATGCGCTAAACGAGTTATTTGGTATTCCTGATACCTTTGTCACTCAGCTGATTATCATTGTGGGCGCTATTGCACTTTATACCATCTCCGCTATCAGTGGTCTGGCGCGCGGTATGCAATTGCTAAGCCGCTTTAACGTTATATTAGCCGTTGCGCTGATGCTATTTATTTTGATCCTTGGGCCGAGCAACTTTATTGTTAATGGCTACATCCAAGGCGTCGGTACGATGGTACAAAACTTCATTCCGATGGCGACGTTTCGCGGTGATGAAGGCTGGCTTGGCGGTTGGACGGTGTTCTTTTGGGGCTGGTTCTTGGGCTATGGGCCAATGATGGCGATCTTTATCGCGCGTATCTCGCGAGGTCGTACCATTCGCCAATTAATCACCACCGTTTGTATCATTGCGCCGCTGGTGACTTGCTTTTGGTTCACCGTAGTTGGTGGCTCAGGCCTTGCGTTTGAGATTGCCAATCCTGGTGTGGTTAGTAGCGCTTTTGAAGGCTTTAATCTACCAGGTGCCCTGCTAGCCGTTACGCAGTCATTACCGTTCCCATTAATCATCTCAATACTATTTCTTATTTTGACTACGGTGTTTATCGTCACCACAGGCGACTCGATGACTTATACTATTAGTGTGGTTATCAGCGGCGAGCGTGAGCCTAACGCTATGATTCGTACCTTTTGGGGGGTGATGATGGGTATCACTGCTATCGTTTTAATCTCCTTAGGATCAGGCGGCGTCAGTGCCTTGCAATCTTTTATCGTGATTACCGCGGTGCCCGTCTCCTTTATTCTGCTGCCCTCATTATGGAATGGGCCGCAAATCGCTCAGCAGATGGCACGCGATCAAGACCTATATCGTCCTAATCGCGTAGAGACTGACTATCTCGTTCAAGAGGAGAAGTTAGAAAGACAAGCGGCCGTTAAAAAATGAGATTAATCTCAAAACCTTAAGCAATAAAGCTCAACATAATCGGTCATTTGGTCACGCAATACGATACCAGTTGACCGGCTCAATACACGACTGACCATGGAGGCATTATGAATTTCGATCATGCAAATGATAATAGTATGACAGGCATTGAGCTGGCAAAACGTTCTTTACGTGCCCCCAATGTCGTCATGGACGCTGAGAGGCTTGGCGCTATGCATCAGACGCGCATTAGCTTTGTACGTACACTGCTGCGTAAGATTGATAGAGAGCAATGGACACTAACCACCTATCTTTGGGATTTAGACGATAACGGTTTTGGGCAAGTGATTTACCGCTTGCAGACCGCTGAACATATTTATCATCTAGTGGTGTTCTGCAATGAGCTGGCCGATGACGAGCGTAATGATAGGGTTATTGCACAGAAGTGGGATGTGACATTTGGCTTAGTCTATGGTGAGATTGGGCAAGAACTGCTAGATAAGCTTAAGGCTAACGTACCGCTGCAAGAAGCGGGCCGCAACTCCAATATGGTCATGGTGCTCGCGCGCGCGAACAAGAGTATGCGCGTGTTTGAGCACACAGTCTCACGTTTAGCGGAGGGTCAGCAGCCGGATCTCGATATTCTAGCGCAAGTCGGTTATATCCTGCGTACCACGGCTGTTTATGGTAATGGTAAATTTGGTATTTATGACTTTGAGCCGCTGGGTCATAGCGAGGATTTTAATCAGTCCTTTCGCGCGCAGATGTGCGCGGTTTATTTGCTACGTGAATTTAGTCTCGATTGGGTCGACTATTTAGCACATATTCGCGGCGGCGATCAGGCCACCACGCTACATCCTGATATAAAGCGCTATTTGGGCATCGGTAATGCCACAGGTCTTGGGATGGCGCCTTATTTGATTAATCATCCCTGCATTGTCGATCAGTGGCTGACCATGCGAGAAGAGGCGCTACAAGCGACGCTAGTCAATGAGATTAATTCAAAAAAAGCCGCTTACTTCTCCAGTCTGCTTAGCCGCGCTATTCAGCATTTTACCGAAATTGTCACTATTGATGAGACACAAGCCGCGCTAAACCAAAACGCTGTAAAAGAGTTAACGCTATTACGCAATAATTTATTGACGAGTATAAAGACATATCAGACTTGGGACGATTTTTTCCACGCGCAAAAGGATCTAAGTTATGAGAGCCAAGAGGTCATTATCTCCTGTTTGATGGAGCTATATCCTGAGCAAGTAGATGCGTTTCAAGAGCAGGTCAACGCCGATGAGACCTTATCGCTACCAAAAGGTAAAACGGTTGCAGATTTGCTAGAAGTATTACAGAGCCGTTATCAGTGGGCAATCAACATCGACTTTAATGAGCCGGATAACAGTTATTGGTTTTGGTATCGCTCAGTCGATAAAGAAGAGCCGCGGATGGGCGTGCGCGGAGTAGAAGCTGGCGATGATCGTGAGCTGTCTTTAGATATCGCCCGGCAAGTGAATCGCTTGTATGTGGCGCTTAAACAAGCCGAACCTGAGCAGCTGCTCTCAGAGTTTGTGTTAAAGCAGCCCAAGTATCGCTCTATCGCTCGCCGAGTTTGGACGATGGGTCACAAGAGCATGGGCGATATTCAGATGAATGTGCTACAAAAAGACACTTTGCCTATTCATCTGCTGCGCTGCAAACTATCGATGTTTGGCGCAACCAAATTCGATCCGCGCTCGGATCGCTGGGTACGGGTGACTTTATTTCAGGGTGCGCCGCTGTTCGATGAAGTCCATAGCAATGAGTGGCTGTTTCCGCTACTGCCAAGCTTACCTTTGAGCAAGATGTCTGTAGCGGAGCAGACAACGCTGCTAGCTACCGATGCGCCTAGTGGACCGCTGCCAACTATGCCCATTGTGCCTAACTATGCAAATAAAGCGATGAAGGAGATAGAGCTATGATAGTCTCACGCAATGAGATTGTCAGCACCGTGTATAAAGCCTTTACGGGTATGCACCGCGAAGTCGGCGAAGCGGATCTAGTCGCCACTATGGTCGCCGAATTACAAATGGCGGGGCTTGATGGTGTTGAACAATTCAATAATGCCACCCCCTACATTTTGACTGAGCAAGATACGCCTATCGATATCGTCTCCCAGAGCGCCGATGAGATTCGTTTTAATTTGCATAGCAGCAGCTTAGCCTGTCACTTGCCTACTATTATGGACTACGCGTTAGAGAAAATGGGCGATCTTGATCATTATAAAATCTATATCGAGAACTGCCACAACCGCTGGCTGGCTTATAGCGAACTGGTCAACCTATCGGCCAAAGGTATCGCTTGCCTTGCCAAATGGGATAATGGCAGCGCCCCTAAGCACACGTTGTTTACCCTAAATCAAGGTTTTACCTATCCTGATATTTACTTCTTTAATGAGATTCAAGCCAATTACAACACCGATGATATGGTGATTGAGCTTGCTACTGCTAACTTCGATATTGATAACGAAAGCCGAGATTTTGATCATAAGATATCGACCGATGAGCTGTATGAGACGCATAAGCGTGCTTGGAAAGAAGGCATTTATGTCGATGATGAGCAGTGGAATACCCTCAAAAAAACCGCAGCGGCTATCTTAGTGGAGAACAGCGAAGCTTCTAGTAAAGGCGCAGGCGGTGTATAAAGCGGCCATTAAACTTTAAAACAATATTACTTTTATGACCCTCAAAGCTAACCACTTTGAGGGTTTTTTATCGTTAAAAAAGCCGTTAAAAATAAATATGTAAAAAAATGAATATATTGATAACAGTATAGATTTTTTTTGCTATGATTATATTTAGTAGATATAAGTTCAATCATATTTGTCTTTAATTCTATCTCACATCGTAGGCTTGAGTTTGATTATGCCAGTATGTCAGATATCAGCGCGTTTTGGCGTCATGAGGTCGCATATGCTCCGAGTCAGCTATTCTATCAAGTGTTGGTTATTGAGCTTTAGCTTTTATATGATGTTTTACTTCATAATATTTGCTAAAGGCTATGCTTCTATCGAGCTCCTTTATTTATTAGGGGTTAGCACTTTATTGTTTCCTATATCGAAGCGCATTACGGATGTCTTGTGCGACACGTTTATACCCAACACCTCTATCTTTAATGGTCTGCTACTCCCTTTCACTATTAATAGCATCATATGGCTGCTAACCCCATTTATTGTCTCATTGACACTGGTTGTTTATCTATTTTGCGCTGTTAGTCATTCTGTAAGTGCTATGAGTAGCCATAAACCTGAACGTCTGCACCAAAAGATCGATCGCCGTAGCAAACGTAGATGAGGCCGTTAATCAGCAAACAATGTTTTGTAAAACAAAACCGATAATGCTATTCTAGTTACTTTTATAATTTAAGTTATTCAATGACTCAGTTGCAAAAGTAAACAGTACGCCAAAGGATTTTATTCTCACCTCTCGATATAACTTATCATACTTTTGATTAGTCACTACTAAGGCCTGTGCTTAGCGCCAAGCTCTTAAATCGCCGCTCCCCTCAGCTTTTCCCTCCCTTCCTAGAATAACATTTACTACACAGACTCACTGGCCTGCTGCCTCTACTATTTTATGATGACTTATTAGTTATCCTTATTTTAGCCCTTATCCTTTGCCAGCGAGAAGCCAGCATGTCTACTTTGACTTTGAATATCAATAACCAAAATTATTCCTTTGATGATCTTGATTCGCGTACCACTCTGCTCGACGTTTGTCGTCAGCATCTACAAATTACCGGACCCAAAAAAGGCTGTGACCACGGTCAGTGCGGGGCTTGTACCATGCTCATCAATGGTGAGCGCATCAATTCCTGTTTGACCTTAGCCGTGATGCACGATGGTGATAAAATCACGACAATCGAAGGTATCGGCATGCCCGAATCGTTGTCAACCTTGCAACAAGCATTTAAAGATCATGACGCGTTTCAGTGCGGGTATTGCACCCCAGGTCAGATTTGTTCAGCCACTGCTTTAATAGAAGAGGTGAAACAAAACTGGCCAAGCTATGTGACGACAGATCTCAAAAACCCTAATGGGCTATTAGTCCAAGAGATCGCTGAGCGCATGAGTGGCAATATTTGTCGCTGTTCTGCTTA
The DNA here is from genome assembly GCF_051847375.1 of Psychrobacter sp. 2Y5. Classification (NCBI taxonomy): domain Bacteria; kingdom Pseudomonadati; phylum Pseudomonadota; class Gammaproteobacteria; order Moraxellales; family Moraxellaceae; genus Psychrobacter; species Psychrobacter sp. 2Y5. The sequence goes on from NZ_JBPYDA010000003.1 coordinate 29,456, forward strand.
TCCCAACATTGTGGATGCCATCTCACAAGTGCTTGAGAGCGAAGTGTCAGCTAAGCGTGCTTCTTCTAGTGAAGAGACGACTACAAGTTCGCTGCAAGACTCGGCAGTGACGGGTATTTGGTCGCCACCGCCCAGTCAGTCGCAACTTGGTAACCAATCCGTAAACCATAATAAAACTGCCAATAGCACAGCAGGAGGCCGCTCATGAAACGCTTTGAATATATCCGCGCCCTTGAACCGCAGCAAGCGGTAATGTTTGCAACCCCTAAAGAGGCTTCATTTATCGCAGGCGGTACCAATTTGCTCGATCTCATGAAGTTTGAGATTGAAACGCCAACCAAACTGGTTGATGTCACACGCTTAGAGCTCGAACAGATTGAAGACACCGCCGATGGCGGTCTACGTATCGGAACTTTAGTGAGCAATAGTGATTTGGCTGCGCATCCTAGCGTGATTGCCAATTATCCGGTATTGTCTCGTGCTATCTTAGCTGGAGCAACCGGACAGCTGCGTAATAAAGCGACGACTGGCGGTAACTTCCTGCAACGTACGCGCTGCTACTATTTTTATCATACCGATAGCCCTTGTAATAAGCGTGAACCGGGCACCGGCTGCCCTGCCATCAATGGTGAGAACCGCTCCCTTGCAATTTTAGGCACAAGTGACGCTTGTATTGCTCAGCATCCATCCGATATGGCGGTCGCTATGCGTTTGCTTGATGCTACCATCGAGACTGCCAAAACCGATGGCTCGACTCGGCAGATTCCGATAAAAGACTTTTATTGTCTACCAAAAGACACCCCCCATATCGAAAACGTTTTAGAGTCAGGTGAGCTTATTACGCATGTTGTGCTGCCAGCACCTATTAAAGGCATGCACACTTATGACAAAGTACGTGACCGCGCCTCTTATGCTTTTGCGCTTGTATCGTGTGCAGCTGTGATAGACGCTGATGATAATGGTAATTTGGCGACAGTACGCTTAGCATTTGGCGGAATTGGTACTCAGCCGTGGCGCAATGAAGATGTGGAAGATTTATTGATCGATACGCAGGGCGACGATGACACTATCAGTCAGGCTGCAGATTTGTTGTTAAAAGATGCCAAAGGTAGCGGTCAAAACGACTTTAAAATACCACTAACACGCCGTTTGCTAAAACAAGTCATTAAGCGTGCACTAGCGGGCGAGGGAGCATAATCATGTCATTATTAGATTCAGTATTACCGTCAGAGCCTACCAATAAAGAAAAAATGAATGAGCCTGTTGAAACCTTATTCGACAAAACAGCGAGTAATTTGGTGGGTAAACCAATTAACCGCGTCGAGGGCTCGTTAAAGGTTAGCGGTCAAGCCCATTATTCAGCAGAGATCGAGGTCGAAAATAAAGTGTATGGTGTGCTGGTTGGCGCGGCCATTGCTAAAGGTAAGGTTGACAATATCGATAGCGACTCGGTCGCAGATATTCCGGGCATCATTAAAGTCGTTACTGATCCTGAGCGCTTTTTACGTAACTCACAGCAAGGCGGCGAGACCGAAGCCCCCACTCAAGGCATAAGTGAAATCTTTTATCACGGTCAACCTATCGCTGTTGTTGTCGCTGAAACTTTTGAAGCAGCAACTGAAGGTGCCAATGCGCTCAAAGTGACCTATAAAGATGAGACCGAGCAGGCGGCTTTGGATTTCACCCAACAGCTGTCCAATGCTCATGATGTTGACGAGAAAAAAGGCTCAGACAAGAACGCTGAACATGGCGATCCGGAACAAGGTTTGGCTGATTCAGCTGTAACCCTTGATAGTTTGTATCACACGCCCAGTCAAAATAGCGCTGCTATGGAGCCGCATGCGACTTTAGCTTATTGGGAAGAGGATAAGCTTATTATGTACTCTTCAAATCAGATGATCGCCTCTTGTAAGCAGCAAATTATGGACGCGCTAGACTTGAATAAAGAGCAAGTAGAGCTGATCTCATACTACGTAGGTGGTGGCTTTGGGAGTAAGCTGGGTATTGCGCCAGAATCTATTGCTGCCGCCATTGCCTCTAAAGAAGTTGGTCGTCCAGTACTGATTACTATGACGCGCCCGCAAGTAATGGAGGCGACAGTAAGACGCTCAAACACTCGACAGCGTATCGCTATTGGTTGTGACAAAGAAGGCGTTATTGATACCTTTATTCACGATACTACAACCAGTAATTTACCGGGTGAGGCATTTTTTGAGCCAACGGCATTATCGACTCACTTCCTGTATCGCGGAGAGAATCGCCGCGTCAGCTATCAGATGGTGGATATGAACCAAGTCTTATCAGGCTCTATGCGTGCTCCAGGTGAAGCGGTCGGTATGATTGCCGTTGAATGTGCGATGGATGAGCTGGCGAACAAGTTGGAGATTGATCCTATTGAGCTGCGCCGCCGTAATGAGCCGGAAGAAGACCCGAGCGAAGAGATTCCATTCTCCACCCGTCAGCTCGTTGCCTGTATGGAAAAAGGCGCTGAAGCGTTTGGTTGGGATCAACATAACCCCAAACCTGCCAGTCAGCTAGAAGGCGATTGGTGGATAGGGACCGGTATGTCTGGGACCTCGCGCGGTAACCTATTGCAGCCCTCTGAAGCTCGGGCAATTTTGCAACTCGATAGCTTAAAAGAGCTTGGCGTCAAAGCCATTATCGAAACGGATATGACCGATATTGGCACTGGCTCTTACACGGTATTTACTCAAGTTGCTGCTGATCTACTGGGTCTGCCTATCGATCATATCGAGATGAAGCTTGGTGACAGTGATTTGCCACCAGCGTCGGGTTCTGGTGGTAGCTTTGGTGCCGCCAGCGCCGGTAGTGGTGTCTATTTGGCTTGCGAGCAGCTACGCGCCATGCTAGCCAAAAAAGTAGGACTTCATGCCGATACCATTCGTATAGATAAAGGCCAAATTAAAAAATCGGGTGAGCACGAGCCTAGTAAAATAGAAGTAGCCATAGATACGGGTAAAGAAAAAGTCACAGAGCTGGTTGATGAAAAGTTGGCTGATAAAGTCTCAGATTTGATGGATAAAGCCGCAGATCTGATGGATATAGCGTCAAAGAAAACGGGTATACCGCTGCCAGAATCGGCATCAAAGTTAAAATCAGCAACCGAGCAATATGATTTTAATGATAATCAGTCCTATGCGTTAGCTGATATCATCGCTAAGTTTGACGAGCAAGAGATCAGCGCCAAAGGCCAGATCAAACCAGGTAAAAATGGCAAAAACTATCGCCAAGCCTCGTTTGGAGCGAATTTCGCTGAAGTCGCGGTACATAGAGTCACCGGTGAGATTCGCGTCAAACGTATGACTGGCGTGTATGCAGCAGGACGTATTCTCAACCATAAGTTGGCAACTTCACAGTGTTATGGCGGCATGATATTTGGTATTGGTTCTGCTTTGATGGAAGAGGTTATTCATGACAAGCGCGATGGTCGCTTATGTAATCATGACCTTGCCGAATATCATGTGCCGGTCAACGCTGACGTACCGCAGTTGGAGGTAATTTTGTTAGAAGAAGATGATCCTTATACCAATCCGATGCACATAAAAGGTATTGGCGAGACCTCGATTTCAGGCTCAGCGGCCGCTATTGCTAACGCTATCTATAATGCCGTTGGTGTACGCGTTTATGACTTCCCTATTACTTTAGACAAAATCTTAGCCGATATGCCTGAGTAATGAGCGTTATCGAAGTATAAAAATCTCTTAGATAAAACCTGCTAAATATTAATTTTAATCCTAAGCAGGTTTTATTTATTTTTATCTTTCAAAATATAAAAAAGAAACGCAAAAATATGAATCAAGTCGCAGACATTCTACAGCTCGCTTTCGATGCGCATCAGCACAACGTTGATGCCGTCTTGGCAACGGTAGTGCGCACGGAAGGTTCGGCTTATCGTAAACCTGGCGCAATGATGCTCATTTGCGAAGATGGTCGTTCAGTCGGTATGATCAGTGGCGGCTGCCTCGAGCCGCATATTATCAAGCGCGCTTTTTGGCTGACCCGTAATGATGCAAGCGTGCAAGTCTATCAAACCGGTGATGAGCACAGTGACGAACAGGATGATGCATTAAATAATTATGCTGCTGTTGATACTGATACAGACTTAGAGGACGAGCTAAATTTTGGTTTAGGCTGTAACGGTAAAGTTCACGTGTTATTTGAGCGTCTAACTACTGCTATGCCCTATCTGGATTTAATTCAAAAAGTTCGTCAAAGTGGGCAACCTGCTACTGTGGCTACCCTAATTCGCGCTAACAGTGCTGAGATGACCGTTGGCACTAGAGTTAATTCAAGCACTGGTTTTTCGGGTGAAAGCGCGGATTCACAAGCAATACCGCAGCCGATAATTGATGAGTTGGCCACTTATGAAGTTAGTAAAAAAAATGCTGATTATCTTGTTCTAAAAAACCCAATGGCAAATAAGGATAGCGCAAGCGTACAAACCGAATGGTTAATACAAAGCTTACAACCGCAAATTCGACTATTAGTTTGCGGAGCCGGCAATGATGTTATGCCGCTAGTTACGATGGCAAAGCTGCAGGATTGGCACGTCACAGTCATCGATAGCAGGTCGCAATATGCGACGCGGCAGCGTTTTTTGCAAGCTGACTCAGTCCTTTCGGTACCCTTAGCAGATAGCGACACTTTACTTAAATTAAGCCGAAATGCAGCGGTAGCGCTGATGTCGCATAGCCTCAGTCAAGATCGTGCGCGTTTAGCTACTTTGCTACAACGTCCAAATCATTATAATTACATTGGACAGTTGGGGCCGCGTTATCGCACTGAGCGCTTGATTGAGGAGATAAGCTCAAACTGCGAAAACCCTGCGATATTAGCAGATGGCATCAATCGACTACACTACCCTATCGGCTATAAATTAGGCGGTGATGGTCCTGAGGCCTTGGCACTTAGTATCATCGCCCAAATCAGTGCGGTGGTTCATGAGCAAGTTGCGGTTAATAGAGAATTGGCCCAGCCAAAATTGTCATCGAACTCAAATCAGTTAGTCGACGCAGCCAGTTATGAGTGATAGATCTTTAGTGACTCAAAACGCACCTCAAAATCACGCGGTCATTATCTTAGCTAGCGGCCTCAGTCACAGGCTAGGTCAGCCCAAGCAACTCTTAAAAAAGCAGGGTAAGCCTTTAGTCGGTTATATGACAGCGCTTGCTTTGGCGACTCAGCCACAAACTATAATCGTTGTCATCCCTAAGCAAAATTTAGCTATCCGTTCTACTCTCGATACTATTATCGATGAACCAAACCCGCAAAATCCAAACATAGAGATAGTCCATAATGCGGCGCCAGAGACAGGCATGGCGCAGAGCTTATCTTTAGCTATTGATGCATTAAAAGCTCAGCACGATTTAGTTATCAAGCGCGTATTGATTATTGGTGTGGATCAAGTGTTATTAGAGGCTGAGCATTTGAAGCAACTTCTAACACAAGACAACTTAGTCGTTGCCAGTCGCTATCGCTATTTAGATGATAACTTTATTGTTGATGAAAATAAGAGTGATATCGTTGGTCTACCAATAGTTATCAATTATGAGTTATTAAACACATGGCAGTCTTCGCTGAGCGGTGATAAAGGTTTACGGCATTTTATTAGAGTGTTACCTGCCGAGTCGATAGCTAACATTAGCAATGACCGGCTTAGCTTTGATATTGATACTCCTAAACAATTAGCTTATGCTAAAGAGCAAGATTGGCTTGATTGAACCGGCTTAATGAGCAAAATGATTTATTATTTCTAGCTCAGTCTTTTTTGCACGTCATGCAAACTCGTAGCACCGCTTTTATCAAACCTCTATCCATACCTGAATATGCCCTAATACAATCTCCCATATTTGCTATAATTCTAATTAAATTAAGGCAATAAATACATAACGTTGACGGTAAAACTAGCCTTAATCACTTATACTTTTCTTTGACCCCATTATTGGGAGTACCTTTTTGTATTCACCTGTTTCAAAGCCTGAAATTTTTGACCCTCAAGCACAGAATAGCTCAATGCTATCCTCTGTAGATCCTGCTCGTGCCGATAATTTGATAGCCAGTAACTTAGCAGTTGATAATAAACCACTAACCGATGGCTTTTCGCGGCGGCTGACTTATTTGCGCCTGTCCATTACTGATTTTTGTAACTTTCGCTGTGAGTATTGCTTGCCAAATGGCTATCAGGGCAAGCGTCCCTCCGATGAGCTCAGCGTGGCTGAGATCAAAACGCTAATTCAAGGCTTTGCGCAAGTTGGTACCCAAAAGGTACGTATCACCGGCGGTGAGCCCTCTATCAGACGCGATGTGGTTGAGATTATCGATACTATCAAAAATACTGCCGGTATCGAGATGGTGGCGATGACTAGTAATGGCTATAAGCTTGGCAAGCATTTAGCCAACTGGCAAGCAGCAGGACTTAATCAGCTCAACATCAGTATGGATAGTTTCGATGCCGATACTTTCCATCAGATGACAGGTTTTAATACTCAGCCGCAGCTGATGCGCGATATGGATACCTTATTAGCGACTACTGATATCAAGCTTAAAATTAATAGTATCTTAATGGCAGAGACCGCTTTTCAAAACCTGATCGATGCAATGGATTACGTCAAAGATCGTCCTGTGACTTATCGCTTTATTGAATTTATGCAGACGAGCGACAACAGTGATTTGTTTTTTGCTCAGCATGCGCAGGCCGATATGATTACTGATTACTTACTTGCGCGCGGTTGGCAGTCGCATGATCGCGGTAGCGCCGATGGTCCTGCAATCGAATACAGCCACCCTGATTATCTCGGTCGTATCGGTATGATTGCGCCCTATGCCGCGCACTTTTGTGATAACTGTAACCGCTTGCGCGTCAGTAGCCAAGGCAAAGTGCATCTGTGTTTGTTTGACGAAGGCAATTATGATATTAGAAAATATCTGCAAAACAATGATGTGCAAGGGTTGATTGATACCCTATATAGCTTTATGCCGATTAAACCTGAACATCATCATCTGCATGAGTCTAATAGTGGCATGATGCATAACTTATCTATTATTGGCGGTTAGACTATTTTGGTGAAGTTTGATAATTTTTACATTGTAAAACTAAAAATCGCAAAGCTTCTAAAGCTCTAAAAATATATAGTATGCTCGATATAAAAACGATATAGCGCATCCATATTGTTTGGTATCCACTATAAACCAAGTATTAAATAATCTAAGAGTAAGGAAAAAAATGTCTAAGCCTGCCGCAGAATTTACCCCACTCAATATTGCCGTCCTTTGTGTCTCTGACAGTCGCACTCTTGAGCAAGATACTTCAGGACAATATTTGGTCGATAGCTTAGTTGAAGCGGGTCATAAGCTTGCCGATCGTCAATTAATCACTGATGATATTTATAAGATTCGCGCCGTTATTAGCGGCTGGATTGCTGATCCTAATATTCATGCGGTGATGACCACGGGCGGTACTGGGTTTTTTATCCGTGATAGTATGCCAGAAGCGGTCAATGTTTTATTTGACAAGTCTATTGACGGTTTTGGCGAGATGTTCCGTTTGCTCTCTAAAGACGAGATCGGTATGTCGACCATTCAATCACGTGCTATCGCTGGTATGGCTAATGGTACAGGTATATTTTGTCTGCCTGGCTCGACGGGCGCTTGTCGCACGGGCTGGAATAGTATTCTAAAAGAGCAATTCGATAATCGCACTCGTCCTTGTAACTTCGTCGCGCACTTTATGCGCGCTAATCCGAGTCATGATTAATTGCTTGCGTATAAACAAAGCTGTCATAAAAATTTAATTGCTAAGAAAAGATATGCCTATGTCTGCTTTTGATAAAAATACCGCTAAACCTTTAGAGAACAAAGTCGCTACCCTCTCGCACTTAGATAGCGACGGCGATATTCACATGGTTGATGTCAGTGGTAAGACTGCGACCACTAGAGAAGCCCATGCTATCGGTCAGGTACGTTTTCCAGCGGATATTTACAGCCAAATAAAAGCCGCTGATGGTATGACCAAAAAAGGTAGCATCACCCAAACCGCGCATATCGCAGGTATTATGGCAGCCAAACGCACTCATGATTTGATTCCACTTTGTCATCCATTGCCACTAGATAAGATTGGCTTAAGCTTCGATTATGACGATGAGCTCAGTAGCATAACGGTCAATGCAACGGTGAAAGTTACCCATAAGACTGGCGTTGAAATGGAAGCATTGACTGCGGTAAGCGTCGCTTGCCTGACTATCTATGACATGACCAAAGCGCTATCGCATGACATCGTGATTGATGGAGTTAAACTCATGACTAAGACAGGTGGCAAGTCCGATTATAACCATCAAGTAAAATAATCTAGATTTGATGTTTATTTAGTGAGCGAATAATTTAACTCATGGTTGAATCAACGACTGCAAGCAGCACCGAATGATATAGGTAAAAATATGACTGATAATACAATGAATGACACCAATGCTAATAACTTAATGAATATTAACGTACTTTATTTTGCCAGTCTTGCCGATGAAGCTAATTGTCAGGAAGAAACAGTAGCGGTCGATCCTGCTACCTCACTAGCTCAGCTTTATGCGCAGCTTAGCGAAAAGCACCGCTTTAGTCGTCCGCAGGCCGATCTGCGCGTGGCGGTGAACGATTATTTTGCTAAATGGGACGACCCTATCAATGATGGCGACAGCGTGGTCTTTATTACCCCAGTAGCAGGCGGTTAAAAGTCTTTAACTAATATAAAAATTAACGTAGGTTATAGGTCATAGCTTAGCAAATATTATTTTAAGGCTCATTTTATTTGGCTTTTATGTATAAATTCTCATACTAGAGCTAAGCTGACGTAGGCTGCGGCTTTAGCCCTGAAAAGCGTTAAAAATTGAACTGCAATTTTCGCTTTGCAAGTGAAATTCTTTAAATAGAATTTCGTTAATTACCAGATTCTACTAAAAACTTGAGTTTATAAATGACTGACGACAATCAAAGCAATGATACAAAATCTGGCAATAAAGCCGACGTGCATAGCCAATCGATGCAGATTAAACGCAGCAGTGAGGAAGCTTACGCTATTGCTCAGCGTGATGGCTTTGCTTTATTAGATGTGGCTATCGATGAGGCTCGTCTCAGAGCTATGCTCGATGACGATAGCTGTGGCGCTTTTGCAAGCTTTGAAGGTCGCGTGCGCAATCATAATAATGCCAGCTCTGTTGAGCGTTTGACTTACTACGGCTATGAAGATTTGGCGATTAACCAAGGTCGACAAATCATTAACGAAGCCAAAGAGAAGTTTGCGATTTCGCACGCTGTGGCTATTCACCGTATTGGCGCGTTAGAGATTGGCGATATCGCGGTTTGGATCGGTGTGGTCTCCACGCATCGTTACCCGGCTTTTGATGCCTGCCGCTGGATACTCGATACCATCAAAGCCGACATTCCCGTCTGGAAGCAAGAATATTATGATAATGAGTCGCCCAAATGGCTAAGCAACAACGGCTAAGTAATAATGGCTGATTAGTACCGTTACTCCCCTTCCGATGTGATAGTTGTAGAGCTATGGCCGATCCTTCCGTCTTATCAGAGATGCTAATGCCATTTTGGGTAAGCCTTAAGCTTGCAGGCGTCACTACCTTATGCCTGCTATTACTCGCGACTCCGCTCGCTTATTGGCTAGCGCGTCCTAGTCGTCATCGTTTTATTAGTCGCCTTAAAGTCATTTTGTTAGGTGTTATAGCGATGCCTTTAGTACTGCCGCCGACTGTTATTGGCTTTTATTTGCTACTGCTTATGAGCCCCAACTCGCTCGTTGGTCATTGGCTAAATGAACATAATATTCGCAGCTTAGTCTTTACCTTTGAGGGCTTAGTGATAGGCTCTATCATTTACTCTTTGCCTTTTTATGTCCAGCCAGTCTACGCGCAGTTTTTACGTATTCCTAAAAGCGTCACAGAAATGGCGCAATTATTAGAAACCAGTCGCCTCAGACGATTTATCACTATAGCGCTACCGCAAGCGCGTATTGGCATTATTTTAGGTAGCTTAATAAGCTTTGCCCATACCATTGGTGAGTTTGGCGTGGTATTGATGATAGGCGGTAGCATCTCTGGGGAAACCAAGGTCATTTCTATCGCTATTTATGAGCAAGTCGAAGCGCTGAACTATGAGATGGCGCATCTGATGGCAGCGGTACTAGTGATCACGGGGATGCTTATGGTGACCTTGATAGCGAGCGTTAGTAAGTCGATTCAGCGCTCATAATAACAATGCTTATAACGACAGACTAATACCCTGTTACTTTTTCTCTAATAAACCTCTGCATCAAGACCACAAGATAATTACTGAATGCTTATCCTCTCTATGACAGTATAAATTATCACTTATCAGTAATAAGGATTACTTATGTCATTGACTAATAACACTCATTTAAGCTACTTATCCATTCGCAGCAAAACCTGTAGCTGCTCAAGATGTAGCTGTACTAGCGAAGCCACTTGCAATAAGTGTGATATGTGCGCTAAATGCTGTAACTGCGGCTCATAATTAACGTACTACGATAAGCGAAAGCGCTTTAGAAGACTTTTTTAGAGCGCTTTTTTATGCTCTACTTATGCGATCTTATAATTTGTTATAGTACAGATAACCGTGTAGCAACAGCAAAAGCCGATAACTTCTATATTGAGGAGACTTTATGTCTAGCGAACAGCATGTCTTAGCTTGTATTGATGGCTCTACAGTCACTCAGTCCGTTTGTAGCTATGCGGCATGGTACGCCAATCGGCTCAATCTAGCGGTGGCGCTACTCAATGTGGTCGATATTCCTGTCTCCTCTAGACGCGACTTATCAGGAACGATAGGGGTCGACAGTCGGCAGATATTACTAGAAGAGTTGACGCAGCTAGATGAGCAAAGAGCTAAGGTGGTTAACAGCTATAGCAATGCGCTAATCGAAGATGCGAAAAGCCATATTAATAGCCGCTTTGATGTTGAGATAAAAACTTATAGACGCCGCGGCAAACTGCTGCCTGCCATCGAGCACTTCGATAGTGAAAACCGCGCGATCGTGCTGGGGCGACGCGGAGAAGACCATCAAAATGACCGCGTCAATATCGGTAGCCAAATTGAAACGGTGACCCGTGCTTCCCATAAACCTATTCTCATCTGCTCAGAATCATTCAAAACACCAAGCTCCTATTTAGTTGCTTTTGATGGCAGCAAGACCGCAATAAAAGCGGCGCAGATGGTCGCGGCTAGCGAGCTGTTAAAAGGGCTGAGAGGTTATATCGTGATGGTCGGTAATGATAATAATACGGCGAAGAACAGCTTAGCGGCCGTGACTGAGCAGTTAAGCTCGTCAGGGTTTACCGTTACTGCTCATCATTTGCCTTACGACAATGTCGTTGAGGGACTGGTTGAGTTTCAAGCCAATAATGCTATCGACATGATCGTCATCGGCGCTTATGGGCATTCGAAGTTTCAACAGCTCTTTATCGGTAGCACAACCACAAAAATCATTACCAAAACCTTGTCGCCTATTCTATTGTTACGTTAATAGCGGCTATCACAGTTGACTGATACTGCGTTTGAGCGCTTTGAGTACTTGTTGGTACTCTTGACTGTGAGTTTCGGCGACGCTTAAGCGTCCATAGCGAAGCTGTCGGTAGTATTTTTTGATATCCGCTATCTGTTGCTTGCTCAGCTTATTATGACTCATTTGGCTGTTCTGTAAGCGCTCAAGCCAGGCCAAAGCGCCTTCATTATCGTGGCGAGCCAAAGCTTTATCGTTTTTAGCTACTTTGTTAGAGAGCTTTATCAGCGGTCTATCTGCCGGATGCCACTGTTTGCGCCGGCGATACCAGATCATAAATACTAGTAGGCTTATTACCGTGATAGCGCTCGCTGCTAGCCAAGCGATTTGCTCAGAGATAGAGCGAATGTTAAACCATTTGAGCAGCGATCCGGCTTGTTTATCTTGATCATAGCCGACGACGTCTTTTTGCCAATAGTAACTGGCTTGATCTGATAGCCGTCTTAATGCTTGTAGCATCTGATACTGCTGATAGCTGACTTGAGCGGTCGCTCCCTCACCGAACAGTGAAGCGCCTCGCGACTGGGTTAGCGCGTCCATCCCTTGCTCGACCCGCTCAGGAGCAACAAAGGCTGTCGGATCAACGCGCACCCAGCCTTGACCCTCAAGCCATACCTCACTCCAAGCGTGCGCGTCCATTTGCCGCACTTCCCAGACGTTACCGCCGCGGCCCATCTCGCCGCCTTGATAGCCGGCGACCACGCGCGCTGGAATGCCTGCAGCGCGCATCATAAAAGTAAAGCTTGAGGAGTAATGCTCACAAAACCCGGCTTTGGTCTCAAATAAGAAGCTATCAATACGGTTCTCATCCAGTGGCGGCGGCGATAAGGTATAGCGAAACTCAGTCTGATTGATCCAGCGCTGGATAGCTTGTATATAACGCTCGGGGTCTGATCCTGATTGAGCAAATAGCTGCTTGGCAAGGTTTTGCGTTTGTAGATTACCTGCACTAGGCAGCATTAGATTAGCCGCACGGCTGACATCATCGAGGATAGGGTCAATCTGCATAGGCGCATAACGTAGCACTTCATAACGCAGCTGCTCACTAACAGGCTCCTCTTTGATTAAGGTAAAATCTGAGGTTAAGTTAATATCTTGATTTTGGGTAAAGGGGTAATCTAGACCAAATAACCATGGCTGCTGGGTGGGCTCTAAGGTGATCTCATAGTAATTAGGATCGAGCTTGACCGCATCGCTAGCCGTCGCTAATGATTGCTCAAACCACTTAGGTGGTTGGCGCTTAGGCTGCCATTGCCATTGCTGCTGTATGCGCCGGTTGGGACGCCAAGTGACGCCATCAAAGTCGCTAAAAACTAAACCGCGCCAGTACAGCTCACTTTGCGCAGGACGAGCTTGCTTAAAATCAACACGAAAGGCAAGCTCTGTGGATTGACTCAAATTGGCAAAATCGCCTGGTGACATACTATCAGAGACGCCAGTAGTTGCTTGGCTCGAGGACAGCTGCACTGACCATAACGGCGGCAAGCGCGGGAAAAATAAAAATAGCACCACTAATAAAGGCAGCGCCGATACGCCTAATACACCAAGGGTACGCATGCGGCCATCACCGCTAGTGTTACTATCATCGTTGAGCGTTATAAAAGCCAATAACACGACAATAGTAGCCGCGATAGCCTGCAAAGTGGTGACAAGACCCTGATCTAATAAAAATAAGCCTGCGATAACAAATAGTGATAGATTCAGTACCACATACGCGTCACGGCGTTTATAAAGCTCCCACAGCTTACTGACTAAGCACAATACTAAAAACCCAACGCCCATATCTAAACCAAAAGCCGTACCATAAGTGAGCGATAAACCGGCTAAACCCAATAAAAACCCTAGCATCTGCATGACTTGATAAAGGCGCTTTAACCGAGTGGGTTTGAACTTCGATTTGATGCTTGGCAGTTGGGCGATGATAGTGATAATGGCAAAGCCTATTAACCATAAGGGTAAATAGGCGGCATGAGGAAGGATGACAAACAGCTGCGCGATTAGCACCCAATAATAAGCGGGCAACGATAATAGGCGCTGATAGCTTTTGCTGATACCAGCGGACTTATCATTAAGCGGCCTATCAGACAAGCTAGTAGACGCCACTTGACCATAAGCTAGTTTTTCAAAGCTTGCGTAGCTGTCCTGAGCAGCTGCCGTCGAAGTACGCGGCGCCTCTAACTGTGTACTTGCCTCTGCTTTAGCTGAGTTTGATAGCTTTGCGTTACGCTTAAATAGACTCATGATGCTTGCGCCAACCTTAGTAAGCAAGCTTGCCCGAATGCTTCGCCTTGGCCTATCTCGCCTGTACTAGGCGCTTCATGCGGCAGTTGTAGCTGAAACGGTAGCTCAAGCTCGCTTAAAGCTAGCACACCATAAGCCAATTGCGCCAGTTTTTGCTCATGAGTTATCGCCGGCATATCCTCATAAGCTAAGCGCTGCTCGTAGCCGACAGGGTCAGCGAAGTGCTTAGTAAACATGCCCTGCCCGCGCGCCACATGTGCCCAAGAGACTCGCGCTAGAGACTCGCCGGCGACATAGTTATCGAGGCGCTCAAAATCGTCCTGACCTTGGGTGAACTGTCCTCCTGTAGGTAGGTCTGCGCTATTTGCGCTTAAATATCGCGCTTGCCACTCGAAAGCCTCCGGCTGCGGATATACCCAAGCTGAACGGGCAAAGTAAACGTAAGACCAAGCGCGCATAATGCCTAAAGGATAGACCGTTTTAATGTGTAAACGCGGTAATTTAAGTTTACCGCGTCTATGAGTTGCGACGGGCAGCCGTATAATTTGCTCATCTTTGAGACGTGGCAGTAGCACTGAGGTTTGCGCAGAGTTTAATGGCGGGTTTACCGAGCTTCGTTTGTTGAACTTCTTGTCTTGTGAGTCGAAGCCAATAGATAGTTGCCGCCTAGGTTGTCGGCTATTACTCAGTAGCTGTAAGGTCACCCAAACCGGCTCGCCTGCCTCTGCCATCGTCACCTCAAGCAATCTGACTTGTAGTCCTGATATATGAGCAAAGGTGATATGGAAGCTGATGAGCCAAACGCTAATCAAATAAAAACACAGCCCTAGTACTAAGTTATTACCGTAATTAACACCTGCAATAAAGGTGATAATCAGCAGCAGTACAAACAGTAGTCCCTCGCGGCTAAAGAAGATATAAACATTACGCAAGTTGAGAGTAGCATTGTCACTTCTAGGGGCACGTTTGGCAAACCAGCGACTGAACATCGCGGTCAATGGTTGCTTTATGGTCTGAGGTAAGATGGTCATAGTCGCCCTATCACTTGTCAGGGGTAGTCAAGCTATCAAACGATTACTGCCACTTCGGCCATAATACGCTGAGCGATAGTCGGCGGTGTTTGACCACTGACGGCATTAGCAGGCACAAAACGCTGCCCTAGCCGGTGGTCAGTGACCGCAGCAAATACCGCTTGAATATCTTCCGGCGTCACTTCTTGCTGACCTGAGACATAAGCATAAGCTTGCGCGGCACTTTGTAGTGACAGCACGCCACGCGGCGATAGCCCATGATAGTCCTGACTGATACGCGTCTTAGCAACCAAGCGCTGTAGATAGTCTAAAGAGGCATCTGACACATAGACTTGCTGTACGCCTCGGCGTGCTAATAGCACCTCATTATTATCAAGTATGGCTTCTAATTGACTCAGCAACTCACGGCGATCTTGCCCGCGCAATAGTGCTCGCTCCGCCTCAGGAGAGGGATAACCGAGCGACAAGCACATTAAAAACCGGTCCAATTGCGACTCAGGCAACGGATAGACCCCTGCTTGCTGCAAAGGGTTCTGGGTAGCAATGACGAAGAACGGCTTTGGCAAAGGGTATGACTGCCCATCTTGGGTGACTTGCCGCTCCTCCATGGCTTCGAGTAGCGCGCTTTGGGTCTTGGGACTTGAGCGATTGATCTCATCAGCTAATAATAACTGAGTAAATATCGGCCCAGGTCTAAACTCAAAAGCCATTTTGCCCTGATCATAGAGCGTCATACCTAAGATATCGGCAGGCAGCATATCATTAGTGAATTGCACCCTACTGAAGCTCAAACCTAACAACTGCGCCAATCCCTGTGCTAGCGTAGTCTTACCCATGCCAGGCAGATCTTGTAGCAGTAAATGCCCGCCAGCGAGTACGCAGCTAAGTGCTAATTTGAGCACTTGTGGTTTATCAAGGACCACCTTGTTCAGCTGCACGAGCAACTGAGCGATTTGCTGTTGATTACGCTCATAGTTATCAGCTGTTGCATTTACGGGTAAAGGGGCTACTTCTACAGTCATAGGCTTAGGATCATAAGTTTGTATTATAAAAGGCTACCATCTAAAGGTGTCAGTTGGCTAAGAGTAACAGTTAAGCTTAGGGTTGAAAGTCAGCGGCAGGCTGATCCTTATCCTCGTCTATTATATCAACAGGCTCATTACTCATCTGGCTGGGCTGATTGTCTGTTATGTTTGCATCAGCATCCGGTGAAGCTGCGGGAGCACGTAGCGTCGATAAATAGGCGATAACATCAGCACGTTCGCTCGCGTCAGGCATCGGATCAGCGAGCATTTTTGATTCAGGCATGGCTGTTTCAACATCTGCAATATAAGGATCGAGCGTCTCAGCATCCCATACCCAGCCCGAGGTTTTAAGACCTTCGCTATACTCATAATCAGCTAATTGAGCTGCCTCAGCCCCGTAAATATTCATCAGCTGCGGTCCTTTTTTATTCAGCCCTGGAGTGAGCTGATGGCATTGTCCACAAGCGTCTTGATAGATCAAAGCGCCGTTGTCTGCATCCCCTTGCTCATATACCGGCAGAGTCACTGCAGCACGGCTATCAGGCGGAATAGGCTCACCACACGCACTGAGTAAAATGACAGCAGTAAAAATAACACTTATTTGACGCATAACCATAGACATGTTGACAAAAACTTCTTTTAATAAAAAACGATATCATTGGCCGTCTATGCTAACAATGCCTCTGTTAGTAAACGGCCTTATAAAACAGTCACACCACGTTTAGACCACATTGATACTGCGGCTTGGCTCTTCTAAATAGTAGCCTTGCAGATAACGCGCCCCTACGCTCCAAGACACCGACATAGTGGCGGCATCTTCGATATAAGGCATTAACACATCGACATTGATTTTATTCACTTCGGTGATTAAAGATTTTATGGTGTCTAAGTTGTTATCGGTATGAATATCGGTGACGTAGCTTTGCGCGATGCGTATCATATGCGGTTGTACAAATTCAGCGGTATCGAGAGACTTTGTAGTACTACCAAAGTTATTAATACACAGTCGGCAGTTGATTTGGTTTAGTGCCGAAAACTGAGATTTTGCTATGGTTAGATGGTTGCGAATATCTTGCTCATTGAACTGTATGGTTAGCGCGCCTGCTGGCCCCCCTACGGCTTTGATGATTTGACTGGCTACGCTCGCAAGCTTTTTATCAACCAATGACGCACTGGTTAATTGCACTAAGAGCCGCGCTTCTGGATGCGACTTACGCACCTCGCTTAGCTGTTTAAAAGCATTGATAAGTACCCAGCGGTCTATCTTTTCAAGTAGATTGTGTGATTTGGCTACTGATAAAAACTGATTTGGGGAGAGTACGGTGTTTTCAGCATCCCCTAGCGGCAAACGTAAATAAACCTCAAAAAAATCACTGCGATCAAAAGTGATATCGTAGATGGGTTGAAACATCAGCTCAAAGCGATTATTAGTAATGGCATTGACTAAGTATTCAGCTAAAGCATTATCATCTTCGCTCACATGTTTACTCAGATCATAAAAATGATAAGCATCGCCCTGATTACTAGTCTCTATACCGATATGATTGATAGCTTCCAGCGCGCGCTCTAGTAACACCTTAGGTGCAGGAGCATTTTGGTCGATTTTTACCACCCCAATACTCGCGGTGGTGCTCATCGTCCGCTTGCCGACGTTGATGAGCATCTCACTAATCCTTAGCCGCACACGCTCAGCCAATTCCTTGAGCGCTTGGGTTGAAATATCATTGGCAAGCACAGTAAATGAGGTGTCACTAAAGCGGCTAACCGGATAATCGGCAACGATTTCATCGAGCAGCGCGGCCACTTGCTTGACGGTGGCATCCACTCCCTCTAACCCCAAACTACTGCTAATCCTACCGGTGTTATCTAGCTGAATATATAATAGCCCTGCGTGGCTTTTATTATTTAAGACTTGCTGATGTAAGCTCTCAAGCCGCTCCTCAAAGCCGCGGCGGTTACTTAGCCCAGTCAAGCTATCGAGCCGCTCTGCTGCCGCTAGCTGCTTATCGATATCGGCGCTACTTGGACCACTTTGCTGAATGATGATCTGCGTCACAGGCTCGCCCTCTAAGGTAGCAGTAGCCAGTTGCAGCTTGACTTCAAAGATCTCACCGTCTTTAGTTTTACTATTAGAGTTGAATTCGACTTGTTGCCGATTGCCTTTATCAAATTGGCGTAGAAACTGTTTGAAGTCTTTTATATTGTCAGACCCAGCTATCAAGTCAATAACAGGCAAGCCCATAATATCGTTCATCGACTCGAAGTTGAACATCTTGAGATAAGGATCGTTAGCGAAAATATGAATGCCTTGATCGATATAAGCGACCGCACTTTTGGAGTTCTTTATCAGCAGATTAGCTCGTTGCTCCGACTCAGTCAGCACTTGTTGTAAAGTGCCAACCTGTCGGCGGGTACGCAAATTGGCGTGCAATAAGCGAATCGCCATGACCACTTGCGTCTCGCGATCGGCTACTAATGCCTTGATCATGGTACCATCGATAATAATCGGCAACCCATCTTGGTTGCGACCGTTGTCTGCGAGCTCATCGCTCATTAGACCGATGATGGGCAGATCAATATTATGCTCTTGAATAATAGCCACGACATCGGTGAAGCTCAAATCATAGGCGCTACCAAACACTAGAACATCCCAGCTATGACGTAATGACTTGAGCAGCTCTTCTTTGTCATCCAAGAACCCTAAATTTACCTCTGCATAGTAGGATTTTAATAAATTTATCAAACCCTCCGCATATAGCTGATCATCGTCTATGACTAATAAATTCAGAGTGGTATCGGTTCGCATAAAAATCCTCATAAATCTTACGATGGCAATCGAGGTACTTAGTTTTTTGTCACTAGATCTGTATGACCAGATAAGCTATGACTAGTCGCCATTTATGGCATCAGATGCTAATACTAGCATAACTAAATATGAATAAGCATAAAATCATATTGGCTAAAGCGTTCAGATATATAGCCTTTATCAGGGCTTATAAAGGTCAATCGGCACCTTAAACGCTCTATTGGGTAACTCGCGCACCAGTTTGGGTACTAAATAGCCAGGAAGCTGCTCTAATAGCGCCCAGTATAGCGCAATAGCTTCGCTATCTAAGCTATCGAAATGAGCGCCACCGGCCACTTTGTCCAATAAATGTAGATAATAAGGCAGCACACCGGCGGCAAAGAGGCGCTGACTAAGTGCCACTTGTGTGTCTACATCATCATTAATATCACGCAGTAACACGGTCTGATTGAGTAAGGTAATACCCGCTACGCGCGCTCGTTGTAAATGCTGCGCGGTGGTCTCATCGATCTCATTGGCATGATTGCAATGGATAACCATGACGATCTGACAACGGCTGCTAGCCAATCGTTCTAGTAAGTCATCGTCTAAGCGCTCAGGAATAACTAACGGTAGACGCGTATGTAACCTTATCGTCGTTAGCTGCGGGATAGCCTCTAAGATATCTAACCAAATGAATAATCGACGGTTTGAGACACTAAGGGGATCGCCGCCACTTAATATCACCTCATTGATCTCAGGGTGCTCATGGATATAGCGGATAATAGCATCCTGCACCGACGCTTTTGGTAGGTTACTTTGATAGTCAAAATGCTGACGAAAGCAATAACGACAATGGATAGCGCAGGCTCCAGTCACCGTCAGTAACACTCTAGACTGGTACTTATGCAGCAGACCGGTCAGCGGATTTTGTGAGTTTTCAGCTAAAGGGTCTGCGACATAGCCCGTCACAGCTACTTGCTCTCTTTGATCCGGTAGCACTTGTCTAAGCAGAGGATCATTAGCATCGCCTACTTGCATCTTGGCCACAAAAGCGCGTGGCACTCGTAGCTCAAAATGCGTTGGCACATATATCTGCGATCTTAGCGATTCGAGCTCTAATACTGCTAATAACTCATCAATAGAGGTTATGGCCTCGGATAATTGAGTTTGCCAGTTTTTTTGTAGGATTAAATGGTTTATCATAACACCCTAATACTTTATGCCCAAAAGTCGCCATTATACGCTTATCACTGTGGCGTGCTAGTAACCTAGCAAAATATAGCAATCATAATTACTGTATATGGTTACTTATCTATTTGTGCCTATATTATTATCCCTTATCTATTTGCGCCTATATATTGTTACTATTATATAGTTACTATAGCCCAATTTCTTAAACCCAAGACAGTGCTACTAGGAGTTTGTTGTTATGGCAAGTTTTTCTACTAATGAATTTAAAGCAGGTCTAAAGGTCATGCTTGATGGCAACCCTTGTGCCATTATGGAAAATGAATTCGTCAAACCCGGTAAAGGACAAGCATTCAACCGCGTCAAGCTACGTAACCTGCGTAGCGGTAAGGTACTTGAGCAAACGTTTAAATCAGGAGATAGCTTAGAAGCCGCTGACGTCATCGATACGGAGATGGATTATCTGTATACCGATGGTGAGTTTTGGCACTTTATGGACTCTGAGAGCTTTGAGCAGATCCAAGCGGACAAAACGGCAATGGGCGATACCCCGCAGTGGCTAAAAGAAAACAGCAATGCCACTTGCGTGATCACACTATTCAATGGCGTGCCTTTATCTATCACGCCGCCAAACTTTGTAGAGCTACAGATCACTGAAACCGATCCGGGCGTTCGCGGCGACACTTCTGGTGGCGGCGGCAAACCTGCAACTTTAGAGACTGGCGCTGTAGTACGCGTACCCTTGTTTGTGCAGCAAGGTGAAGTGGTACGTGTTGATACACGTACGGGTGACTATCAAACTCGCGTAAGCTAACTCCCTGTCGTCTTGATAAGAGTCGAATAAGAAAGGCTTAATCGGGTAGCGATTAAGCCTTTTTTTAAGATTGCATGTGAGTTTGCTTGCGTTTGAGCTTACGCATTAACTGACTGTTTATACATCAGCCAATACTGAACTAAGGCATTTAATTGCTCTTTTTTGAAGGGCTTACTACAGTAGTCTTGCATACCCACTTGCAGGTATTTTTCGCGCTCGCCGTCCATAGCGTTGGCAGTTAGAGCAATGATAGGTGGCAGATCTTCGGCATCAAACATCTCTTGCAGCTTAATAGTCGCCTGTATTCCATCCATGATAGGCATATGATGATCCATCAAAATCACATCGTAACGTTTGGGGTTCGCGACAAACTCGTCAATGGCCTTTTGTCCATCAGTGACGTGCGTGACCTCATGGCCGCTACTACGCAAGGCCTTTAGAGCGATCATCGCATTGACATTATCATCCTCAACTAACAGCACATGTCCGTTATAATGCCATTCAGGTTCGATATCGATATGATTGGCTTGTTGCCAGGCGGCATACTGCGGTTTATCGATTACTTTCAAAGGGAGTAATAGCTTAAAGGTGGTGCCTTCACCGACGATACTATCCGCCCAAATATGACCACCCATTAGCGCCACTAGTGACTTACAGACCGACAATCCAAGACCGGTACCACCGTATAACCGATGCGTTGATTTGTCCGCCTGATTGTAAGCGTCAAAGATCGCATTCAGCGACTCCCTTTTTATCCCCACTCCAGTATCTGAGACGGTAATAAAAAAAGCCATATCGTCATGGTTAATAGGGTGATCAGTGGCATCCGAGACTTCTCTTTGAGCATTAAACGCCTCCAAATCACTATCTTTGGATGGTCTAACATCAAAGACAATGTGACCGCCCTCGCGAGTAAACTTAATAGCATTACTGATCAGATTAGAAAAAATCTGTTTAAGCCGTACTGGATCGCCTTCTACGTAGGAGTTTAGAGTATCATCGTAGTGGTATTCTAAAGTCAACCCACGCTGAGTAGCTTTGGTAGTAAATAAAGTCACTACTTCATTGCAGATAGTGGCTAAGCTCATCGGTACCGTATCAATGACCATTTTACCGGCTTCAACTTTTGATAAGTCCAAAATACCGTTGATAATGACCAGTAGATGATCTGTCGATACTTTTATATTATCGACATAGTTTTTTTGTTCAGCACTCAAAGCCGTCTCATCAAGCATATCGACCATACCGATGATACCGTTCATAGGGGTTCGGATCTCATGGCTCATATTCGCCAAAAAATCTGACTTCATATCGTTGGCATGCTTGGCAAGACGTTGCTTTTTTTGTAGCTGCAGCGCATCAGCTGCCATCTGAGCAAACTGCGTTAAGTGCTTGGCTTGCTCTTCGCTAAAGTCATAATGTGGCTTGGTATCCATAAGGCACAATGAGCCTAGACGATAGATATGGTTATCTTCGTGCAAGATAATAGGTGCGCCCGCATAAAAGCGTAAATTGGGATCGGTGGTGACTAAGCTATTATCAATAAAACGCTCATCTATCGATAAATCGGCAACAACAAATACTTCATCAGAGAGCACGGTGTAATTACAAACCGCCACGCCACGAGTGGTGGTGCAAGTATCGCCAAGCCCGCGAGGTGACTTTAAATACTGGGTATCCTCATCCATAAAAGTAATGGCGACTATAGGCATGTCAAAGAAGGTTTTCACCAAGTCAGAGAGGCGCTCAAAAGTTGGCTCAACATTCGTGTTGAGGACTTGATACTCTTGTAGCTTAGCGATGCGTGCTTGTTCATCTTTTGCTTGCGGATAAGTGGACATGCCTTCTCCAAAACGATTATAAAGTAGCCGCTGTAGCAGCCGCTTGCTTGCTGAGTATAAGTAGAGTCTCACTTACCATAACCATAGCAATGACTGAGGTTACCGCCACTGCCGAACCATAACCGCCGCAGTTTAAGCCAGCGGACTGACCTATCTTTTCGACGCGCGGCGGCTCAGTTGAATAGACACATTTGATGCCGAATTTTTCTTTCATTTGGCTATTGATACCTTTTTCATGACGCAGCTTGTTACGTAGTCTTGCCAGTAAAGGATCTTGATAGCTGTCTTTTAAGTCGCTAACCGTGATCTGGCGCGGATCTATTTTGCCGCCTGCCCCGCCTGCACAGATAAGCTTTAGCTTATTAAAACGGCAATGCAAGGCAATAGCAAGCTTAGCACTCATATCATCGACGCAATCTAAGATAATAATTGGCCGATTCTGCGCCATAGCTTGCTTAGCGGCGGCGCGATCAGGTAATAACTGCGCGACATTATTAGGCGTCAAAAAGTCATCAACTAAGTGCAGCTCTATGTTTGGATTAATCTCGCGCATACGCGCGCCCATAGTGGCAATCTTACTCTGACCAAAACTGCTGTCAAGCGCTGGTAGTTGCCGATTGACATTGGAGGCGACTAATACGTCTAAGTCGACTAGCGTCACACAGCCGACAGCGGTTCGCGCTAAAGCTTCAGCCACCCAAGATCCGACTCCGCCAACACCAATCACATAGACGTGCGCGGCTGCAAAGCTTGTAAAAGCATCAGCGCCATACAGCTTTCGTGTGCCCTGAAAGCGGCGCTGATATTGACTATCATCAGCTACTGTCGCCATCATTTCAGGTCGCTCGCTATCGGCGACTTTGCTATCGGTTATGGTGGATTGATCTTTCATGCATTAACACTCTATTTATTGACGCTATTTATTGACAATACTGATATCGATGATAAATGATTTGCACTACTCGCAGCGTCGCTTCACTGCGCAGGGGCAGGCTTTTAATTACTAGAATCAGTACCAAAATTAGCGCTAGGATAAGACCACGACTGACCTAAACTATCGATACTATTTTGCCATAGTTGCTGAGCAAGTTTTGCCTCATCGACTGCCAGTAGCTCGCTTAAGCTCGCTAACACAAGGGGCAAATTAGCGGGCACGTTGCGATTATGACTGTCATTACCCTCGTCACCCTCCCAAACATTATCTGGGCTTTGACCTTGGTTTTTGCCTAAAGCGGAGGCGTTATCGTTAGAAGTCTGACAGCTAATCGGCGTCATATCTGGGCAGTCAGTCTCTATCACTAAGCAGCCGATACCGTACTCAGCAACGGCGACTTGCAGCGCGCGGCGCAGCTTTTTGGCATTAGGGTTGGTGATTTGTCCGGTCACGCCAAGCTTGAAACCGAGCTTCACAAAAGCCTTAGCTTCTTGTTCACCGCCGCTGAAGCTATGAGCAATACCGCCTAAGGTTTTGGCATCATAAGCGTGTTTTTTTAATATCGCTAAAGCCTCAGCATGAGCTTTACGAATATGTAGCATCACCGGTAATTGATGAGCCACCGCCATATCAAGCTGAGCGCTAAAAAAGCGCTGCTGCTTAGCAAAGACCTCAGGCTCTTTCATCTCTGCAGTAAAAGTATCGAGCCCAATCTCACCAATGGCCAGAGGACGCTGCTTATCTAGCATCTCTGCCATTGCATCTAAGTGCGCTTCGGTATGCTGCTCTATATAAAAAGGGTGTAGCCCTAGCGCAATATGAGCTGCAGGGATGGAGCTGCCATCAATGTCTACCGAATCAGCTGCGTTGCTTGCAAACTCACGCTTATCAAAAAAATGCTGAACTTCATAAAGCCGGTCGAAGTGACGATACAGATAACCCACTAGCACTAAATGCTCGACTCCGCTCTGATAAGCGCGCTGTACTTGTCGCGCTCTATCTTCATCGAATACAGGAGCATCAAAATGGGTATGTGTATCAATTAAAGGGTAACGAACAATGTCTTTATTATCCGTTAGCGATTGGATGGTATCAGCCATAAACAGCCTCCTTACACTAACTTATTACTATCACTAATCTGCGATTATTTAGCAAGGCTAGTTTTTATTAATATCACTATTATTTTCAATATATGTTGTGGCGTACGAGCATCAGTGGATTGGACTGACCTGCTATTTACTGTTTAAACATCTATATCGTTAACACTTAAGATGACGTCATACTCGTTGAAAGCGTCACCATATAACTCGGCTTCACGATATCTTGTAGCTGAGTGAAGGGAACCACGAAATCCACTTCCTGAAGCTGAGTATTGAGCAGCTCTCCGGATTGATAGACTAAATGCAGCCCTTGCTGATCTATATACCACTGCTCAGATAGGGGGAGCGGCCATTGTTCTAGATCCTGCTGCTCAACCCCTTGCTTAGTGAGCCATTGCTTTTTGACTGCATTGAAAGCCGATAGTAGTTTTTGGGTATCGGCGTCCGGTAATAAAATATCCTCTACGGTCAATTGTAGCTTTTTTTGCATATCTAGCATCACGTAGTCGCGGCGCCCTTGCTGATGATCCTCGCTGCGCTGCTGAGTCGATTCGACCAACAGATAACCAGTCATCACAGCGTCGTCAGTATTAGAGTTCGCTACAGCACTGTCAGTATTCAAGCTTTGGTTGAGGATTAAGTCGGTATCAATACGTTGATAGTTAGGCTGTGAGCTGACTCCTTCACTGCGAAACTCTATTTGTTTTAACAGCGCTGATACGGAGTCTCTTGCCACTTGTTGTTGACTGGTAAAAGGCGTGTCTGGCGATAAGGTCCTGGCAACAGTTTGCCACATGATGTTGGCAAGCCAAGGTTGAGGCGGCGTAAAGGTTAAGGTGTTGAGTTCCAAATACTGACAGCTCGTTTGCTGCGCATCACAGTCAGGTTGGCGCGCGATGGTTTGTTGTTTACTGATATTAATAGGCGACGCTTGCTTATGGCTTGTCTTGTCTAAAGAGTTAGCGGTGTTAGCAGTACTAGACTGGGAGGATTTATGATTCTCTATCGTACTATGAACACCGATTTCATTAGCTGCCTCCTCCTCCGCTTGCTTCTCGAACATAGACTCAGGTTGCGGCGCACAGCCTAACAAAATAGTGCTAGCCAATACAACCGCTGTCGCCATCGACATGAACCGCATCAAAACGAATCCCCTAGAAAAGAACATCAAGGAAATGACGGAAGAGTTTACACGTATGTGTGTGTCGTGATGGCGTCTCATGGAGTCAGCTACAGTAAAGAACTGGTTAAAATAATAACACAATGCTTGGTGATGCTCGACAATATTACGTAGTGATAACTTTAACGCTGAGCAAAGTCTCCATAGTATAAAGGCTTAGGATAGTGCTTCGAATGATGCCAAGTTATTGCGCGCCGTTTTTATTTTGCGCCATCTGCTTGCTCTGCGTGTCATTAGCATTTTGATCAGAGGCGCGACTCTGCTCATTGAAAAGACGGTTGGCGCTCGGATGCGTCTGCCGACTGCTACGCCGAGGTATTAAGAGTAGAGCCGTCCCGATAAGGCTTAATGTAAGCCATTTTTTCTTATTCATAACGCTCCTTTATGACGACCACTAAGTTATGACGACCACTAAGTTTATAACTTATAACCACTCTTAAAACTACTGGCTAATGGGATAAGTAGTGATACCTGCATTTGGGCTATCAACGCGCGTAAACCCTGATGGCGGCGTCACTTGTTTTGGCGTCTGATCGCGCTTGGGGATTAGCGGGTTGAGCGGCATGAGCTCAAAGTCTTTACTGACGTCACCATTCCAGCCCTTGGTACCGCTAAGAGGCAGCTGCTTAATCGTACCATTCTTGTCGATAACCAGCTGTAATACACGCATTTGATTGAATTTGCGCTCAGTGACGCTTGCCACCGCTCCGCCGTCACGCAAAATCGTCGGCTGCAAAAATATAATTAGATTGCTCTTTTGGGTACTGTCATTATCTGAGCGAAACAAGCGCCCGATCACTGGCACGTTACCTAAACCTGGGACTTTCTGTTGGCGAGTCGTCGAGTTATCACGCATCAGGCCACCTAGGGCGATCGTCTGCTGATCGTCTGCCAAAATAGTGGTGTTAATCAGGCTTTTATTGGTAATGATTCCACTTGAGTTGCCAACGCTTCCTGGTACTACTGATGAGACCTCTTGCGAAACCTCCAAGCGTACGGTACCGTTTTCTCCGATATGAGGAATGACATTGAGATTAATACCGATATCTTGGCGCTCAATAGTCTGAAAAGGGTTATTCGAGTCATTACCGCTAGTGGTAAAAGAGCCGGTGACGAAAGGCACGTTTTGTCCGACTAGAATGCTCGCTTTTTCGTTATCTAAGGTCAAAATAGAAGGCATAGACAATAGATTAGCACTGGTCGAGGAGTCAAGCGCTTGTAAGATAGCACCATAAAATTCGGTATTACCTTGGCTGTCTTTGCGGCTATCGCCAATCCCTATCAAAGCGCCAACGATTGAATTGGCTGCTGCGCTGAGCCCAGCAGCACCCGCCGCGCCGCCACCTGCCAATGCAGCTGCCGCTAAGGACGTCGCGCTAGCCCCAACGTTATTGAAATTCACGACTCCCAAACCGCTATTGGCATTACCAAGCGCCCATTGTACACCCAACTGGGTCGCATCATCGCCCGATACTTCCACGATAGCCGCTTGAATGAGCACTTGCGCGCGGCGATTGTCCAATTGATTGACCGCCTCTTCAATCTCAAACATCAACTCAGGCGCGGCATTGACGATGACGGCATTTTGCGTCTCATCAGCAATAATACTAAAAGGCCGACCGGTGGTACTATCGTTCGCGCCGCCAGTTGTGCCGCTAGTTGTCGAAGGGGTACTGGCATTATTAGCCGCAGTATTGATCAGCTCATTGGCAGCACCATTAAGCGTAGCACCTGTACTACTAGCGCCGGTCAAGGAGGCCGACTCTAGAGTGGAGGTTGCCCCTGAGCTATTAAGAGACTGATTAGCCAACAAGCCCCGTAACATATCAGCGATATGAGCGGCGCTGGCGTACTTCAAGCGAAACACACGCAGACCACTAAGCCGCCGCGATGGCGTGGTATCGAGCTGATTGACCATCTCTTGTACCTTGGCAATCATCTCCGGACTGCCTTTGACTAGCAATCTATCGCTTGCGCTATCGGCAATGACTTTGAGCTGATCGCCGCCTGCTGCCTGACCGCCGCCAGTGCTCACCAGAGCGCTAATTAGATCCATCATCCGCTCAGAGTCGACATGGCGTAGCGGTATCACTTGCAGACTATCATTGACATTGCTATCCAAGTCGCGAATCAGCGCAGTAAGCTGGTTTAGGCTATCGGCGCGATCAGATAAAACGAGCGCATTGACGCCTGGTACGGCAGCAGCATGAGCGGACTGCGGCATCAAAGGCCGAATAACGCCTAAGATCTCAGCGGCTTGAGTATTGGTCAGATAAATCACTCGGGTGGCCAATGACTCACCAACGCTATCACCGCGCAAATCTACCGCCACGCCCGATTGCTTAGCGACATTATCCGGAACTAGCTTGACTGTGGTACCCGAGTCTATCGCTGCTATACCATTGACTTGCATCACACTCAAAAACAGCTGATAAATCTCATCACGCGATAAAGCACGGTTGGATATGACAGTGACATTGCCATTGATACGTGGATCAAGGACAAAGTTTTGATCGGTAATAGTAGCCACTTCGTTAATAAAAGCTTTTATATCGGCATCTTGCAAATTGACTTTCCAACTCTCAGCGCTCGCAAGACCACAAGACGCCGCCCATAATGGCAGCGCCAAATATAAAGGCCGGCACAGACGCAGCAACCGCTGTATAGAAAGACGTAAAGATGTCATTGAAAACTTATCCAAACTTACCATGGTTATGATTACCCATTATGATGTCACTTGTGAGGTACAAGATGCTACAGGCTAACATACTGCTAACTGGCAGTTATAAATTAACGCGGTAAAACTTGTGTACGATAAACTGATAAAACTAAATTATGATAAAAATATCTTCGCGCTACCCTAAAACTGCTGACGAATAGTAATCACCTGCTCGCCTCGTTGCACCTCAATCTGCGCCTCGCCCGATTGCTGCACTTGTTGCAAGACAGTCGCATCTTGCACAGGACTGCTACCAACCGTCTGCCCGTTGACTGTCAGCACTTTGTCTCCAGCCTCGAGCCCTAAACGATTGCGTAATCCTGATGGCATAGCTGCGGTGACTTGATAGCCCTCACCTGACGCCATGACGCCCATACGGCTTAGATAACTGGCTGGGTTTTCTTTTAGCGCGCTTACTGCCTCATCGATAGCGGTGCTCGTGTCGGCAGGTTCACCCTCTTCTGCTAGCGGATTATCAGTGGCTATCGGCGGGCTTTGGGTTGGCAAAGGCAGCGTATTGCTTGAATTATTAGTATTAGGTAAGCGCTGATTGCCAATAGCGTTATCATCCAGCCCTCGCTGATCAAGTGGTAGCGCCTCTGGCATCTCGATGACGGTTTGCTGATCGGCGGCGTCCGCAATAATAACCGCGTTCCAATCTACACTGATAAGCGTAAAGCCACTATCTTCCAAGCGATCACCGATACGATAGTTTTTGACTTCACCGTTGACGTCTAACAGCGCTGACGACAAGCTATCAGGTATGGCGAGTAGCACTCCTTTTAGCTCTACATTCGGCGGCGGCTGGACGGCTGCCGCGACAGGTTCAGGATCTGCAAAAATGGCAAACAAATTGCTATTATCGACGGAGCTATTTGCGTTATTTTGAATAGCTTGCAGCGGTAAGGCTGGGGCTAGCGGCGGCGCTAATATAAGCCACAATAACCGTGCTGCTACCCAACACAGCCAAATAATCGCTAATAATAACAGCCAAGCTGAAAAGCGATTGAGAGTATCCATCACCGGCTTTAGTCGCGCGCTCATACTCATTATCAATTTGCCCCTAAGCCGGTTAATAACGGCTGACGCACACTAATGACTGGGGTATCTTGCGGCGCTTGGCCTTTATATTCTGGCATGTTCTCGAGTAGGCGCTGGGTCAGGCTGACATCTAGCATATTGTCGCCATCTAGATACAAGTCGCCTAAGCGTTTGTCTTGATTATTTAATAAATTGACATGCAATAGGTGGTTATCGTTTTTTTGTTCCGTACTGAGCTGCGCTCGCATGGTCGGCATCGTAATGTAGAGTATCTTGCTAGCATTGGGATAGCCCACCTCACCGCCAACCCAAGTCAGCTGACCATCCGCTTTATGGAAACCTGCGCTCTTCTCTCCCGCCGCTGACTGACGCTGTAAAGAGACGTTATTGAGCTGAATAGGCGTATTTGGTAATTGCCAATTGACAACACTTGCCAAAGTTTCCGGAGCGATCTTGCCGCTCATATCATCCACTTGCCATGAGTTGCGCCCTACTTTGACTTGACCCTCTAAGCGCGTTTGGCCGGTAGTAATCTCAACGTCAGCGCCAAGCTTTCCCAAAAATAACTGCCACGGCTGCCAAGTCCAATTGGCCGAGCCGGTCAGCGCCGTACTCGTTTGTGGCAACTGCCAAATAAGCGCGCCTTGCCAGACATTGCCGGATACTTGCTGCACATAAGGCGAATTGGGAGCATATTTTTCGACTATCCATGCCGCTGGCATTTGCAGTACTGCAAATAGCGCAAACATCACCATACCCACCAGCCACCAGAGCTTACGCGGACGTTTATTGGACGATGTAGACAGTTTTGGCACGAATAAAAGACTCTTTTAAAGGGGTTAAAAGCTCATTATCATAGCAAATAATCCGCTATAGGTGATATAAAAAAACCAGTATTCTTAAATAAAAATACTGGTTTCTTGCTCAAGCTTAGCGCCGATTATCGTACTGATTTTATAGCTTTATTAAATAGCAAACTCGTTTAATTCACGGCCAGCTGCCATAGCTTCTACAAGCCAAGTCGGCTTGCGACCACGTCCTGTCCAAGTCTCCTCACTGTTGTCCGTGTTGCGATACTTAATGCTACGCTTCTTCTCAAGCTTCTCACCAGCTTTTAGAATCTCGTCAATGCTGCTATCGGCGTCTTCAGCGATTTTTTCAAATTGCATATAAGCATCATACAAACGCTGATGCTGTTTTTGATCGATAAGCTGCTGGGCATTTTCAGTAATTGCACGCAGTTGATCGACGTCCAAGTTTTCTAAATCAATAGGGGTGTTATTCTTCATAGTAGCCTCGGTATAAAAGTGTTCATTATAAGGAATAGACTTAATAGCCTAAAATTTATAATCCATTGGTCGACATTGTCTTTAATAGCTTGGTCCATAATTAGCGATGCGAGTATTCGATTATAAATACAAAGTGATTAATTCAATCTAAATACAGATTGGATTAACTATCTGCATTATAACAAACTCTATTAACTATAATAGTCTATTTATAATTCATTATAGATAGCGTTACTTTTTAGAAAAAGAACATAAGTTCTTTTTCTCTTATAGAGTATTAAATATAAAAGCATACGATGCTACTAGAGTATAAAATGCTGCAAAAATATATCTCTATATTTTATTTTCATCTTTTATAATTAAGACATTAAACTAAAAACACATTATCTTTACCTATCAAGATAACAATAGCCAAATAAAAAAAGAGCCTATTTGCATAGGCTCTATCTGATTTAATCAACACTATTAGATTACGTATTCATCAAAACGGTTAAGTATATAATATAAAGGATTACATATTATAAATACTTCATAATCATACACTTAAAGCAGATAAATACAACATAATTTTAAATATATTTTAAATGCCTCAATATAGCTATTATTATCTCTATAAATACAACTTTTATTCAACCTAAACACTCTGATCTACGATTGCTTCTAAAAACCGTTCTGACCATTATCTTAGTCTTGTAAGCTAACGTTATACACTTACCAATATTACGCAGCGTCTTTAATAAAATCCTCAATAACGGCAACACTGATCAAATCAATAATACCACCTTGTTCAGTGTACATAGCTTCATACAACTTTTCTTCATACTTACTATCGTACACGTCATAAACCTCATCATGAATATTTGGTCTAGCCCGTGTGCTTAGATAGTATTCGTCATTCCTGTTTGCAACAACAGTCTCTTTATGAATACTGTCTTTTAACACGGTCTCAAAAACTTCACGAATGACAATAGCTTCATCATCGCTTATATCGAATCTATCTTTGATATCGTCAAGAGCATCGTCTATGGTCGCTTTTTTCATACCGCCGCTTTGACCGCTTTTTGGCTTAGGATTAGATGGGGGTTTTGGGGATGGTGGTTTACTAACAACTTCATTTACTTTTTCGCCTAAATAAGGTACTGCGCCTCGAACCAGTTTTATGTTTTCAAGTATTTTTTTTATTTGAGACTCGCTATTACTCTTAAACAAACTTAGCTCAACCGCTTCGACAAACGAGCAAAGCGTTTTAAACTGCTGATCTAACTGATAAAAACTAGCGATAAAATAAAACTGCTTTTTATATCGAGATAGCAGCGAAACGTACTCTCTTCTATTTTCAAGGTTTGGCAGCTTCTGCTCAACTATCTTTTTATATCTGACGTTAATATTACTTAAGATAGCATCTAAAGCAGACTGATCCTGAGATGCTTTATTTTCGGCTTCTTGATAAGCTTTTACATAATCAACTATTTGCTGTTCAGTGAACACATTTTCATCAACGATCTCTTTGTATAGTGCTTCCAAAACTTCTCTCGTTGGCTCTGTTTGTTGATAAGGCGAGCCTTTTCGATGCTTGTTAAACGCGTCGAAAATATTGGCTGTGTTATTAGTAAAGTCGACCACTAATATTTCGCTTTGCTGCTTATCTGGGTGTTTTCTATTCAAGCGTGAGACAGTCTGTACTGCGTTAACTCCATTGACCACCTTGTCTAAGAACATTGAGGATAGAAGCGGCTGATCAAAACCTGTTTGAAATTTATTAGCAACAACCAAAATACGATTTATTGGTTTTTCGAACTCATCCTCTATCGTAGCTTTGCCTAATTCATTTAACTTGTTTTCTTGTATTTTCTCTTTAGTATTTGGATGCGTAAAGTCACTAAACGCGTATAACACACCCACGTTTAGACCCTTCTCTTTTAAGATTTTTTTTAGGTGATTATAGTACTTTAAACCTGCTACACGTGAATTGGCTACAACCATAGCCTTGCCTTTACCTTGAATAGAGTGCAAGGTCTTTTTCTCAAAAAGATCTACTATTATATTGGCTTTGTACTGAATGATCTCATCGTCTTCAAATGCTATGTTTTGCATGAGCTTTTTAAGTACAGCGACAGGATACTCATCTGTCGTTCGAGCCAAGCTCTTATTTTGCAAGTGATACATTGTTTTGTAGGCAATGATGTTACTTGCTACATCCAAGATATAGCCCTCTGTTATTGCCTCTTCTTCGGTATAAACGTCAAATGGTTCACCAAAGAACGCCACCGTTTTTGGCGTGGTCGTCGCGGTAAAGGCTACAAATATTTGATTGCTGATATTAAGCTTTTCAAACTCATCGACTGCTTTTGTTTCTGCTTGCTCAGCTTTGGCTTCATCAAGGTCATCACTAGTATCACTGTCATTGAAGAACTGACGCATGGTAAGCGATAACTTACCGTCTTGTGAGCGATGCGCTTCATCTATCAAAAATGCGACTTTACGGTTACGAAGCGATTCGTCATTTTGTAGTTTATCTTGAATGTAGCTAAATTTGTGAATGGTAGATACGATAATATCCCGATCTTTTTCAAGAAACTTCGCAAGTTGGGTAGAGCTTTTAGCAAAGTTGATTTTTTTACTTAGGTGACTAAATAGCTTTAGATCGTCTGTTATGTTTTTATCCAAAGCGGTACGGTCAGTCAGAATGATAATATTATCAAACACCTTTTGATTATCAGAGGTGTACAAGCTATCTAATTGGTCTGCCATCCATGCCATCGTAAGCGTTTTACCTGACCCAGCAGAGTGGTTTATTAGGTACTTATCACCAAGTCGTTGTGGCAGGTTCAGTCGTTGCTCACTGTTATCTAATACGTCATTTGCAAGGTTTTGACAGGTACGATGCTGATGATAACGCGGAAAAATAGTAAAGCCATCACTGATCTGTTTACCATGCTTGCTCTTTGGCTCTACCAACAATAAATAATGCTCTAAGTATTTAGTAATGTTCTCAGGCGATAGTGCGTGCCGATAGACATGCTCTACAGGGTACTCACCCTCGGTCTCTGACTGATTATATAAGCCTGCATTAAACCAGCGAAAGTTATCATAACTGCTAGGGTCAGTGGCAATTTTGGCTTCTACGTTGCTGAGTGCAATATATAGAAAAGGTAATTTGTATATCTGATCATTTAGATTACGCCCCAAAAAGTCTTTTTGTATGGCGTCATCGACGCTCTGACCTTCGTCTTCGTGCTTGAGTTCTATCACTATAATAGGCAGACCATTTAGCCAAATAACGAGATCGATACGCTCTTTTGAATCTACATTATAATAATGCTCGTCATGGTAGCTAAACTTGTTTTGTTGATAGTGAGACTCTTGCGTATCACTGGTGTATGAGCGCGGCTTTTGTGCGTATAGCTTGAAGGTAATGCCTTTGACGTTTAAGCCATTACGCATGACATGCCACATCGGCTTTTTGCTAACCTGCTCTCTTAACGCTTTGATAATTTGGCTATCAGTATCGCTATGGTAGAGGTTCTCTAACTCAGCGTATTCATCTGCTTGGGTCACCTTGATAAATTCAATGAGGTCACTATCGATAATGTGCCAGTCTTGTTTACGATCTTTTTTGATCGCAAAAGGCTTTGACTTACTATCCTTGATCGCCTCATAGCCATGCGTGTTTCGCAAAAAGTCACAAATGTGATCTTGAAACAGTTTTTCTTTATTGCTTGGCATGAGGCCTCCTTATTTTAGTTATACTTTTTACCTATCTACTCAACCCTATCAGTAACTTGCTTTTTACCCGTGACACACTCATGAATTAGGCTTTTGCGATAGTTTTGTAGAGTTTTAATTTGAGCGTTGATATATTCTTCTAGCTTTAAAGATTTTTCTAAGACGATATCTAAGTAATCGACGATTGCTTTTTGCTCCTCAACGGGTGGATAGAATAGGTGCAACTGTTTTAATGTCTCTTGTGATATATTTTGCTGCCCACCACCATAAGCCTGAGCTATTAAATAATCTCTTGCATTTAACATGAGATAATATGAAAACTTTGGATTGATTTTTGAAGAGAAATCCAACGCACAACATGCTTGATTAATCGCTCCCTCGAAAGTCATAATCCCGACTTTACCTATTGTTGCACCATACATCGCAACTAATAACGTATTTTCAGGAAATACCTTTGCTGATGAATTTTGTATCGCTAATTCATTAATTTTTTTCTTAGTATCATAAACATAGCTATCTGTCAGGTCACCGCTTTGAACCCAAAAAATATCACCATCATAGTAGCTTTGATTAGTACTTTGAGGAGTGCCACCACTTCCAACATTATCACATAGACGAAACAATTTATCGTAAGTCCAATGACTAGGAATCTCGCCTAGCCATTCGATTCCGCTATCTTTAGTTTCACAATTTATATTAAGTTTACTTTTTCCTGTGACTGCTTCATGGATTATACTTTTTCTTTGTAGAGATAAATTGTGCAATTGTGCTCTTTTGATACTAAGGACACTATCAACTCTAGCAGTCGCCTTATCTAAATACTCAGCTATGTTTATTTGTTCTTTTAAAGGAGGAAGATTGATATAAACTGTTTTCAAATCATACACATCAAACCTAAAAACCTTTATTCCAGTTGCAAACTTATTCAACTCACTACCGAACACTTTTGAAGCATAAAATAAATATTTGCCATCTAAAATATTTCTGTTAGGTTTTAATAATATTTGTTCGCCCCCAACTAACCCTATATCTTTTCTATTGTAAAAAACAGAGTGGCCTAAATCTTCCATTGTCTCTGAAGTTGAGACGAATATTACATCTCCATAATCTACTGTTTGAGAGCTTTTATAAAACTCATTATTTACATAGAAATTAAATTGTTTATCAACTAGCTCAACCTTGTATGTTTTTCCATATTGTAAGGCAACATATTTTCCTTCTGATAGTAAATCATTTTTTCCAAAACAAGAGTTTCCTCTAATAAAATCACATATATTAACTAGCCGTTTAGTTTTCCAATGACTAGGAGCCTCTCCTAACACATCAAAACCACTGTCTGTGTAGCTGTATGCCTTCATAATCTTATTCGCCCTCTAATGCTTTAATTTCGGCTAGCAATTGGGTCGCCTCTTCTTCTAATTGCCAAAACTGCTCAATCAGTGCATCACTATTCTCAGGCTCTTGGTACTTGTAGAAATACTTATTCGGTAATATCTCGTAGCCCAGCTCTTCAAACTCTTCCCAATCGATGATTTCATAATCAATTTCTTTGGCTAAGAAAGCATCGATATATGCGGTTTTGTCATCCTCACTACGATCAAAAGGAATGTACTCGTTGTCTTGTATGTAGTGGCGATGATTGTAATTTGCCGTTATCTCTTTTGTTTTAATCCATGCTTTAATCTCTTTCAACGAGCTGTCTTTTAGGTCTACTTCCTTCTCTTTTACCGCTTGAGCAAGCAAGGTTTCAAAGGGCTTCTCGTCATCAAACGTGAAGTGATAAGCCTGATCGTTGACCGTGACATCCATAGTAAAATCACCATAAAACTCAAACGCTTTTTTTACGTTAGAATTATTAAGCTGAATAGTAAACGGCTCATCTATCCACATCTGCTCGCCGTGTTCATCCTCCTGCCAGAAGACGACTTTGACCTTGTGAAATGCAAAGTCATAGGCATGAAACTTTTTACTCTCGTCAGTGTCTTGCCATGTCTCAAACTGCTCATGTATCCACGTTCTATGCCTGTCAGAGATTCTGTTACGCTTATTACCAAACGACTTTGGTTCTTTTTCATAATGGTTGCGCGCATTTATAATCAGTACATGATCTTTTTTATGCGCAGGTTTATTATTATTCAGCACCCAAATATAGGTATAGATACCCGTGTTATAAAACATCTGATCAGGAAGCATGACGATACTGTCTAATAGGTCATTCTCTAGTATATGACGACGTATCTCGCTCTCACCTTGGGTTGCATCGCCATTACTAAGCGGCGAGCCATTAAACAAGATAACTATTTTTGAGCCGCCTTCACTAGCAGGCTTCATCTTCTCTATCATTGTCAATAAAAATAGCAATGCACCATCATTGCTTGGTGACATACCTACCGAATAGCGCGTAGATTTGAGTTCTTCAACGTGCTTTTTGTATGGTGACCAATCAACTCCAAAAGGTGGGTTTGAGATCATATAATCAAACTGTTTACCTGCGTGCTGGTCACCATCATCATCGATCATTTCTAGATGTGGAATCAGCGAATTACCATGAGTGATATTACTTCCAGTCTCACCTTTTAGTAGCATATCCGCTTTACACATAGCGTAGTTTTGCGCCAACAGCTCTTGACCACTTAATAAGATAAGATCTTCAGCATTAGCAATACCTTCATCCGTCTTGGCTTTGTCAACTAAGTGCTCTTTAGCAATTGACAGCATACCGCCTGTACCGCAAGCTGGATCATAGATTGAAATAGCCTCCTTACTCACTTCTGGATCAAAATCAATCTCCATCAAATCAACCATAATGCGAATGATCTCACGAGGTGTAAAATGCTCACCTGTATCTTTGGCATCGTCCTGTGAGAACTTTTGCAACAGGTTTTCATAGACATAACCCATTTCAATATTTGACAAGCGCTGTGGGCTAAAGTCCTCTTCTGCAACCAGCTCTATAATCTCATACAGTCTTTTTTCTTTAACCATCTTAGTAACGGCTTGCTGATACTCAAACTTTTCAATTATTTCTAAAACATTTGGACTAAAGCCGTTGAGAAAATCACGAAAGTTCTTTTCTACCGATGTCGAGCTTTCGTCAAGTATGCCTTTAAGCGTCCAGTCAGTAGTGTTATAAAAGTCAAACTTATCTCTTTCAGTACGCTTCAACCTTTTAGCCAACTGCTCACGCTTTTGCGATGCATTATCAGTATTGTTTTCGATATCTTGCTCTTGTAGCGCATTGATATTCTCATCAGATAAGCTGGCATCTTTTTGAATAATATCTTGTTTAGCTTCCGCTCTTTTTGCCTCAAGTACACATTCAATCCGACGAATCATTATCATAGGCAGTATGATGGTTGGGTAATCCTTGGCTTTGAACTTACCACGTAAGCTAATCGCACCTTTCCATACTTCATTCGTTAGATTTTCAAGTTGTGCTTTATTTAATGACATAAACTAGTCTTCTTTAATTAGTAATTTGATTAAAAAAATTGCTCTTTTCGACTTATATAGCTGAACACCTGCTATCGTTTGTCTTATATTCAATCTAAAATTTTTTGACCACAGCAGTTTAATTCTGTTTAGCTGGAAGAGGTTGGTCGAGTTTAGATAAATCTACATTTGGCATCATAGAAAGGTTATATTGCCACCTTCGGTACTGCGCTGCCCATAGCGTTTCTTTTGCTTTAAGTTCCTGTTCTAAATGATGGATTTGGTTTCTTAGCTCAGCATTTTCGTTTATAAGCATATCAATAGTCACATCGCCCATCGTCTCAATGACTTGTGACTTTGCCTCTTTAAGCGTTTGCTTACGCCTATTGAATGCTTGTTTAACTTCAGGGTAGCGCATTAGAGTAAACTTAGAGACTGAATCTTTCCCTAAAGTAGAAGCAACTCGGACAGCAAACTTATCCCATGTCAGTTTACCTGACCATTTTTTTAAGATGTCATCAACTAAATCCAATTCACTTTCACTTATAAGTTTTGGTTTCATAACCCACCCTGTAAAATCGCTAGAAAGTTAGACTCTGCTGTCATAGTAATCTTTTCACTTAAGGTTGAGTTCTCTGCGACCTCTGTAGAATATCCAAGCTCGTTCAGCGCTATTCGCGTTAAGCTTACATCTAGCTCTTCTGGAACGCGAATAATAAGCCCTTCAGGGTATTCATCGTCATCTAAATATGTCAATAAAGTCTTGATTATTGCAAGTTTCTTACTTTGGTAAATGACCCAACTACTCGCACCTGAATAATCGTTATTATCAGCCTCTACTGCTCTATTAAGCTCACGTTTGACCACCTGTTCTAATTCTGATAACCGCTCTTTAGTATTTGGCATACCTTTGATGCAAGAGTGTTCTTTGCAAGTTACACATTCACCTGCTTTCGAACACGGTGACATAGTCCAATCATGCTCACAGTATCCAAACCCAGAAGCTTGAACTACACCATACCGATCTTTATGACCTAGCATCTCAAAAGTAACGGGCACATTAACCTTTACAGCTTGTAGAGCTTTAGTCGCATCGTGAGCCTCTAGGCCAAGACTAATTAGCTTTCTTGACTCCTTTGCCAATTCCTCCATAGGACGTAAATCATAAGCTCTGTTGTCTTGAATACGGCTACGTCCTGCAAACATTGCTAAGTCTAATGACTCCATTTCGCCACGCTCAGCCATTGTAGACAACCAGACACGAATTTGATGCGAAGTAATTACTAAATTATCTCCGTTTTCATCCTTTAGTCCCACAGATGTAAATAACGACTGTGCTGTTTTGCTCTTTAACCCGCTATGAATAGCCCCTAAGGCATTGTTTAGTTGATTTATAGTAGGAGCAGTAAAACTATAACCTTTAGACTGAAACTCCCTATGCAGTTCATTGTCTCTAACAATACATAGCATGTCTGATATAGGTTTATTAATTTCCGAAAGATTTGGAAACTTAGGGAACGACTTTTTATAATTTTCTACAGTATAAGCAGCTAAATCTCGATAAGTAACATAGTCTTTTATTTCGAAAAGATTTTGAATCCACTTTTGCTTGTAGAACGTCAAGAAAGCACTTCTTTCTATAGATTCAGCAAAATCACTCGGTATATTATCCTGTGAAAGCCCCATAGCTGCTGCAAACTCCAGAATCGTCAGTGGATCATCTTCATGGTGATTTGCTTTGGTAATACATCCATCGTGTCGATAGAACTCATTAGGGCGCTTAATTGACCACTGTACAGCTCTTCTAGCAGGCTCTCCGATGTCAATGAGCCTTTGTACTGCTTCTCTCACCGTTGGCTCAATTAGAGGGTGTACAGGCTTTGGTATAAGCCCACCACCTTTAGCAGCAACCCAACGAATATTTAAAATAGTATGCTCTTCTTTAACGACTTTACCCGAGTCATCAACTACCTCTTTAAATGCTGTTGTTTCAAACAAACAGTCTGTAGTCAAAAAATGCAACTCTCCACCTCTGCTTGGAGCAGCCATTAATAGTACAGCTTGAGATGAATAAAAATGTTCATAAGGCGTTTTAGCTAACCGAAAAGCATCCGCTAGACAACTGATTTGATGACTGGTTAACAATCTATTTTCTTGCCAAGCTCTATCTTCGTGCGAAGTTCCTGAAGCCTTTTCATTTGGGCGTTTCCAAGGATTTTTCCATGTTGGTATCGTTAGGTTTATTTTATACTCTCGAATACTATCCAATAAACTTTCAAGCGCTTGACCCGCACGATATAATGCACCCGCAGATAGACGGTTTTCTAAACTCTCAGTAGTTTTTCGTAGTGTTATACCATTGAAATCAAGAATATCAGCCCTTTCATTAGTTTCGATTAACATTTCATAAATAGTTTTTAGTACAACCATATAACTTGCGGGATTTCTTTCCTTCCATGTTTGCAAATCTCTTATATATGCTTTTGCAAAGTCTCTAAACGGTTGTAACATTAACTCCCCAGTCTTATTACCTTGCGATTTTGGCCCAGTAAAATGCATA
The DNA here is from genome assembly GCF_051847375.1 of Psychrobacter sp. 2Y5. Taxonomy (NCBI): domain Bacteria; kingdom Pseudomonadati; phylum Pseudomonadota; class Gammaproteobacteria; order Moraxellales; family Moraxellaceae; genus Psychrobacter; species Psychrobacter sp. 2Y5. The sequence goes on from NZ_JBPYDA010000003.1 coordinate 69,961, forward strand.
GATGAGGTACGACCATTTTTATATATAATCTTCCAGTTGTCGCTATTGAATCCGCCTTGATCTTTATAGATACTCAAGTCATGTTTGGCTCTCTCAATAAAATCAAGAAGGTTCTTTTCGCACTCAACTTCATGCTTTGGCTTAAAGGGAATAACCTGTGTCATATCAGAGAACCTCTTCTAGCTTGATTTTATCGCATGCGTTCATAATAGCTTTAACGTGGGCTAGCTGAAGGTTAAACGATTGCAAAATCAAATCGCTAGCTCCCATAGCTTGCTTATGTTCAACCTCTTCGACTAAATCAAGCAAAACATCTTCCCAAGGAGCATCTAGTAGAGGTTGAAACTGACTGCACAAAAGGCAGGCTTTTAGCCCACTATTACAGGCAGGAGAGCCTCCACAGTTACCTACCTGAGAGTTTGTAGATTGGAATACGCGGCTGTTAGGATCATCACCTCTTAATGCCTGATCTTCAGAACGAATAAGTCGCCCTTCAAACTTTGCAGATAACAATTCCATTGCGTCATTCATCTTGTCAAAAATTCTCAGCGCTAACTCACCTGTATGCTGAGTATATACACTTAACTGCTGAGTATCTGAATGATCAAGCAAGTAGGCTAGCTGCACACCTGTAATACCATTCCTAACAAGATTGGTCGCTCTAGTTCTCCTACACCTCATGGGTGTAAAGTGAATGTAGTCGCCTGTACGCTCAGAAATAGCATCACATTTACGAGATATTTGTCTATCCATATAATGAACGTCAGTCGCAGATAGATGTAAATAATCAGGAGTATTTACAACAACGTCTTTATAGTCGCCTACTTTCATTTCTCCCAATGAATCGCGATTCAAAAAAATAGGTAACTGTTCAATATCGTTATCGTCAAGTATAGGCAATTTAGAAGAAACAAAGGATTTAACCTCATTAATTTGATTTACTACAATCAAATATAAGTCTTCAGTAATAGTTAAAGACCTGCATTCAGAACGGAATTTACCACCTCTTTGTTTCGCTCTTGGGATATTAATAGAATATATATTTCTATTATTGACCACTTTATGAGTAACGTCACATATTCTTAACGCTCTGATTTGGCTTGGTCTTCTAGCTGTTGCATATATCAAATAGAGCCATGTAAACTCCTCTAAAGACAAGATTTTCTCTTGGAAAGCGTTACCCGCCCATATTAATAATGATTGCTGTTCAGTGAGCGTATAAGCGCCCGTATGAGGACATTGATGTAAGACAGCTTTACCTTTTACATTTCCCTTTAAGACTAGCCGATCAAGTGTATCTGATATATCACTATTAACCCCTGGATGTTTCCACTCAACCCAATTTCTCAGTAATGAGCGAATCGTTCCCAACTTATACTCATTTTCAGAGTCTAAAGTTGATTTATACTTCAAAATTAGCTCTGAGCTAATTTTGCCACCTGTGTAGATATTGGGATCTAACAAATATTGCTTAAAATAATGCCAACAATTTTGAGTATGCTTTGCGGAGACCTCTTCAGCCATCCGTGCAGTAGTGAGCTTAAACCCTTGTAAAACACTACCTGAAACATTCCCTACATTACCCCAATTGATACTGTACGAATTATCCAATTTCCAAACATCATCTTGAAAACTTGATTCATAGCCTGCCTTGGATCTAATAGTAAAAGCGTCTGAAATTTCAAAGTCTTCTACATAATCACTCAATACTTGTGCAGTGTTCATCTCAATTAATCATCCTTAGGGTTAATAAGAAAATCTATGTTTTGCATTTCTTGCAACAGTAGTGATTCAGCCTGTTTTTTAGTATGCCTCAAGTTGTAAATACTCGAAGAACTCTCATTTTTATGCCCCATAAGATACATTCTACGCTCAAGTTCTTGCTTTTCTGAGATGATATCGTGTAAGCGTCCTTCTTCTCTTGCCTTCTCGTTGTTTTTATCAATACTAATGGATAGCCTATTATTAAAATCATGCCTAAAACCGTGCCTAGTTATTCTCCTTGCGCCATTAAACCCATGCTTTTTGATAAAGTCAGCTAAATTTTCATCCTCTGCAACTTTTTCAACAATTCTTGAGAACTGTATTAGAGAAATGGGATTTCCTGCACTTTTCCCTTTATTGGATACGAATAAGAAACTATGCTTATTTGCATTACGCATAAGCGGACGTTCTTTAATAACGTATGCTCTAATCTCTTCAGATAATTCAGGTGTTATATAGATATCACGCTCAAGAGTTTTAGCATTAGGTTCGATTGACCTATAAGTATCTTCAAGGTCATTATGTCTACGACGAACTTCGATTATATTTTGAGAAAATTTGATATCAGTTATCTTTAGCTGAAGAATCTCTCCACTTCTCAGACCTGTCTCATAAAGTAATCTGAACAAAAGGTAGTTTCGATTTTTAACCAACTCAGTGAAAGGATTCTGGTCATTGAGCGGTCTTACCAACTCCATGACCTTAAAGAACACTTCTGGAGGTGGGGCTTTAGCATCAGGATCGAACGTTGTTCTACGACTACCACCTTTAGGCTTTTTACTTAAAAGCCACTCTTTCGTTTCTTTAATGATCTCAACATAGCTTGAAAAGCTTGCTTTATTCCTGAGAAGGTTATTTGCTAAGAATTCAAAATACTCAGCAACCACTTTAATTCTTTGATTTTGTTGGGCAATGGATACAGTTAGCAATGGCGCTTTAGATGTAGGTTTCTTGAATTGAGTTACTTTATTATTTGAATTATTTAGCTTTCGAGCAGTTTTTGTTTGAAGCTTACAATGCTCAGCAAGTGATTGAATTTCGGAATGTGAGAAAAACCGAATATCACTACTACCTTTATTTTGTGATGCTGTAATTATCCTATCAGACAGACGAGATTTTATTTTCGCTTCCCAAAGACTGAGATGATATAGGTGATTAATATATGCTCTTTGAGTTGAGTGCGTATAAGATCGTACAACAGTAGTCATGAATAACGTTATCCAAAAGTCAGGAATACCATTTTCATCAACAAGAAGAGAAAACCTTTCACCACTTGTCTCAATAAACTCTTTTCTCTTTAGGACTGACATCAGGCTACTACTCTAAGTAAATACAATAAATACTATTATACAAAGTTATTAAATAAAAATGCAATATATTTTAGACATTAAAATAGCTCAATGATATTATTATCAATGAGCTATATAGTTATAAATACAACATTTATTTATTGTATAAGTTAGAACGGAATATCATCATCGACCGGACCGTCTGGCATGGCGTTAGGTTTAGACTGCGATGCCTGTGCTGGTTGGTTAAATTGATTGTTGTTCTGAGTAGGTGTACCTTGATTGCCATAGCCACCTTGCTGATTACCTTGTGCTGCCGCTGCTATACCACCAGCTTGACCCTGCTGACCACCAAACCCTTGTCCACCGCCTTGGTTACTATAGCCACCTTGCTGACCACCTTGACCACCGCTAGCGCCATCTAGCATCTGCATTTGATCGGCGCGAATTTCGGTAGCATAGCGATCACTGCCGTCAGGAGCTTGGTATTTACGAGTGCGCAGGCTACCTTCGATATAGACTTTACTGCCTTTTCGTAGGTACTGAGCGGCAATTTCACCCAAACGATTGAACAGTGAGACACGATGCCATTCAGTGGCTTCTCTTTTTTCGCCGCTTTGTTTATCGGTCCATTGCTCAGAGGTGGCTACTGATATATTCGTAACACTACCGCCATTATTGAATTGACGTGATTCGGGGTCCGCACCAAGATTGCCGATGATGATGACCTTATTAACTCCGCGCATAATGTCTTCCTTTTATAGATGATTTTGTTGATAAGCGCTAAGCTCTTATATAAAAGCCTAAATAGCTTACTTTAATCTATTTTTATAAGGTCAATAATTATCAACCCTAATTTTCAATTAATATTATAGGTTCACTTTATACGTTTTTTTCGTAAATATCTAGACACACTTATTTATAGACGACAGTTCATGTCGTTTACTATCATACATTTGTGTGCTAGCTAGCCTAATATAACCGTCGATACTTTCAGTACAGTCAATACTATCGCAATCGTATCGGATCTTAATAGCTCAATTATATATTTAAAGGGCTTTGTGCTAACTTGGCAAGCTCTTGCTTTGCTTCATCTGTTAGCTGGGTTTTATCCAGTTTTAGATAAGCCACTTGCTCTTTTGCCATGACGACTAGCTCATCGACGCCATTGATTGCCATCATTTGTCGCGACCAATCCTGAACATCGATGTTATTCGGAATTGTCACTGTGGTACTAGATAGATACGGCGGCTGCGAGATGGGCAGAATGATTAGTAGTGCCACAGCCATTATTACCGCCAAAATACCCCATGCCAACATATTAGGCTGGCTGAGTAACAGACCACCCATCGCGCCGCCAACGAAGGCACCGAAGAACTGACTTGATGAATTCAGCCCCATCGCCGTGGCTTTGTTCGCGACTGGCGCGCGCTTAGAGATCCAAGACGGAATGGTGGCCTCAAGTAAGTTAAAGCCCATAAAGTACAGCAGTAACCCTAAGATAATACCGACACCGACTTGGCTACCTAAAGCCAATAATACTAATGCGGCGGTCATTAAGGCGATAGCAGCCAAAAAGACTTGGCGCATCTTACGCTTCTTTTCAGCGATAATAATAAAAGGTATCGCGACGCCAAAGCCGATAAATAACAGCGGCAAATACACTAAGCCTTGCTGACGCACCGACAAGCCCATGACTTCCGTTAGCTGATGCGGCAAGATGACAAATATCGCGGTAAGCGTCAAATGCAGCGCAAATATACCGAAATGCAGCCGGTTTAGATCGCCAATTTTGAGCACCGTCGCTAGCTGTTCACCGATCGATTTGTTATCTAAGTTATGTTTGAGGACCCGTAGCGGCGTCGGTACTACGAACAATAGCAACATAGCCAGTACGGCAAAGCCTGCGGTCAACCAAAACAGCCCTGACATCCCAAGCGAGCCGACTAATAATGGTCCAAAAGCAAAGGCGAGCATAATAGAGGTGGCAATGGTCAAACCCATAGTGGCCATCGCTTTGGTGCGCATCTCCTCGCGCGTGACGTCGGCTAAGAGCGCCATTAGTACCGCCGATACGGCCCCACTACCCGCGAGTGCGCGACCGATAATAACCTCGTAAATATCTGTGGCGTTGGCCGCAATAACACCACCAAGCGCAAACAATATCAGACCGAGCATGATAATAGGCTTACGCGGAAACTTATCGGCAGCAAGGCTCATCGGAATCTGAAAAATAGCTTGACCCAGACCATAAATCCCGACGGCTAAACCAATCAAAAAAGGCGTCGCATGCGCATAAGTGCTGCCATAAACAGAAAACACCGGCACTATCATAAACAGGCCAATCATCCGCAGAGCAAAAATACCACCTACCCCTAAGATTGCCCGTTTCTCTACGCTATTCATACTTGCCTCACTGGTTCATCTTATAACATCTGATAGCTACAGCTTGCAGACCACTTAAGTGGATTGATCTCCAAGCCTGATCCTACAAAGGTTGATTAAAGCTGGCTTAGAGACCTCAAGCACCGCATGACGTTATTATATCTGCGCTAGCTTCAGCTCCAAATCAAGCTCCCTAGTATAAGACATTCGCCATTTTCTTGCCGAGACTTTTATCACAAGGCGCTCTCTGCTGCCTTTATCTCTATAGTTTTGTTACTAACCTTCTTTAATACGTCTCCCTGACTTGAATAATCGCTTAATCGTGACTATAAAGTAAAGCGTTGATAGCATTGTTCTTTTGCTCATATAGCATTTTTTTACTCATAAGTTGCAGCAGTGGCAAACTCGCTTAATAGCTATCGTAAAAATATAAATACCGGTTAGCTATTTGACCTTAACTCCTATAAATAGACTTTTGTTAATTGATAAAAATAAATAGGTTTTAAAAAGTAGTTAAGTCTTTTACTCTCTTTTCTTTTTATTTGTCTATTTTATTATTATTTAAGTTTATCTACTCTTTTAAATTTACAAATGTTGGTTATCTTTAATAATCGTTAACCCACTTTAAAAAATAGGAAACCCCTTACCGATGGCACATGACCATATCGCAATACGCGGCGCTCGTACGCACAATCTCAAAAATATTGATCTTGATATCCCACGTGATAAGTTTGTGGTCATTACTGGTTTATCTGGTTCTGGTAAATCCTCTTTAGCCTTTGATACCCTCTATGCTGAAGGGCAACGCCGTTACGTTGAAAGTCTGTCAGCATACGCGCGTCAGTTTTTATCGCAAATGGAAAAGCCTGAAATCGATAGTATCGAGGGTTTGTCGCCTGCCATTGCTATTGAGCAGAAATCGACCAACCATAATCCGCGCTCAACTGTTGGCACGATCACTGAGATTTATGACTACCTACGCCTATTGTACGCGCGTATCGGGACGCCTTATTGCCCTGAGCACGGCGAGCCGATGGTGGCACAGTCTGTGACGGAGATGGTTGATCAAGTCATGGCACTGCCTGCTGAGACCAAGCTTATGATCTTGGCGCCGGTGGTTCGAGAGCGTAAAGGTGAGCATACTGTTTTGCTTGAGCAATTAATCGGGCAAGGCTTTGTGCGCGTACGCGTCGATGGTCACGTCTATGATACTGATGAGCTACCGACCCTCGATAAGAAGAAAAAACACACGATTGAGGTCGTCGTTGATCGCTTTAAGGTGCGCGATGACTTAGGCAACCGCGTCGCTGAAAGCTTAGAGACGGCGCTGCGTCTGGGTCAAGGCCTAGTCACGCTGCACTTCATGGATGGTAATCCGAAAGAAGGCGGCGATACCAACCAAGTGATGTCGGCTAAACACTCTTGCCCAGTGTGCGATCGCGCCGTATCTGAGCTGGAACCGCGGATGTTTAGTTTTAACAATCCGTATGGTGCCTGCCCGACTTGTGACGGTTTAGGCAAACGTCAATATTTTGCCGCTGAAAAGCTGATTACTCATCATGAAAAATCCTTAAATCAGGGGGCGATTAACGGCTGGGATAAACGCCACTCTTATTATTTTGGTTTGCTAACTACCGTTTGTAAGCATTTCAATATCGATATGGATACGCCGTGGCAGGATTTATCTAAGCAGCAGCAAGAGCTTATTATGCAAGGCTCAGGTAAAGAGAAGCTGACCTTTAACTTCACTGATGAGCGCGGCCGTAAGACTAATAAGACCATTCCCTTTGAAGGCGTACTACCCTATCTTGAGCGCCGCTATGCCAAAACCCAAAGCAATCTGGTGCGTGATGAGTTAGCCAAATATCTTGCCGATACCACTTGTAACGTCTGCGATGGCGCGCGTCTCAATGAGATTTCGCGTAACGTGCGCGTCGATGAGCAAACCATCGCTGAGATCGTCAAACTCTCTATCGGTGATGCGGCTGACTATTATAAAAGCCTTAAAATCAGCGGTCATAAAGGCGAAGTCGCGGAGAAAATCTTTAAAGAGATCAATGAGCGTCTCAACTTCTTAGTGAGCGTTGGACTCGACTATTTAACCTTAGCACGCTCTGCTGAAACGCTATCGGGCGGTGAAGCGCAGCGCATCAGGCTTGCTAGCCAAATCGGTGCCGGTCTAATGGGCGTGATGTATGTGCTTGATGAGCCGTCTATTGGCTTGCATCAGCGTGATAATGATCGTCTGCTTAAAACCTTAACGCGCTTACGTGATCTGGGTAATACTGTCCTTGTCGTTGAGCATGATGAAGATGCGATTCGCCAAGCCGATCACGTGATTGATATCGGAGTTGGCGCAGGCGTACATGGTGGTCATATCATCGCCCAAGGCACGGTCGATGAGATTATGGCGACTAAAGATTCGCTCACTGGGCAATACATGTCAGGTGAGAAGCGTATCGAGATTCCAACGGTACGCCATAAGGCCAAAACCATAGAGGTCGAGGCGAAAGGTAAAGCCAAACCCAAAAAAGTACCTATGACGATTGAACTAAAAGGCGCGTCAGGTAACAACTTAAAAGATGTGGATTTAAGTTTGCCAGTCGGCATTATGACTTGTATTACTGGCGTATCCGGCTCTGGCAAATCAACCCTGATTAATCGTACTTTAATGCCCATCGCCGCGACTCAGTTGAATAATGCTTCAACTTTAATCGCCGATAAACACGACAGTATCAGCGGGCTTGAGCATTTAGACAAAATGGTTGATATTGACCAAAGCCCAATCGGTCGTACGCCGCGCTCCAACCCAGCAACCTATACCGGCGTATTTACTCCTGTGCGTGAAATGTTTGCACAAACGCAAGAAGCGCGCGCGCGTGGTTATAAAGCCGGTCGCTTTAGCTTCAACGTCAAAGGCGGTCGCTGTGAGATGTGTCAAGGTGATGGACTCATCAAAGTCGAAATGCACTTCTTGCCAGATATGTATGTACCCTGTGATACCTGCGAGGGCAAGCGCTATAACCGTGAGACGCTTGAGATTCACTACAAAGGTAAAACCATCGCTGACGTGCTCGATATGACCGTAGAAGATGCCACTGAGTTCTTCTCTGCCATACCAGCGATTTATCGTCGCTTGCAAGCGTTGATGGATGTGGGACTAAGCTACATTCGCCTTGGTCAATCTGCGCCTACCCTATCCGGTGGTGAAGCGCAGCGGGTGAAACTAGCGCGTGAGCTTGCCAAGCGTGATACGGGTCAAACGCTGTATATCTTGGATGAGCCAACCACAGGTTTGCATTTTCATGATATCGATAAACTACTCAATATCCTGCATGCGCTACGTGATAAAGGTAATACCATCGTGGTGATTGAGCATAATTTAGACGTCATCAAAACTGCCGATTGGGTGATTGATCTTGGCCCTGAAGGCGGTAAAGGTGGCGGGATGATTATCGCGGAAGGTACGCCTGAAGAAGTGGCGGAAGTTGCAGGCTCGTTTACGGGTGAGTTTTTGAAGCCGGTATTGGAACAGGCTATGTCGGAGGCGAGTTAGTATTTTAGTTTCGGTTGTCATTTAAAGGTCACTCTTTTGGGGTGGCCTTTTTTGCTAAATGGGGTTTAATCTGCTAGAAATAGAGTTATTAACGTTACTTTAGACGGTTATACAATCCATCGTGCTATTTTACAAATGAAGTTACAACACATTATTTAATGGAAAATAGAAAAATTATTGAAACCAACCAACTTAATATTTTTACGTTGGTGTAAATGATATTTTCTCATAGCCCTTACTATAGTCCCATTACAAAAAAGAGCTAACAAAGTTAGCTCTTTTTTTATATATTAACTTAATTTATATTAGTTAGTAGAACCATTCGCTGTGTATGAAAAAGTTTGTCCAGTTTCTTTAACTGTAAAAGAATAATTTAATCTAACTGTATTATATTTTGTGTGCATTACTCTTAAGTCGAATTTAAGTTTTTCACCTTTTTTAATAACCTGATTATCGTTTAAGTTTTCGAAAAACGCTGGATAACTACTATTACTAGACGTTGCTTTCAAATTAGTGATTGTGAAATCTGCACCTTGAGCCTCCAAAGAAAATTCTTCTATCGAAACTCCTTTAGCACAGCTTCCGACACACGTAGAACTTGTATTAAACGATGATGACGTAACGTAAGGGAGTTTTTGAACAGTATCTCCAAAAAATCCAGTAGTACTTAAAATAAGTTCTGGTGCACTTTGAACAGTGATATTCACGTTACTACTTGAGCTTAAAGAACCATCTGAAACTTTCAAATTAAACACATAGTTTCCAGACACGTCTGGTGTTACGACAGGATTAATAACAGTACTATTAAGAGTGACCTTACTTCCAGCTGGAAGAGAACTTACAGACCACTTATAACTTAATTTGTCGTTATCAGGATCTGTACTCTTGCTGCCATTTAATGTAATAGTATTACCTAGGTTTATAGTCTGAGGTAGCCCAGCATTAGCTAATGGAGCAGAATTACCACGTACAACTTTTACTGTAATGGTTGTTTTATCGCTATTTAGCTGGCCATCTGAAACGACAAGCCCAACCTTGTAACTTCCTATCTTATCAAAAATTATACTTGGATTTTGGGATGTTGACATAGACAGCTGTGCAGCACTATCAGACGGTTTAGACTCAACTGTCCAATTGTAATTCAACGTATCATCATCACTATCATTACTTAATGAGCCGTCTAAGATAAGTTTTTTACCAACCTTCACTTCTTCAGAGACTTCTTTAATTACAGCTACAGGAGCTGCATTCCCTTTAACTGCGTTAATTTCTACAGTACTTTCTTTACTATCTATTTTCCCATCGTTAACTAATAAACTTATAATGTATGTACCTTGCATATCAGGCTTGAATGTTGGATTTACTATTGAAGAATCAGATAATACAACCTTACTTCCTGCTGGCTTTTTATTTACTGTCCATTTGTATGTTAATGAATCCTCATCTTTATCAACACTGTTAGAGCCATCTAAATAAACTAAATCACCTAAAGTAACGTTTTGTTTAATACCTGCTATTGCGACTGGGATATTATTTCCAGGTTGAAGAGGAGTTGAAGGGATAGATGTATCTGGTGTAGGTAAACTTGGAGAAGGTTCGAAAGTTGTTGATGAAGAATCAGAGTCACTACCGCAGCCAGTTAAGAAAGTGATAGAAGCACTAAGCAAACAAATATTTAAAGTTTTCATTGTTAAATACACCAGTGTTAGTTATTTCATACTCATTCTATACATTTGAAAATATATTGCAATAATTAACTTTAAAATAGTAAACAAAAATATATAATTCTTAGCAGAATTAATGTAAGCAATAATTTTATATAATTGAATATTAGTTTTTATGGAATGTACTCCACGCACCTGTAAAACTGCAATAGCAAAAGGTGCGTGGGAAGCACATTACTATACTCACTTATGTTGAGTATCAAACATTTAAAAAACAGCTTGTAAAACAGAAGAATCATTCTAACTATGTTAGTTATAGAAAATCTTTCTATCATAGATTTTTACCACTGCTCTAAAATCTAAAACCATGCTTTTTAGTAAAGTAATCTCACCCACCAAGCTCACCCATTCCAAGATACTATCAAAACGTCTTCAATTACAGCCACGTCTCCAATCACAACACTTTCATTACAATCAGCAGCATGTCGATAGATAAAATAGAAAGCGTATCCAAAGTCTAAGTAACAACGAACACCATAAGGATAACGCATGACAAAGACTATTTTAATTACCGGTAGCACCGATGGCATTGGTAAGCTTGCCGCTTTAAATTTAGCAAAAGCGGGACATCAAGTGTACTTGCATGGCAGAGACGCTGATAAGCTCGACAAGGTCATTATGGAGGTTAAAGCGGCAGCGACTAGCGCAGCGGCGGATAACATCGACGGGTTTGTGGCTGATCTTTCAGATTTACATGCGGTACACAAAATGGCAGCAGAAGTGAATGACAAGCTAGCAGAGCTTGATGTACTTGTTAACAATGCAGGAATTTATACCACCGCATCGCCAATTACCAAAGACGGATTGGACGTGCGTTTTGTGGTCAATTATTTAGCACCTCACGAGTTAACCAACGCCCTATTACCCCTACTTCAAAAGTCTAATAAAGCGCGCATTATCAATCTAAGCTCAGCGGCGCAAGCGCCGATATATTATCCTGCATTTACAGGGAGTGAGCGTCTCGATGACAAGGACGCTTACGCGCAAAGCAAGCTGGCGCTTACCATGTGGAGTATGGACTTAGCGGAGGCTGTCACAGATGATAATATCAATGTCATCGCGGTCAATCCAGGCTCACTACTTAATACCAAAATGGTTAATGAAGCGTATGGCAAATACTGGTCATCGGCAGATAAAGGCGCGAACATCCTAACCGAGCTTGCCATATCCGATGATTTCGCTGATGATACCGGCAAGTATTTTGACAATGACATCAAAGACGGCGTGCACGGTGATGCCAGAGGCGAGTTCGGACAACCGCATGCTAATGCTTTAAATAAAGACGCTATTGCCGAGCTTAAACGCCAAACTCAAGAGTTACTACAATCACTACAAGGCTAACCTTAGGACACCATTATGAACACTCAAGAAAAACAAGCTATCACCCTCGTTGCTAATATCACCGCCAAACCTGAACACGCTGAAAGCCTTAAGTCTGAGCTACTTAAGCTGGCCGAGGCATCGCAAGCTGAGCAAGGCGCTATCCACTATAATATCCATCAAGATAATGACAATCCGAATCACTTTATCACTTATGAGGTGTGGGAAAATAAGGAGCTTATGGAGCAGCATGGACAAAGCGCGCACTTTAAAAACTTTATAAAGGTGACAAAGGAGATGATTGAAGACTCTAATCTTACGCAAATGACCCGTATTGCGTAAGGTTTGTAGACATAAAACTAAGGCGTAACGGTTTATCATTCATTACTCAAGATAAGGACATCTTCAATGAAAATCAAAAACCACCCAAAGCTAAAAAAACTCGCATTCAAAGCACAAAAAACTATCGTCAGAAAAATAGTCCACCTACCCAAGCCCATTCTACGCAAAATCGCAGGTAAGCCCATTGTTATCGACGGTCAGACTTTAGATGTCTCAGTACAAGTCATCTTAAAGCTATTTGGTCCACCGCCCAATCACCTTGCGAGCGTTGCCAGCACGCGCAGACAGATCGATGCACAAGGGCCTTTATTAGCGCAATCAGAACACAAAGATATCATCAGCGATGACTTTCCCCTCGACGTATCAGGCGGTGATAGCATTACGCTACGTCGTTATCGACATCGCAAAGTCAAAGATAATAATCAGCCTGCTTTGGTGTTTTATCATGGTGGTGGTTATGTGGCAGGCTCGCTTGAATCACACGATTTGGTCTGTCAGCATTTGGCGGCAGATGGTAATTGTACCGTCATCGCAGTCGACTATCGCCTCGCGCCTGAGCACCCCTTCCCTACTCCTGTCAATGATGGACTGGCAGCTTTCCGTCATGTTGCCAATAATGCCGATAAGTTTGGTGTTGATGCGACGCGTCTGGCGGTCGGTGGTGACAGCGCAGGTGGTAACTTAGCCGCGGTCGTCGCGCAGCAAACCAAAGACGATGCTCATCCGCCAAAACTACAACTGTTATGGGTGCCTTGGGTCGATATGAGCCGTGAGTATCAATCGTATGAGTTATTTGCGACGGGTTTCTTTTTGGAGCGCGTTAAGATGCGCTGGTTTAAGGAAAAATACATAAACGATGACACCGATACGACAGACCCGATGGTATCGCCAATCTTTGGCAATTTAGAAGGCGTTGCGTCTGCTGTTATTATGGTCGGCGGCTTTGATCCGCTACGTGATGAAGGTGTGGCTTATGCTGATACACTCAAAGACGCAGGCATAAAGACCAAGCTAAAAGTCTATGAGACCATGCCGCATTTGTTTTTGATGTTTGCAGGTGAGATTGAGGATGCGAAAGTCGCTTTTGACGATGCGACGCGAGCGCTTCGGGGGTTGTAAGTTATCCAATCGGTGCGTAGAGAGCACGATGCAAAAGCTAGTTACTTTTGAAAAGGATTATTAATAAGCTATAGAGATGACAATGGGTCCAGATTTAAGCGACGGTATTATTACTTATATAGACGAAAATCTAAAAAAGGTCTACATTCAAAACAAATACGAAGACACATTATTCCATTTCGACTTAGAAAAATATATAGGTAAGGATGTTTTATTAAAAGGTACGAAAGTCACCTATTACAAGCTTTATTTTGAGCATCCAACTGCGGAAGGTTTATTAACTGTGAAAGAGTTAAATAATCCTGATTTATTCAAAAACCATAAGAAGAAAGACTCTCAGCTAATTAATATTAAGCGAAGACTAAAATCACTCATACAGAATTTAAAAAATGACTAAATACACCTCTGCATTTGACGCCCTTTGTGATACGCCTACTCAAAGCGCTAATTTAAAATTGCGTGCTGAACTTATGCATCATATTACAGACATTATTAAAGATATGTCAGGTACGCAAAGCGAGATTGCTAAGCTTTGCGGAATTACTCAACCTCGTCTTAATGACTTATTACAAGGCAAAATTAGCAAATTTAGCCTAGATGCATTGGTAAATATAAATGCTAATTTAGGTGTTGAAATCAGTCTTGATTTTGCTTGATAGGGTTTTGAGTGCCTTGCATGGTAGGAGATAAACCTACCCCACTTAAATAAATTCTCGCTCAATATTCATCACTCGCGCATCTACCGTGCGCTCTATTTTCTCCTCGATTTGACTACACTGCGACTCAACCTCACGTTTGGTCAGTCCGACGATTACAAACGTCCACTCGCTAGCGTCATGCCGATCACGTTCGCCGCTCTCACATACCGCGACACTTGGCGTATTACCAAAGCGTGCATGCAAGCCGCCCATACGTTGGCGTTTTTCTTTTAGTGAGCTGCAGCCAGGCAGTGAGAAAGTCAGGGTCAAGATAACTATATGCATAAGTTTTCCTTATTAACGTGGTTCACGCTTCATGGTATCATCAAGCACACATTGCGCGATGCGTTATACCTATAAGTTTATAAGTAGCTATGACTATACGTGACAAAAAAACCTAATAAAAACTAAATTAAGAGAGCCTATATGAGTAAACATTATGACTATATCGCTATTGGTGGCGGTAGCGGCGGCATCGCGTCAATCAACCGCGCGGCAAGCTATGGCAAAAAATGCGCGATTATCGAAGCGGAACAATTAGGCGGCACTTGTGTTAACTGGGGCTGCGTACCCAAAAAGGTGATGTGGTACGGCGCGCAAGTGGCTGAAGCCATTGAGAAGTATGCGCCAGACTACGGCTTTGATGTTGAATTAAAGAACTTCGACTTTCAAAAATTGGTCAATAGCCGCCAACAATATATCCAAAACATTCATCGCTCTTATGATAATAATTTGGCAAAAAACGGCGTTGAAGTCATAAAGGGTTTTGCTAAATTCGTCGATACCAATACGGTTGAAGTCAATGGCGAACATATTACCGCTGACCATATTTTGATTGCGACCGGTGGCCATCCTATTCTCCCTGACATTCCAGGCGCAGAGCACGGCATCGATTCTGATGGATTTTTTGAATTGAATCATTTGCCAAAACGGGTCGCTATCGCTGGCGCTGGCTATATTGCTGTTGAAATCGCAGGCGTGCTTAACAGCTTAGGATCAGAGGTGCATCTGTATGTTCGTCAGCACTCGCCGCTACGCTCATTTGACCATACTATCGTCGAGACCTTGCTGATAGAGATGGAGCAAGATGGTATCCAATTGCATACCGAAACGACACTCACTGAAGTCAATAAAAATGAAGATGGCAGCTTAGAGTTATGTACCAAAGACGGTACGCTTGATACGGTAGATTGCCTGATTTGGGCAATTGGTCGCGCACCTTCTACCGACGCTATTAACTTAGAAGTAACAGGTGTGGAGACAACGGATAACGGCAAAATCAAAGTCGATAAATTCCAGAATACTAATGTCGAGGGTATTTATTCAGTCGGTGATATCATCGAAAACAGTATTGATCTAACGCCAGTGGCTATCGCTGCAGGTCGCAGGCTTTCAGAGCGCTTATTTAACGAAAAGCATGATGAGCATTTGGTTTATGATTTGATACCGACGGTTATCTTTACTCATCCCGCTATCGGTACTATTGGCTTATCTGAGATTGACGCCGTTGAGTTACATGGTAAAGAAAATATAAAATGCTACACCTCAACCTTTACCTCGATGTATAGTGCGGTGACGCAGCATCGCCAAAAGTGCGTAATGAAGCTGGTATGCTTAGGCGAAGAAGAAAAAGTCATTGGTTTGCATGGCATCGGTTACGGTGTCGATGAGATGTTACAAGGCTTTGCGGTAGCGATTAAGATGGGCGCGACTAAGGCCGACTTTGATAATACCGTTGCCATTCATCCAACGGGTGCAGAAGAATTTGTGACTATGCGTTAGGTGAACTGAGAAAGGTTTAGGGCAGATAGTATAAAGCAGAAAAGGAGTGCCACTTGTGCATTCCTTTTTTGCTAATTATTCACGGCAAAAGCAGCTATTTTATGGTGTCAGCACCCATTTGCCATTTACATCATTAACTTTAAAAGCGCCACTATCGGTACGTGTGTTACCGCCGATCGTTTGCGTTACCTCAGCGGTGCACAAATAAGTGTTGTCGCCCTCGGTAGTATCACAGCTGATGTTATCGACACTCTCAAGGGTCGGCATCATCCCTGCCATCATACCGCTCATAGTTTTTGCCATCTCATCATCGCCCGCTTGCGCCATGGCATCATCCATCATGCTACCCGCTTTATCATACTGGGCTTGAATCAGCTCTTCTACATCGCTATCGGACGGACCATTAGAGCAAGCGGTGAATAGCGGCGTAAGCAGTATTATAAAGGCTAGTTTTTTCAAGTTTTTCATGTTGATCTCAGAACTTTAAAAGGTGCTTAGAGTATACCTAAGCGGCAGTAAAAACCCAACATAATTTCTTAAATTTAGTTTTGCCAGCATAAAGCTGTGATTAAATCAGCTTAAGCGAAGCATACTAGTTTTTATTATTACAGACAGCGTGCCAGCGTTACTGATATTATGCTAATACTCTAATAAGTTGCGAGATAATTGTGTGGCAAGTCTACCTCTACATCTTACCCGTAGGCATAGGGATTATGACGCTGGCGGCAAGTTTACTGTTCTTGTTTGCTTATCTGATGTCTGATGACAATGCCACACGCTTGCCCGCTTTTAATTGGTTTAAGCGCTTGATCACTGTGGCATTTATTCTACTCAGCATTGGCTTATTTATGACCTTTGGGCATTTTTGGGGCTCATAAAACCAGCGTTTATACGTTGACGATTTTCTCAAGTTCCAATAACGCTAAGTCTTGACGCTTAGGTTCACCATTATTGCCATCAACAGGAAACGGCATACTATTACCATTCAACTGATAACCACGGCGCTGATAGTAAGCCAATAATTCAGGACGATGGCTTAAGATCGACATAGTAAGTCGGCTGGGTCGATCGTTACCTTGTAGATGCCGTTCCGCAAAAGTCTCAGCCGCCTGTAGTATCACATTGCCTACGCCGCACCCTTGCAGCTCTGGATGTACGGCAAACATACCGATATAAGCTTTGTTATTATGATCCTTTTTATTTAAGCCTACCTCGACTTTTATATCGACGGCGATACAGCCCCATAGCTCGCCCGTCTCTTTCCCACCGCGTTCACCTGTATCGGTCTTTGGATAAACAAAAACATAATGCTTAGGATTGGCAATAACGCTAGCTAATTCTGCTTGCGTAGTGCGAATACCTCCGACCAAATCAGCCTCGTTGGTCCAGCCTTGGTCTTGGCGATAGCAGAGGTTTAATAGCTGCTCTAGAGCGCTCACATCATCAGCTTCAGCTTGGCGTAAAAATACTTTATCTCTATTTTTAGCATCTGTATTTTTAGCGTCGTTAGTCATCATGCTATCCTCTAGTCTTAACACTTCTTTCACATAAAAAAGGCTGACCTAAATCTTTAGGCCAACCCTTATCATAATTATTCAGCGCTGATTAGTCTATCTCGATAATGCGTGAGCTTGCTCAATAATGTCAAATCCGGCGTTAATTTGCGCCCGTGTTGGCGCGTGACCCCGGCGCAATAATTCGCTAAAAGCAACCAGTTCTTTATCACGGCCTAAGGAGCTTGCTGCACTAGCGCGAGTATTCTCACCTTCGTCATCAAAATAGTACTCGATATAATCTAAATCGTCTGGAGAGCCAAACAAGATACCTTTATCTGGGGTCGCCGCATGACCGCTATAGCGCAGACTTTTACCATATTGCGCCGTCCAAAAGAAAGGAATACGCTCTTCCAAGCTACTGACTTTATCATCATTTAAGATAGCGCCTGCGGTAACGATACCGTGCTGCAAAGCCACGCGCCAATGCTCAATACGCATACGCCCCATCTGATTGCTGGCTTTGGCAATATCGCCTAGCGCGTAAACCCCATCACGCAGTTGTAACTCATTATCCACTTGCACGCCATCAGGATCATTAACCTCTTCAAGCAAGTCGGTTCGCGGCGCTACCCCTGTACCCAAAATAACCACGTCAGCTTTTATCTTACTGCCATCAGTTAAAGTAACGCCGGTGACTTTATTACTCTCATTTTCGCCATTAATATCAGCAACGTTCGCGCCAAAGGCAAAGCTTACGCCATTGTCTTCATGCATTTTTATTAGCGTATTACTGACGCTTTCGGAAACGATATTACTCATCACCCGAGGACTGCGACCAACGACGGTAATAGAAGCGGCCTCGCCTGCCTGCGATAGCGCCGCTGCGGCTTCCATACCGATAAAGCCGGTACCGACAATGACTACGTGTTTATCTTGGCTAGCCTCTTTGATGGCCTTAGCATCACTCATGCTGCGTAGCGTAAACACGCCTTCAAGCTGCGCGCCTTTGAACGGCGGTATCTTTGGCTGTGCACCGGTGGCAACGACTAAAAAGTCGGCACTTTGCTTTTCGTCATCGCCGTTACTATTTTTGATAATAATAGCGTTCTCATTGGGTAGCACTTCGCTGACGCTTTGATTTAGGCGCAGTTCAATATGGTTTCTGTCCGCCCAATTTGAGCCGCCTAGGATCAGTTTACTCTCGTCCATTTGCCCGGCTAAAAACGCTTTGGATAGTAAAGGGCGGTTATAAGGGGCTTTATTATCGGCGCTAATGATAGTGATTTTACCGCCATAGCCGGTATGACGCAGCTGATTGGCGGTCATAAACCCAGCACCGCCGCCACCGACAATGATCGTGTGCGTTTCGCTAAGCTTATCGTTATCTGCTCGCTCGTTGAGATTGTTAGCAGTATCAACGATTAAATTATCGCCTTCTATTATAACGTTATAGCGAGTCAAACCTTTCATAGCGACTGGCTCTATCAGTGATCCATCAGTGCTATCAAAGGTGCCGTGATGCCAAGGACATATCACGCGATTGCCGCAGCGTAAGCCTTCGCCCAAGTCTGCGCCTGCGTGAGTACATTTACCATCAAAAGCGTTAAAGGTGTCGCCATCGCGAGTGATTAAAATGATACTATCGTCGTCTTGTTTAAACGACTTCATACCGCCATCTTTGATACCCTCTGTGCTAATAGTGATCTGGTTATTGTTAGTCATAAGTTATCCTTAACGTTTGCTCGTTCATTATTGTATGTTGATAGTAGTTGAATCTGTAGGGACTCACTTTAAAACCGTTAAAGTGCTACTGGTACAAATTTTCTTTGCTTGCTGTGCGCTTCGCACTCCTCGATGCTGCACAAAATTTATCCCAGTAGCACGACCATATAAGCCTATCGATTTTATTTCGAATTGACCATACTTAGCTGATTGTGAAGCTATGCTTTTATAATGACGCAAATAAATAAGTATCATTAAAATAGCCTTATATTCAATAGTAGCAAGACCACTTAGCCTGCGCTGTTTTTTTGTATATCTAGCGCGTTGCAAATCGTAAATTTTCAGCAGTTATCTTAAAACCTGATGGTTTAAGAGTTAACAATTTATGCTACTTTACTTATTTATTAAATCAAAACGCCTTATTCACTTCTTTATCACTTATCAAATGACTATTTTATGACTTTTATAGATAACCCAAATTTTGATCCTGCGACTACCAACTTTGCGGCGATAACGAATACTGAAAATTTACCGCAGCCGATAACGCCGCCCATCGAACAGGCTCTTTATAAAGCTAAGCCTGAAGACTTTGTAGTTAATGAGCGGTTAGAGGTAGACTTTACCGATGAAGGCGAGCATTTATGGCTACATATAGAAAAATCAGGGGTGAATACCGCCTACCTTGCCAAACTGTTATCCGAATGGGCAGAGATTCCCTTGCGTGATGTTGGCTATTCGGGACTTAAAGATCGTCAAGCTTTAACCAAGCAATGGTTTAGTCTGCGACTTCCTAAAAAGCATAAACCCGCTAGCGACTTTGCCCCTGTAGATATAAAAGAGCATGAAATGGTCAATATCCTCGCTGAGCATTGGCATAATAAAAAACTGAACCGCGGTACGCATAACGCCAATCAATTTATCATTACTTTACGAGAGGTTACTCTGCGAGAATTAGAGTTTGCTGATAGCTCAACGCTTGTAGATAATCAAGCACTCGTTGAGCAGCATCTAATGAGTATTAGCGATACAGGCGTGCCTAATTATTTTGGTCCGCAGCGTTTTGGCTTTGGCGGTAATAATATTCGCGAGGCGCTAACTCTATTTGCCAGACCCATGCAAAACACCCCATCTGCAAAGAAAAAAAGCAAACGTAAACCAAGAGAACAAAACGCGATGGAGCTATCAGCAGCGCGAAGCCTGATATTTAATGAGATATTAGCGGCTAGAGTACGAGATGGTAGTTGGAATACCGGGGTAAATGGCGAAGTGTTTAACTTAGATGGCTCAGGCTCGGTATTTGCCAGCGAGCACCTTGATGAAACCCTACAAGCGCGAGTGGCTAGCGGTGATATTCATCCGACAGCAGTAATGTGGGGTGTGAGCAATGATAAAGTAACAGGCGATGCCGCTGACATAGAAAACACAATAGTACAGCAAGATGCTTTATTGGCTGAATTGGCAACAGGACTTGAGCAGCGCAAGATAAAAGCGCAAAGACGAGCGCTGCGGCTACCGGTTAAGGATTTGAGTTGGCAATGGATACATGAGCAAAGCGATGAACAAACGCTAGTTTTAAGCTTTACCCTAACCACCGGCAGTTTTGCCACTAGCGTATTAGCAAGCTTGGTTGAGCATCTAAAAGTGCGATAGCTTATAAACGTTTAAATGCCTATTGCTTACTACAAAGATAAAGATTGCGACTTTATACTTCTACTGCTAGTAAATCATTAGCACTGACTACCTCATTACGCCCTCTATCTTTGGCTTCGTATAGTGCTTTGTCAGCGCTACTGATCAAGTATTGGCAAATATCTTTGGGTAGCTGCTGCTGAATGTCAGATAAGGCATTAGCAGAGCCGCTTACGTTATTTTGGCTAAATGCTGGTAGTCGCGGGCGCGTTTGCTTCGCTTGCGAGCTGAGTACTGCTTTTTGTTTTAAGACATACTCTTCTTTTATCACCGCTAGCTCATCAGCCGTTAAGGTATAAACCCCTAAGCTCGCAGTCACTTTGACGCTAGCTTTTTCCTCGGTTTGGATGATGTGTTCAGCGATGCTTTCTCGCAACTGCTCAGCGATGCTTAGAGTCTCGGCATGCGCTGTATTAGGGAGAAAAATCAAGAACTCCTCACCGCCATAACGACTGATGATAGCGTCAGTCGCTGCTAGTGAAGCGATTAAAACTTCAGCCACTTCTCGTAACACCTGATCGCCTACCTGATGTCCATAGCTGTCATTGATTTCTTTAAAAAGATCTAAATCTAATAAAATCACACTATAATCTTGCGTATTTGTCGCTTCTGCTAAGCTCTGCTGCATTTGCGTCAAGCCATAACGGCGGTTATCTAAAGTAGTTAGCTCATCTTTATGAGCATGCTCCAAAATCTCTTTTCTACTCTCATCCAAGATATATAACAGCTTACGAAAAATATAGACGGTAAAAAGCGCTTTGGGGAGCGCCAAATAGACATGAGTTGCGCGCCAAAAAAAAGTCGATGAACGCTGTAGCTCACTAATATCGTCCCAACCTAAAGTTTCTTTCGTAAAAATAAAAGCGGCAATAGCGTTTTCAATAGTCATAATCTCGTTATAAGTGAGATCACTATAAATATCGATAAGCGGAGAGATGACAGGCATTTGCCGCAAATTAGGCAAACTAATTCCAAAGTAAGGAGAGATAATGGCCAATAGTACTAAAAATATCTGCAATAAAAATATGCGCCAAACATAACGACGCTTTATGAGCATCATCCCCAAAATAGCACCGCCAATCAGCGATACGCCAGCGACCAAACTACTGTAGCCGACCATGACGATGATAGAAGTGATATAAACCGTGTAGAGTAGCACCAGTATAAGCTGCCAGCGCAGTAATCGTTTATAGTTACTTTTTATGCGCGCCAAATAGCCAATCATCCACCATAACAGCACCCCAGTGACCGTAACACCTAGCCAAAGCGGATAAAACAACTGCATATCGACATAAGGTCCAACGGTATCTCGGCAAAACCATACCACTAAAAACCATAACCAATGTAGAGCAACTTCTATAAAGATAAATAATGCCAGTAGCGAGGTACGATCCGCTACTTGCCATTCAAATATAATCTGAGAGAGCTTCTTATAGCCTAATTGATATATCGAAATAGCCATGGATACGCAGCCGCAGGCAGGTTGGTATAAATAAATCGAGTTTTTTATTGATATTATCGAATGTAACGCCCTGATTCAATCATAAAACGCTTAATAGCGTAAAAATTCAGCAGACCTACGTTTAGGGTTTATTGAACATTCGACCCTAGCACTTATAAACCCTTAATAGCTTTGAAGAGTTCGCTAGTACTAGCGAGATAATGAGTCAAAGGATTGCCAAATCCCTTGCTGCTCCTCATGCAAAGTAGGCACATCACCAAGGCGTCGCCAAGGCATATTACTACCATGAAAGTCGCTACCTATAGAGGTGGCTAGCTGATGCCCAGCGATAGTGCGATCGACCATTCTTCGTGTGCTGATAGGCTCACTATTCGCCGGCAACTCACAAGCATCGCCGCCAAGCTCGGCAAACTCAGCAATAAGCTTACGCACTCGCGTAGCTGAAAGCTGATAGCGGGTAGGATGCGCGAGTACTGCTTTACCGCCGCAAGCATGAATAAGCTCGATACCGCGTGCCATGCTCAGTGCCTCAATAGCGACATAAGCAGGTTTGTTATCTGCTAGATATTTGTCAAATGCCTTCTGTACCGTTTTGACCTCGCCGCGCTCAAACAACACTTGCCCAATATGCGCGCGCCCCACTGCTTGCGGATTGTCGCCCGCTTTGGCTAGGACGTCTTGCCACAGCGCCTCATAATCGATATCCAAAAGCTCACTGAGTTTTTCGACGATCCGCTGACCACGCGTAGCACGGCTGTCTTGTAATTGTTGCAAGGTGGCATGCATCTGCGCGCGATCAGCAAAATCAAGCCCCACCACATGAATGATCTTGTTGGTGGATTTGTTTTTGCCATAACCACCCGTTAGCGTGTGCTCACAGCTGATCTCAACGCCGTTAATCAGCTGCATACCACAAGCAGTAGCCGCTGCTCTCGCTTCATCAATACCCAACAGCGTGTCGTGATCGGTCAAAGCCAATACCTCAACACCAGCGCTATGAGCACGCTGCACGACCTCAGTAGGCGCATAAGTGCCATCAGAGCAAGTACTATGACAATGTAAATCTATTTTCATAAAGTTGGCCTTAATGGTATTAAAAAATGCTATTAAAAACCTTCATTTAACAGCGATAAGGGTTGAGGCGAATTGAGCAACCCAATCTTCAGTTCCTATGCTATGTTTTTTATACAGAATGACTATAATGGTTACTTATATAGGTGATTGCCGCCCTGATTGCTTTTTTTTAGCACAGTAGACGTGTAAACTACACTTTACTTTTTGTTGGACATCTCATTTGCTATGAAAGCCTTACTAGACTTTATTCCCTTAATTGCCTTCTTTATTGTCGCCAGACAAAATGGTATTTTGGCAGCGGCGGGCGCTTTGCTTATCGCTACGGTGCTGGTTTATGCCATCCACTTTATTCGCCAAAAAGGCAAATTCGATAAGCAGCAGTGGGTGGTTTTATTATTGACTATCGTCTTTTGTGGCGGCACTCTGCTACTACGTGACGATATCTACTTGCGTTGGAAGTCTCCTATTATTAATGGCATCTTCGCCTTAACTTTGTTTGTCAGTGCTGCTATCAATAAACCCTTGATGCAAATGGCGATGAAAGAGGTCTTCACTCTGACAATGAGCGGCTGGAAAAAGCTGACTGTCGCTTGGGCTTTATTTTTTGTATTAATGGGAGTGCTTCATTATATCACGGCATTTACCATGTCTGATGAGGCTTGGATTAATTTTAAAACCTACGGCTGGATACCTATTATGCTGGTATTTATTATCGCGCAATTCGCGGTATTAAAAAACCATATCAATCCTGCCTTAACGGATCAAAAATCTAAATAGTGCTGATTAAATTACAATAAAAATCGCCCTGACCTAAATGCCGATTTTGATAATGATTAGTCGTTATTATTGTTTATTCTTACTTATTTTCGAGGAAGTTCGATGTCCTTATTTGTAATTATTGGTCACGATGTGGCAAATAGCAGCGCCCAGCGTAAGATCACGCGGCCAGAACACGTCGAGCGCCTACAAGCCTTGGATCGCGATAAGCGTTTGATTATCGCTGGTCCCACGCCTATCGAGCACGGTCTTGAGCCGATGTCTGGCAGTGTTATTATCGCTGATTTTGAGTCTTTGGAAGCAGCGCAAGCTTGGGTCGACGCTGAGCCGTATCTACGCGATGGCGTTTATAGCCATGTTGATGTCAGACCTTTTATTCACACCCTACCTAGTGATAAGGTCTCATCGTGAGTCAAACGTCCTTAGCGCCAGCTTATGCCATTAAGTGCGCCTTGCTCGGTCTACTGGCTATATCCTTACTTCTCAGCGCTGCTAGTGTGCAAGCTGCATCCGCCGTACCTTCTACAGAACCGGCAACAGCCCAAACCAGAACAGCGCCAACTGAGGCTACAACGACATCGACGGTGCGCCCAGCTGCTACTCTAGATGCCGATGGTAAGCCGACGCTAGCTGCCGAGTTACAGCCAACAGATAAAGCACTCTCAGCCGCTAACCAACAGCTACTCAGCCGTAATGCGCAATTGCAACGCCAAGTCAATGACTTGCAGACGCAGGCCAATGTCTTAGTTTATGAGAGCAAAGGTCAGCTGTTTTTATACGGCGCCTTTACGGTTTTGATTAGTTTATTGGTCGGTATTTTTATCTCTTGGCTGGTGTTTGTACGCCGAGAGCGCTGGTAGCTCTGATAATTTTGATAACTTTGATAACTTTGAGCGTCCCTATCTCTTGCTAACCCTGCTATGCTATTTGATGAATTAAGCTGATATCGATTGTTATATCAGCTATCTCCTCTTTTATCCCTCTCAGTTATTGAGCTTTGTATGTCTACTCCTCCTTTTAGCCACAGCGATTATGCAAACGTCATTACTCCTGCCAATATAACATGGCAGACGGATGATAGCGGTAACCGAGTGCCGATATCTGGCGAGTTTGGCGATGTATATTTTTCCCATGCCGATGGCTTAGCAGAGTCGCGTTATGTCTTTATTGAGGGCAATCAGCTTGCTGAGCGCTTGGCAAATCTTAGAGCTAATCAGTGCTTTACCATTGCAGAATTAGGTTTTGGTACCGGTCTTAATTTGCTAGCCGTTTGGCAATTATGGCAGCAACTGCGAAGTACTCATACTAACCTAGCAACGGCGCGGCTGCAATTTATCACCACCGAAAAACACCCTATTCTACTCGAAGATTTACGGCAGATATTGGGCTTATGGAGCGTGCGCGCACCTGAGCTAGCGCAAAACATTGAGCGCTTTTTATCTATATACCCTAGCCTTATCGAAGGCTGTCATCGTCTGCATTTTGAGGAAGATAATCTCACAGTCGATATTTGGCTTGGTGAGGCCCAGACTAGTTTAGCCAAACTAGCGACGGATATTAGAGATACTGAAACTGACAGCCACAACCCGCAAGTGGATGCTTGGTTTTTAGACGGTTTTGCCCCTTCTTGCAATGAATCGCTGTGGGCAGCGACTATCTTTGCGCAATTGCAGCGTCTGTCAACGGTTGGCACTACCGCAGCGACTTATAGCTGTGCCGGGGTGGTCAAACGTGGCTTACAGGAGCATGGCTTTACTATAAAAAAAGTCAAAGGCTTTGGGCGTAAGCGTGAGATGTTGACTGCGAGAGTCAGTGAGGATCTACCTGCAAGTCCTACTCAGGATAAGACCTCGCAAAACTCTACATTTAGTCTAGACAATAACCACTATCTTGTTATCGGTGCTGGGGTTGCGGGACTAATGATGGCTTGGTCGCTGGCCAATCGCGGTATTGAGGTTACTCTACTTGATAAAGTCGCACCATTAGCAGGCGCATCAGGTAATCCCCGCGCCCTACTCGCGCCGAAGATGACGCCACTCCATCATGTCGATGAACACCTGCATACGATCGGTTATCTCTACAGTAGTCGCCTCTATCATCAGCTTAACGAGCAAGCAAAAAAGCAGGGTTTTACGCCTATTATCGAGCCAACAGCGGCGCTTGATTTATTATTGAAGGCCAATATCGATAGCCGTCAAATTGCCGACTATCCTGATGATTTAGCGACGACCTTACCGGCTAGCGAGGCAAAGGTATTATCAGGATTAACGGCGCAAGACTTGACCGAAAACCTGTATTTACCGCAATCAGGGCTAGTCAATCCGCAAGCTTTAAAAGACGTTATTCTGAGTCATCCGCTGATTAGTTTTCAGACATTGGCAGTGACTAAGATTGATGAGCAAAAAGACTATATCAGCGTTAGCGGTCATGATAACAAAGAACAAAGTGCCAACAAGATAACGCTGCAAGCAGATAATGTAGTGATTTGCGCCGCGTTTGAGAGCCATTATTTAGACGAGCGTATCTTTGATTGTCGCAAGATACGCGGGCAACTGTCTTGGTTTACGCCAACTCCTAAGCAGCTTGCAAGCCTGCCAAAACTACCACTTAAATATGGCGGTTATTGCTCCCTTTTTACTCCAAAAGCTGGCGATAGTACTTTAAACCCTGTGCTAGAACATCAGCCGCAGTTTTTATTGGGCGCAAGCTTTGTACGTAATGATATCGATACTAGTATACGGATAGACGAGCATGAGGTCAGCCGTGATAAATTAATCAAAGCTATTCCTGAGCTTGAGCCCATTATTCCGAGCGATACGCAGTCTTGGCAAGCACGCGCAGGCGTACGCACGCAGACGCCGGACTATCATCCTATGGTTGGACAACCTGCAGGCAGTAAGCGCATATGGGTCATGAGTGCGATGGGCGCGAAAGGCTATGCCTTTGCGCCCATATGCGCGCAAGCTTTGGCTGATATCATGCTAGGAGCATTTGCGCCTTTATCGAGCGAGATGCTTAGTAAGTTATCGCCGAATCGTGCTCGCCTGCAGACGCCACTAACTTCATAGCGAGACCATCTGATGCCTTATCAACAAACCACCTTGACCCTACCCGCTTACGCTCGCGGTATTCATATCATTACGCCGCAGATTAACCAAGCTATCGATCAGCTTATCTCTAGTGAAGCAAAAATAGGCTTAGTGCATTTATTTTTGCAGCATACTTCAGCTAGTCTTGCTATTAACGAAAACGCCGACCCTGATGTGCGCTGGGATACCGAGGATTGGCTCAATAAGATAGCGCCCGCCGATCAACCTCAGTATCGTCATACGCTTGAGGGCTCTGATGATTTGCCGGCACACTTTAAAAGTATGATGCTTGGCGTGAGCTTGACCATACCGCTAATGAATGGATCATTAGGGCTAGGCACTTGGCAAGGGATTTATTTGTGTGAGCATAGGGATTATGGAGGCTCGCGCCGAGTCGTTATTACGGTCAGCAGTTGAGTTTATACAAAGAAAAATGGCTAGATAAATAAATGGTTAGCTCAATGATAGCGTGTTTAAATTTAAGTAATCTTTTACGAGTTACAGCGTTTCTATTATTAATAATAAGATATCAACTATGAAAAATTCATCTACGATTCAAGCTAAAACTCGCCTGCTACCTATTATGGGTTTAGGTATAGCAAGCTTCACATTGATAGCTTGTCAACAAGAGCCGGAAACTGACACTGTAGTGGTAGAAGAATCAGCAGCACCTGTAACCACTCCTGATACAGAAACCGTCGTCAATAATGAAACAGATCAACAAACTGAGGCTACAACTATAGAAGATACGCCAAGCGAGCGCGATGTTGAGCTTAAGTCACTTGAGAATAATCTTGGTGCAGCAGGAGTAACTCCTAATGCTGAAACAACGACCCCTAATCCTGAGCAGGCGATAAAGGGTACGCAGATTACGGATGTAGAGTATCGAAGTGCGTCAGGTGAGAGCTTATCCGTAGTTTTTGAGACTTCAGCGACAGGCGTGCTAAATGCTATCGTCACTTTGCCTAATAAGCCCAGAATGACGTTAAGTGCGCCTGAAGGCCAAGGCAATAACCCAACTTATCGCTCTAAGGACGGTAGTATAGAGCTGGTCAGCCATGGCGGTGGTAGTAGTATAGATGTGCTGCAGAATGGTAAAACCACGAGTTATGAAGCGACTAGCGCTGAGGCGGAAGTGGTGACTCAGCCTTAGGGCATAGCGCTAATTAAATAACAAACACTAAGTCTAAGCAATATTCAGCTTACTAAAACAGACCAATTAACCATTTAATCACTGTCCAAAGTCCTAACACTACAAAAACGATAATAATGAGCCCTAAAATATCAGGAATATGCAGATAGAGCCAAGCAACAATAGAATTACGCCAAAAGCCACTTTGCCGCTGCTTATCCTCTAGGCTTTGATGTAGAAACGGCCGATCCATATGGGTGGTCTCAGTAATGCCGTACTCGTCTTGCAAATGCTGATGCACGATAGTCAAAGTCTTGCGACTCGGGCGAATAAAGATATCGAGTAAAGTGCCGATGCCCGGCACTATGCCGACTACCATGTCGACCAAGGCTAGTTGCACCGCTGGGGTCATTTTATTGGCAGGAACGCCTAATTGTCGACCCAAAATAAACGCATAGCTGGTCAATATCAGCCCCGCTATATCGCCTGCTAGCGGAATGGTTGACAGCGCCGCATCCGCGCCTAGACCTTGCTTAGTGAAAGGTATGCGCACCACAGAATCCATAGTGTTAGCGAACTTGGCGAGTTTGCGCTCAGTGGCAATGACTTGCTCGCGGGTTAACCCGTGCTCGGCAAGGTTTATCTCATAAGCCGTTTGTACCTCATTCGCTGCAGGGTTTTTGGTTGAGTAGCGCTTTAGTGACTCAGATAATTTACCCATTAAAGGTCGTCCATAGACAAGAGATAGCAGTTAAGGCAAAGACGTAACGCCCGACCCAGATATTGGCCAAAAAAGCTTGAAAGCAAGGTATCGGCTGACGGCTAGCGCAAGCACTGTTTTGCTTAGCGAACATCATCGCCACTAACGCCAAACCAAAGATAGGAATAATATTCAAGCTCGTTGGCGCAAAATAATGCCAGAATACCACGCCCATTATTAATAAAAAGAGCACTTGCAGGATAGAGATGATCACGATATCGAACCGACCAAAGAGTATCGCAGTGGATTTAACCCCTATCTTTAGATCGTCTTCGCGATCCGCCATCGCGTACTGGGTGTCATAAGCAACCGTCCAACACATATAAGCGATAAACAGTAACCAACACCAAATATCAGGCGCGCCTTGCACCGCGACATAAGCCATCGGTATCGCCCAACCAAAAGCCGCGGCCAAAAACACTTGCGGCAAATGGGTAAAGCGCTTCATAAAGGGGTAAATAAAGGCCAGAACGATCGCACCAAGTGACCAATAAAATACTTGAATCGGTAAGAAGAACAACAAACAAGCGCTAAGGACAACTAATACTAAAAACGCTGCTATCGCCTCACGACCAGAAAGCCGACCATCGGCAAGTGGACGACCTTTTGTACGCGTCACATGACCATCCACTTTACGATCAGCAAAATCATTAATCGCGCAGCCTGCCGCCCGCATCAAAATAGCCCCAAGCGCAAAGATAATGAACACGCGCAAACTTGGCAGACCGGCAACTGCGCCTTGCTGCTGAGCCTGACCCATCGCCGCTAGCATCACGCCCCAAAGCGTCGGCCATAGCAAGAGCTCAATACCGACCGGCTTATCAAAGCGCGTTAATTGCATATAAGCGTGCAGCTTGTCTTTTAGGCTTAACTCTAAGGGCGTACTACTCATAACTTTGATGCTCTTTATAGGTTCTCATACAGACTATTAGCTTCGATTAATGACAACTCAGGATACTGCTTACGCAATGCCTTGATTGCTGCAACTTTATTGTCTTGGACGTTTTGCTGACGTAGATAGGTCATATATTCTTGCGGACTGCGCAGCTTTTTAAGCTCACCTTCTAAACGCAAAATACGAGTGCGCAAAAATATATTTATCAATAATAATGCGGCTCCTACCGCCCAAACTATGATAGTTAACATCGCTCTCCCCTAAGCTGACTGCTACTAAAGATCAATATAAATATAATAACTCATATCCCACTAAACGAAATAACCATCAAAGCGGACGGCTGCATTATGCCAACTCTCATCGGGGTTTTGCTGAGCCAAAAATGGTGCTTGCTGCGGACGCTTGACGATAACCCGTCCTCGTTCTTCTTGATTATCGGCCACCACGGCCTGCGCATTTTTTAGTAGAGCCATCTCTTCATCTAAAGTCGGCGGACGAGCGAGGTGATGCAGCGCTTGCATCTGCTTGCCTACCTTTGCGCCTTTGCCGGTGCTACTATCTTGGTAGCTGTCCTCAGGAAACATCGGATCCAAATAAACGACATTAATTCCTGCTGCTTGACCAGTAGTGCCATTCTGCAATTGTGCAAAATAACTTAGCGCGTCAGTATTGATAATAGTCAACCGTGCCATCAGCTTTTGCCAATTGGGCTGCGCACTCATGCGCTGCTGCTCACTCAATAATAACAGTGCCATCAGCGGCTCTTGCTCTAGCATCATCACTTGTGCGCCCGTGCTCGCTAGTATCAAGCTATCATGACCAAAACCTGCGGTTGCATCTAGCACTTGGCTGTCTGCGCTAATTTTTGCGGCTTTTAGGATTAACTCCGACTTGCGCCCTGCGCTCACTACGCGCCGCTGTAATTTATCCCACTCAGGCGCTACGCTGAGAGCCGCGCTTAATAAGGATAGTTTGTTTTTATTATCCAGTAACAAAGCGGCTTTATCGCCCTCATTGTTTAATTCGGCTAGCCGCTGTTTTATTTTGCCTTCCATGAACTCTAAATCGAGAGTTATCGGTAGTTTATTGTCAGCGATTAAGGTCCGTAAGCGCTCAATAGCTGACAGCTGCGAGCCATCAACATAAAGTAGTTTTATCGCTTTATCCTGCAAACTGATACCCAAACACCCAAGCCGCTAGCAATACCACGACGCCTGTGACAATGCGTAGCCAAGCAAAAATAGTAAAGTCGCGGCGGCTGACCCATGCCACAAGCCAGCGAATACAAAGTAGCGCTACAATAAAAGATACGACCGTGCCTATCGCTAATACCAGCCAATCCTCACTGCTAGTCAACACCTCATGATGCTTAAGCAAATCAAGCAAGCCTGCACCAACGATCACTGGGATACCCAAAAAGAAAGAAAACTCAGCCGAGGCTTTACGCGAGACGCCAAGCCAAAGCGCGCCGATAATAGTTGCGCCCGAGCGTGAAGTGCCCGGTATCAGAGCTAAACATTGAAACAAACCTATCATAAGCGCGGTCTTAAAACTGACGTCCTCCGCCTCTTTTGCGACGATAGTTTTGGGACGCTTTTCGACATAAAAGATGAGCAAACCACCGATAATCAGCATAATGGCGACGACGATAGGATTAAACAGATACGCCTTGATCTGATCGGCAAAAGTAAAGCCGACGATCATCACCGGAATGGTGGCGATAATCAGACTGAGTCCGAGCTGACGCGGATTTGCCATTGTCTCTGATTGACCGGTTATCAGCCCCATAAGCGCTTGCCAGAGTCTGCCCCAATAGTCGTAGATGACTGCAAGGATAGCGCCTAGCTGCACAACGACGACGAAAAGATCGACTTTTTCTTTAGTCCAAAAACTCATGATATCAGCGGATAGAATCAGATAGCCGGTGCTAGAGATGGGTAAAAACTCAGTGATACCTTCAACGATACCCATGATGACAGCTTGAAGTAATAAAATGATATCCACGTACGCTTTCCTAACCACAGACTTAGTGTCTGCTTGATGTGATGATATAGTCAATTAAAAATAAAACTGACATAAATTGAAAGGCGTTACTGGTATAAATTTTCCTTGCGTGCTGCTGACACAGAGGCTGCACAAAATTCATCCCAATAGCGCTACAACATTTTTATATTGAATCTTTTATATTAAATATTGTTTTTGTTTAAAAAAGGCAAATAGATAACCGTTAAGACCCTGAAGCTTTGCCTTGCTCTTTTAAAGTCTTCCAAGCTTGATTACGCAGATACTTTGGCAAGGCACCAGCCGCTTCGGTGCCGCCATTCGCCATAAATTGGACGATACCCATTTGCCCAATGATCGACGCATCTGGCCAAACGTCCTCGTGAGTGACTTGATCCGCATGCAAGGTTAGCAGTCTTGATCCATTGCCTACTATTGGTAAATCATTCTCAGTTTGACGCTCATAATCCATTAAGCGCTCTGTACTGTTTTCTTCATTTACACCAGTGTCAATGCTATTGAATACGGGCTGCATCATGGGATTATCACTGTCGTTATCTGCTAGCACATACTCACCAAAGTACACTTGCTGCATACGTGCATCAAGAGCGCTGTAAACGTGCGTTAAGCCGTATTGCTTATATGTAGTCTGTGCGATAGCTTGCAGGCTCGATACGCCAACACACGGTAAATCATGCGCGACCGATAACGCTTGTACCACGGCCGTATTGATACGAATACCGCTAAAAGCGCCTGGTCCGCGATTGAATATCAAAACTTGTATATCGCTAAGCTGCGAGTCGCTAGCTTGTAAGGCCGCTTCTATCATCGGTAGTATCTGCCGCGTTTGCTCACGTTTGCCTTTTTCGGTTTGGTTAAAGACAACTTTACCTTCGCCATCCAATATGGCGACCGAACATTGATCAAACACGGTATCCATAGCTAAAAACATGATAACCTCGGCTTCTCTTAAAGACTTAGATTTTTCGCTGGCAAATTAGCAGCTATAAAACAGCACTTATAATAACACAAAGCCTCAAAGCTAAAGCTAGCTTTGAGGCTTTGTTATGCATCATTATAACGTTTATTAAAAGCGCTTTTTAAAGCCTTTTGGCATTTGGTTTTGCATCTCTTGCATCTGCTTTTGCATGTCTTCCGCGCTTGGCATATTATTGGGATCCAGTCCCATCTGCTTAGCCATCTCGGCTTGGTTGACATTTTTCATACCGCCTGCGCCTTGTCCTTTAGAATTACCACCGCCGCCGAATAACGGACCACCGCCACCCGCTGCGCCGCCACCGCCCATCAAACCTTGCATAGACTTCATCATCTTGCCGATACCTTCAGGCTTAGAGATCATTTTCATCATCTTAGCCATTTGCTTATGCTGCTTAAGCAAACGATTGACGTCTTGAATCTCACGGCCTGAGCCTGCAGCAATACGGCGCTTACGACTAGGATTAATCTTACTAGGGTTTTTACGCTCAAACGGCGTCATCGAATTGATTAGCGCCTCCATTTCTCGCACTTTTTCTTCAGGCTTAGCATCTTCGACGGCCTTTTGCATATCCGAGCCGCCCATACCTGGCATCTTATCTAAGAACCCCGCCATGCCGCCCATGCTTTTCATTTGCTGAAATTGAGTGAGTAGATCTTCAAGGTCGAAGTCGCCGCCCTTTTGCATCTTTTTCGCCATTTTTTCGGCTTTATCACGGTCAATTTTTTGCTCGACTTCCTCAACCAAACTCAGTACGTCGCCCATACCAAGGATACGCTGAGCAATACGCTCAGGATGGAAAGCCTCAAGCGCGTCCAACTGCTCACCGCGGCCTAAGAACTTGATCGGCTTACCAGTGATAGCGCGTACCGATAAGGCCGCACCGCCGCGCGCATCACCATCGGTTTTGGTGAGGATGACACCAGTCAATGGCAGCGCATCATTAAAGGCTTTAGCCGTATTGGCCGCATCTTGCCCGGTCATCGCATCAACGACAAACAGAGTCTCAGACGGATTGACCGCCGCAGTCAGGGCCTTAATCTCATTCATCATCGCCTCATCGATAGCTAGACGACCAGCGGTATCGATGATTAAGATATCTTGATATTGAATTTTTGCCTCTTCGATCGCACGCTTGGCAATATCAATCGGATCTTCTTCAACCGTAGAGTTGACAAACTTAGCATTCACTTGACCGGCCACTTGCTCGAGCTGCTTAATCGCTGCTGGACGATAGACGTCGGCTGAGACCAGCATGACTTTTTTCTTTTGCCGCTCTTGTAGATATTTGGCTAGCTTACCGGCGGTGGTGGTTTTACCTGCGCCTTGTAGACCGGCGAGCAAGTAAACTACCGGCGGTTTGCCTGTCATCTCTAATTGCTGATTGGCGCTACCCATCATCTCGGTCAACTCGTCATGGACGATTTTGACAAAGGCTTGGCCTGGCGCTAGCTCTTTGAGCACTTCAGCACCTAGTGCTTGCTCCTTGATGCGTTTAACGAAATCGCGAGTCACTGGCAGCGCCACATCGGCCTCTAATAGCGCCATGCGCACTTCGCGCAGCGTGTCCTTGATATTGTCTTCGGTGAGCTGTCCGGTACCAGCGATATTGCGCAAACTCGATGATAATCGTTCGGTTAAGGTATCAAACATAAGTATTTCTCGTATTTCAGTGAATGTTTTATCGTGTTCTGTGTTCTGTGTTCTGTGTTCTGTGTTCTGTGTTCTGTGTTCTGTGTTCTGTGTTCTGTGATTTATAACAGGCAAATTATTAATAAATAGGGTTTTGGCTTTATAGGCTAGCTTTGTGCATCAGCGGTAATAAGCAATTGCTCGTTCGACTCAACATAAAAGTCATATAGCGAGACTAAAATGAAGGTTTCAAGGCTTATTGCAAAAAGAATAAATGAGATGATTCTCAATTAGGGGCCATTTTATGATAAATTGAACGATTATTATAATCATATCATTTTAGCAGTCACTTGAGCGCCGCTAAGTCATAATAGCGATAGTTTTGCGCTCCTGCTACCTCATGAGGCATGCCTGTGTTACTTGCGTTTGTGATTGCCAGTACGGCTTATATTGCGGTCTGCCTGTATATCGGTTGGGCGCTGACGGCGAATAGGGTTATCCATAAATCCGTTAGCTTGAGCATTTTGCTGCTGGGCATGTTGGCTCACGCGGCGCTGTTATATCCTTATATTGTCACCCTTTATGGCTTAAATTTTAATCTATTTAACGTCGTTAGTCTAACCAGTTTATTTTTCTTATTTTTCTATGTGCTGTTCTCGCTATACCGCCCTATCATCAGCTTAGGCATTTTGGCTGCGCCAACAGCCCTACTGGGGATGACAATGGGTTATGTTGGGCGCGCTCCTTACCAGCCGTTGACTAATGTCAGTGTAGGACTTGAAGCGCATATTATCTTATCGTTCGCCGCGTACTGCGTGCTACTAATGGCGGCGGTACAAGCGCTGTTTTTGCGTCTGCAAATTCGTGAGCTTAAGCACAAAACCATCCACCGCTTTTGGGTCAATAAACTACCCTCCCTACAAAGTATGGAAGGGCTATTATTCGATATGATCTTAGTCGGCTTTGTGCTGCTTAGCGTAGCGCTAGGTATCGGTTTTATCTATGTTGAAGATCTTATGGCGCAGCATATCGCCCACAAAACCGTATTCAGCGTCCTGTCATGGTTATTATTTGGCTTACTGTTGATAGGGAGTTGGCGCGGCGGCCTACGCGGCAAGCGCGCGGCCAATATCGCTATTTATGCTTTTATTCTATTAGCCGTTGGCTTTATTGGCAGTAAGTTTGTGTTGGAGCTCGTATTGTAAAGTCCAGTTAAAGCATCGGCCATTGAAGCGGCAACAAAGCCTTCCTAATTAAACACCACCGTTTTATTACCGGCGACTATGACTCGATTTTGTACATGCCAATTCACCGCGCGCGCTAGCACATTACGCTCGATATCGCGGCCAATAGCGCGTAATTCTGTAACACCTTGTCTGTGAGTGACGCGGTGCACATCTTGCTCAATGATAGGGCCTTGATCGAGCTCTGCGGTCACATAATGAGCGGTTGCGCCAATAAGCTTGACACCTTTCTCATACGCTTGTCGATACGGATCTGCACCTACAAACGCGGGCAAGAATGAGTGGTGAATATTGATAATCTGCATAGGCCACTTCTTCACGAAGTCCGAGGATAGTATCTGCATATAACGCGCCAGCACCAATAAATCATTATCCGCCATCAGCTTATCTATTTGCGCTTCTGCCTCTTCCTTATTACTCTTAGTCACTGGCACATGATGAAAAGGGATACCAAAGTTTTCAACTGCTTGGCGAAGATCAGTATGATTGCTGACGACACAAGTAATCGCGCAGTCGAGCAAGCCGCGCTGATGCCGCCATAATAAGTCCAGCAGGGCATGGTCAAACTTCGACACTAAGATACCGACTTTGGTCTTAACGGCATTGTTATGGAGTCGCCATGTCATATGATGGCGCTTGGCAACGGTATGTGCAAAGCTGGCCTCAAAGTTATCAATAATATCGCTCAGTTCCGTTAAAGCAAACTCTAAACGCATAAAGTACTGCCCGCCCTCATGAGCCGTTGAGTACTGATCGAGGGAGATAATATTACCGCCATAGCGATGGATAAACTCGGACACCGCTTGCACGATGCCGGCTTGGTCGCGGCATTTTATGAGTAGGGTGGCGGTGTCGGTCATAGTTGTCACCGCTAAGGTTTTATTAGAATGGTGACTTGGCGCTTGCTTAGTAATACTTTGGGTAGTGTCTAACATAAGTGACCTGATCTAAGAATAGGTTGATAAGCCCAATAAAAGATTAAGCTATTACCTCTCAATCGTATTAGGCTAATAAACGGCGTATTTAGTTGATTTTGTGATTTTTTGCTGACTGATTGTATTGTTTGGCAGCTCTATTTTTAAGACTGTCAATTGTTTACTTTTATAAATAAAAAACTCCCAGTGCATTAGTCGCTAGGAGTTTATAAAGTTTATATTAGGTTAGCTTTTAATCTATTTTAAGTACTCTAGAAAAGCTAAAGCCATTACTACTTACATTTATTCTAGCACCAATATCAAAGGCTTGATCAAAATCAACGATATAGAAATCTTGATTTGTGCTAGCCGTATTACTCGTTACCCCATCAATAGAGACTGAATAGTTTGGTCTATAAGGTGAAAGAGATACAGTTGTAGAGTCTTCTTGAGCATTGACGGTCACGCTCATACTATTAACACAATTAGCTCCGCCACTGCCAAATGGACTGCTATTACCTACCCAAGGACTAAAGAGGTTTGTCTCCTCTACTCTTAAATCATCCGCTAAGTAGGGTAAGCCATAGTTGATACTCTGCGTGTTCTCACTACCATTTAATAAGGTTGAAGCATCAAATCGTACTTTCACCCAGTTTGAATAACGGATAGGATAGCGTATTTCAAAGTCAGCTCGACCTTCATTGTTGGTTACGAAAGAATAGCCGTCATCATCAGATAGTTGACCACCAATGATAGCAACAGGGTTTATAGTTTCAAGAGTACCGTTATTGTTGACGTCATCATCCTGATCTAACGTATAGTTATAGTCAGGGTCTTCTGTAGTTTTCCAACCAGACTCGAACAGGATAGGCACTTGCTCAGAGAAGGTAGTATTGGCAAAAGCTAAGTCTGTGTATGAGACATTACTATCTAACAAACAAACTTTACCTTGAGCATATTCAATAGCATAAGATTTGATAGAGACTTCTTTATTAGGAACGGCACGCCCCGAACCATCCATTACTGATATTGAGCCACGTACCGTATAATATATATCATCTGATGATAGTTTATTAGCAAAGGCTAAAGTGGTATAGACCGCTTCCTCTGATACGGTAATCTTCGCCTCTTTTGGAGCCACTCCAGTGTTATCTTCTAATAAACGAGCATTAATTACCACTCCGCCAATAGGAGAGCTTGCATTGGCTAAATAAACGACACGCGCTTCACCTTTACTATCCGTAACTGCAGTAGCTGCCGATAGGCGACCCGCTGATGAATCTGAGGTACGACTGAAGACGACCGTTTGTCCTTCTACTGGTACATCGTTTTTATCTTTGACCGTAGCGACAAGCTCAGTGCTATTCCCTGGAGTAATGACAGATTTCACGGCTTGAAACAGCATCTTCGCAGGTGTAGTCGCTCTGAAACGGGTGTCTACAGTAGTTTGATACTTCAATCCACTGTTGGCACCTCCATTCAATACTCCCAAGACTCTTGCTTGCAATACTGCTGTACCTGCAGATTGAGAGGTTAAAGTAACCGGAATAGTTATGACATTATTGTCAATATTGTCTGTAATAATAGTTTTGGTAGTGATAACTCTACCATTATCAAACTTACCAAGTGTTGTTTGAACTTCTAGAGACTTGCCAATTAAAGCTCTAGCTTGTGCTGCTGTATCTGTACGTATTTGCACATTGATTGTTTGAGGTTTATTAACATCATAAAGCTCTTGAATATTGACAAAACTTATACCCGCGCGCGATATTTTGAGCAGATCAATACTGTTAGTACTACGCTGAGTCACTAGTTGCTTTTCGCCTACTGCTTTCGCAAAGATACGTAGATTTCCGTTACTGTCAAAGGTTAGATTACTTTCCTGAATATTAAAGCTCACCTCTCCATTAGCGTTAGTAGTAGCAACAGCATTTGACGAAATAACCACATCATTAGCGTTTACTAATTGCATTTCAGTATTAGCGATAGGTCGTCCTGCTCCATCTACTATCTTTGTAGTGACGATAGTATTGGCGTTGTCCTGTAGCTGAGTTACTGTTGCTTCAAGCGTAATTACTGTGCCTACCGCTGATAAGCTTAGCGATTTTTCTTCGCGTACTTGCATAGTCACCTTACCGTTCGCATCGTATTGTGGTGTGACAATTCTAGCATTGATGACTACACTGTGATTTAGACGAGCATTTATAGTATTAGCGGCCAGCAATACACCAACATCAATCTGACCATTAGTATCAGTCGTTACTATACTTGGAGTAGTTAATGCAGCGCCACTCGCTTCTAAGTTTTCTATACTTAACTGTACGGGCACACCAGTTAATACTCCGCCACTACTGTCTGTAACTATAAAGGTTGCATTAGTCTGATCACCACCAGTATTTAGAGTAGATTTATCAGAAGAGACCAGAATCTGATAACTATCAATGGTTGAGGTGTCGACTGCTACAATATAATTTTGCACTAATGTAGTGTTTTCGGCAGTCGTAGTAGTCGCAGTAAGCTTAATACCATTTTCTAAAATAGCTTGATTAACATTAGCACCTGACTCTAGCGTTAAATTAAAAGTAGCCACCCCATCACTGTTAGTTGTAGCGGTGCCATTGCCCGAAATGGTGACACCTGTTTTGATAGGGTCATCAACGTTTAAGCGTACCACGCGACTAGCAATACTGCCCTCATCATCTTTGAGGCGAACGAACACTTTAAAGGTATCGCCTTTAGTATTCACCACTTTGTTCGCGCCAATGGTTAGACTCTCTTTAGTACCCTTGATATCTGGTGTCACTGTGCTCACCGTAGCGCTTCGTGTGGTAATGTTGCCACTAGCGTCAGCCGCAGATAAACCAACGACAAAACTTTTACTGATAGCCGTCTTTTGCTCAGCCGTTAGATTATTAGGCACAGCAAGGGTAAAGGTAGCTCTACCAGAATCATCAGTAGTCTGACTACCTCCTGATACTAGCGTTACCCCATTACTAGCCGCGGTTGCTGGCAGTGCTAAGAAAACTTTTTGACCCGTTACTACATTGCCTTTACTATCTTTGGCAATCACCTCAATCTGAGTTTCGCCGCCATTTAAATTCAGCAGTTTTGATGACGTCGCCGATAAGGAGACAGCGGAAGTCATAGACTGTACTTTGATTTTGATTTGTTGCTCTTTACCCGTGAGCGTTTCCGTCAATGTCGCTGTTAGTGGCGCTCTGCTTAGCGCAGCCTTTTCTTCAGCATTCAGATCATTCGGTACGACTACATTGAAGCTGACCAGACCGTTTGCGCTAGTAGTTGCTACAATTACTGATGAGCCGATTTGGCCGTTTACTGTCAACAACCCTGCTAAAGCTTTGTTAGCAAATTCCAACCGGATAGGCTGACTAGCGATTTGGTCCCCAGAGTCTTGATCGCTTAGTTGTGCTTGTATACTAGCACTGCTACCAACGTTATTGAGAATATAACCGGCTTGATTGTCGATATTACTAGTAGCATTCAGGACATTTAAGTTGACCGCAGGAGTAATAATAGTGACTTTGGTAGCAGCAGAGTTATAAACAACGCCATTTTCGACGTAAGATAATTGATAATTAATCCCAGTCTTTTTGAGGTCAGCACGCTGGGCGGCGGTTAGATTACTTGGTATTTTAACCGCAAATATCGCGTTACCACTAAAGTCTGTCGTCGCTGATTGCGTAACAGTGACTCCATAACTAAGCGCCTTGGCGCCCAATTGGATAGTGATATTTTTATCTGTCACTGGTTTAGCATTATTACCTTTCGTTGTCAGCTTAACATTGATGTTGCCGTCACCACCAAACTCGCTAATACTTGGGGTAGCAATAGAAGCAAACTCAATACTAGTTGCTGGTTGTTGAACTTTAATGTTCCCTGACAACCTAGACTGAGTGCCGTCATTATCAGTTAGTACTGCAGTATAACCAATTCCTGACTTTATCAAATTATTGCGCTGCGTTGGCGTTAAGCTTTTGCTAATAGCAATATCAAACTCTGCGATACCATTACTGTTAGTAATCAGCTCATTACCAATAATGGTGATGCCAGTACTATTACCATTAGTTAGCACTAGTTTAACTTTTCGATCTGCTGCTGCACTGCCATCTTTACGCTTGCCAGCGACTTGTAATTTGAACTGTTCTGCTAGTGCACTAACGACTCCTGATGAACTTTGTACTGACAGCTTAATGTCGCTTTGACCTATATCAGAGCCAATACCAATACGCTCACTAATGGCAGTGCTTAGTACTCCTGATGCTTCAGTTATACTTGCAGACAATACAAAGTTACCTAACTTATCGATACCTGAATTCTCTAATTGTGCTTTCTGTGCGTCTGTTAAATTATTAGGAACGCGTACGGTATAGCTGACTTCCCCATTATTATCTGTGGTTTGCTCAGAATTATTTTGCAGTGTTAACAGACCAGCCTTGGCTAAATCTTCAGGCAAGCTTGCGGTGACTTTTTGGCCTGCAATGATACCGCCGCGTTTGTCATTGACCCGGAAACTAATAACCGCACTACCACCCGAACTAGATAGCTGTTTTTTATTGCTTTCATTAAAGTTAATTTTATACTCTGCAACTGGTAAATAGACTGCACTAGTAGCTGTTTTTGGCGTTGTTGAACGGTTAGGTTCTGTTAAGACGACCGTATAACTAATGCCTTCTTCGATAAGCGTTTTGCGGTCATCTGCGCTCACAGTATTAGCAACATTTAAGGTTACATTGGCTTGACCTTGAGCATTTAGAGTTACTTTATTAGCGCTTAGACTCACGCCAGTTACTGCGTCATTGAGCTTGATGGTGGCAGTCGACCCATTAATAGTTGTCGGTACTTTGGTGTTTTTGGCAGTAGCATTAATAGCAATAGTTTGGCTGTCACCGTAAGCGCTAAGTCGACTAGGACTAGCAGTCACGCTCACCGCATAATCAGAGATAGGTAGCGCTGCTTTGAATGCACCTTTCGTTTCTTTTGTCGCCCCA
Source organism: Psychrobacter sp. 2Y5 (assembly GCF_051847375.1). Lineage (NCBI taxonomy): Bacteria > Pseudomonadati > Pseudomonadota > Gammaproteobacteria > Moraxellales > Moraxellaceae > Psychrobacter > Psychrobacter sp. 2Y5. The sequence goes on from NZ_JBPYDA010000003.1 coordinate 111,833, forward strand.
CTGTTTTCTGCAATATTGATAGCATACGCTATGGTTTTACCTACTAGTGCCGTACGATCAGCAACTGATAACTTGTCATCTACTTGAATGGTAAAGGTAGCTAGACCATTAGTATCAGTAACCTTTGTACTGCCACCAACGATGGCGACGCCTTTGACGTTCGCAATACCTAAGCCTACCGCTACGTCTTTAACGCGAGCGCCCTTGCTATTTTTGGCAATGACACTGAGAGTCGCGGTATCACCGTATACATTTAAGACGTTATTAGAGACAGAGCTAGTCGTCAACGACGTGCTGATATCAAGCTCACTTTCGACGACTTGCGTACCATCGCCGCTACCTTGTTTACTAACACGCACGGTATTAGTCTGAGTAACTTGACCGCCATCGTCCTTATTAGCCGTGGCTATTAATTTGAAACCGTTGGTTAACAGCGCTTCTTCATTAGTAATAGCTTGCGGATTGAGTTTCAGCTTATAAACAGCATTACCTTCGCTATCTGTCACCGCAGTACTAGCGCCCTCAATAGTGACACCATTGCTCTCAGACCCTTCTACCGTTAAGCTAACTTCTTTATTAATCATTGCCGCAGAAGTTGCTTTTTGTACTGCCTTCACCGTTACCGTAAACACAGTTTCTTCATCTGTTAGCTCTATGACAGTCGGGCTTACGGTGAGTTTTTGAAGAAAGAAATCAGGCTCTTCAACTGGCGTTTGTTCCTCACCATCATTATCGTTACTTCCATTATCGCCACTACCATTGTCTGGTTGCACCCCTAAATCGGGCTCAGGCGCAATCGTATCGCCACCCCCATCACCGCCACCGCAGCCTGCCAAAGATAACGCGAGACTCAGCGCCGTGAACTTAAATAATGTAGAGCTGAGAGGTAGTGAGCTATAGAACATATTTGGAACTCCGCACAAGCGACAATTTATTTGACAAAGCAAACACAAAGAATGAGGTAACCTATGGTCTATAGGCAAAGATAAACTAAGAATGCAATAATATACTACATATTAATAGTTTGTATTGAATTTATCACAGTAACTTTACTGAATTTTATCGGAACTTACAATCGATAATTAGATTTTAAAGTCATTTAATCACTCCCCTATAGATGCAAATTCAAGGTATAATAGCGCCCATTGAGATCGACTATTATTGTAAAATAATTTGAGTATTTAGCTATTTTATGGTATAAATGTCGCCTTTAAAATTTTCTGAATTGGTCACTCTGTTATTTGCCTTTAGATAACAGTAATGCCAGCTCAACCTTCATATAGTTTTGTTTGGTGCAAAGATGCCGCTTGCTGTGTCCATGCCGCATATTCGCGCAACTTGCCCAGACTGGTGTGGGAATCCCCCATACCTCATAGATTAGGAGTTCGCCATGTCTAGAGTTTGCCAAGTGACTGGAAAGCGCCCTATGGTGGGTAATAATGTTTCGCACGCGAACAACAAAACCCGTCGTCGCTTCCTACCAAACCTTCATCACCATCGTTTTTGGGTAGAATCTGAAAACCGTTTTGTCCGTCTACGTGTCTCTACTAAAGGTATGCGTACTATCGACAAACTAGGTATTGATAAAGTGCTAGCAGATTTGCGCGCACAAGGTCAAAAAGTTTAAGCCACATTTAAACTTAGTGCTCTGCCACTTTTAAAGGAAAATTATCATGAGAGATAAAATCAAGTTGGTATCAACTGCTGGTACTGGATATTACTATACGACGACTAAGAACAAGCGCACAATGCCTGGCAAAATGGAAATCAAAAAGTTTGATCCTAAAGTTCGCCAGCATGTGATCTTTAAAGAAGCTAAAATCAAATAATCTTCGTTTATGTTAATCGCTGATATTTAAATAAAAAAAGGGTTTATCAGATGATAAACCCTTTTTTTTGTGCGCTACGTTTTATTGTTTGGTGCTAGTTAACTTAAATGCTAGTTAAATCAACTGTAGTGTTCAGTTAGCTATAATGCGTGGGCTCTTTGTCGTAGACATGGGCATGCCACTGGCTCATCTGCTTTTGCATAATGACTTGAATAGCGGCATGAATCATGTGCTGACCGATAGATTGCGTATCGCTGCCCAGTAAGTCTTTTAGCTTATCGGAGAAATCAATCGTCATTAGCGCTTCTTCATTTTTATCTGAATCACGCAATAACAGCGTACCATCATCGGACTCTACAAGCTCAAGAGTCGTCTCTTTGGCAAATCCTGAAAACGGATCGGTATTATCAGTCTCCACTTCTATCTCATTATCAATGTCGTATGGCATTATATGTTTCCTTATTATCCCGTAAGTTACTGCCTTAAAACTAATGATTTAATTCTCTACAGCGCTCGGGTAAAATCTTCGTTACTTCATACAATGGACGCTTTAGTTGTCAATTTCAAGGGCAAATCTTCAACGCCAGTAGCGCAACTTTGCTATCGTGAATAAAAACGCCACAAACATCCCCAGATAATACATAAGCTTGAGCTCTAAAGTCGGATCGCGGTATTTAAAAGGTAAGGCTATTGCAGCAGTAGCTGTTGGCAGTATTAGCAGCATCAACAGCCAGTTCTCTATCACATTGAGCCAACCTTCTAAGCCCGTGCCTTTACTCAACCCCGCGAGCCCTAACAGTAAGCAGGCGATAATAAGACTTGTGAACAGACCGTTTGGTAACTCTTTAGGATAAATAGTATCAGCAATGCGAGTGGGCATGATTTGCATACAAAAAACTCAGTCGTTTTTATGGTCTAAGCTAGTAATAGCTTATCGAAGATAGGAAAAAATTATTGCGTAAGACAAGATTAGCTATAAGTGCCCATAATCCATAATAGTGAAATGCAAGAGGTCAAATATCCCAAACTTATCGCATTCCAGCCTTCTATTTGCGTACCATTGATCTTATTAAACAGCTTCGAGCCCAACCAAAACAGTAAGGGGATACCCATAACAAAAGCGGGAACTAGCACTGCCGCATGAAGCATGACCTCGCTGACATCGTGACCGGCTATCAAGCGAAAGCCATAACCGGCTAAGCTTAGAATCAATGCAAACACCGCTAGGCCAATGGTGATGCCTTTGGGTACTAAGCTGCGCGCGCTCAAAGTTGCTTCCTTAGAAGTTGACTCAGAGTGTATGCTCGGATTGTGAGAATTCATTTGCGAGTCCATAAATCACCTCAGTTAGCAGTACGATTACAACTTGTTATGGTTTTAGCTAGTCCTTTCTTTATGGAGGCTTACCACTGTAAAAGCAAGCGTCAAAGCTAATAGAGACTACTGATTTGTCATAGCAAGCTCGGCACGCATGGCATCAATAGCGACTTTATAATCGTCTTGATTGAAGATAGCCGAGCCAGCAACGAACATATCAGCGCCCGCTTCAGCAATAGCGCGAATATTGTTGGCCTTAATACCGCCATCCACCTCTAACCTAATATCACGGCCGCTAGCGTCGATACGCTGGCGTACTTCTCGTACTTTATCTAACGTGCCTTCAATAAAGGACTGCCCACCAAAACCAGGGTTCACACTCATAAGCAGAATTTGATCGACTTTGTCCATGACATAATCTAAATAATGTAGCGGCGTTGCTGGATTGAACACTAAGCCGCATTTAGCGCCGCCGTCTTTGATCAGCTGCAGTGAACGATCGATATGATCGCTAGCTTCAGGATGAAAGGTGATGACGTTAGGATCCGCTGCTAAAAACTGCTCAATCATGCCATCGACAGGCGCTACCATTAAGTGCACATCAATAGGCGCTTCGATACCATAGTCGCGTAATGCCTGACAGATCATGCTACCAAAGGTTAGATTGGGCACGTAGTGATTGTCCATGACATCGAAGTGAATGACGTCGGCCCCTGCTGCCACAACGGATTCAACTTCTTCGCCCAAACGAGCAAAGTCAGCGGACAAAATAGAAGGGGCGATTAAATACTGCTTATCAGGACAAATCATAGGAGAGCTACCTAGTTAATGGACATTAAAAATAAGAAATAATTTAAGAAGTATTAACGCGGTTTATATTGGGTCTTACAATAAGCGCGGCCAACCTTGAAGTCGCGTTTGGCGTCATGCTTAGTATTGCGGCCCGTTACCCGCTCACGCCACAACCGAAAGGAGGACGGCTTTAGTTCTTGACGCATCAGTTTAATAACTGCAGTTTCATCAAGGCCATAGCTATGCTCTATCGCGGCAAATGGCGTTCTATCTTCCCATGCCATCTCGATGACCCTTGAAGTTTGCACTTCGTCTAGCACTATATTGTCGTCTGCATCGGTTGGTTGAGCGGCTGTTACCGCTTGCTCAGCACTATGAGCAGCATTAGTTTGCTGCTCATCCTCTAGCTGCTTTTGCGCTAATGCTGCTGTCATATCGGCTTTCATAGTCGCTAATGACGACTGAGTCTCTGTATCCGCTAGCGTTTGGTTCATAAGGTTTGCCTTATTTGTTATTTAACTTAAGGGCTGCTTTCTTATTTAGCTCAGCTGCGCTTGGCGATAATGATGCCAAATATGATCTTCGATTACTGTTTGAATAAAATAATAACTATGATCATGGCCGGCTTGATAGCGTAGCGTCAAAGGCTGCTGCGCTTCTTTACAAGCTTGTTGTAGCTTTTCGGGCTGCAGCTGTCCTTCCGCCAAAAAGTTATCGGCAGCGCCTTGGTCTACTAATAAGCTGGCATATTGCTGCCCCGCTTCTTTGATAACCTTAGCGGCATCGGCTTGTTGCCATAACGACTTATCATCACCGAAATACTCGCTAAAAGCGGCTTGCCCCCAAGCAGATTCGCTCGCTGCGCACACCGGCGATAACGCTGAAACACTAACAAACTTACTAGGATATTTAAACCCCAATAACAACGCGCCATGACCGCCCATAGAATGGCCGGTAATACCGATGCTGTTCACCGGGAACTCATTACGCAGCAGATCATAGAGCTCATCAACGATATAACTTTGCATATTGAAATGCTCTGACCACGGCGCTTGTGTCGCGTCGATATAGTAGCTTGCGCCTTGTCCGACAAAGTAACGCTCATCATTTGGTACATCAATATCATCGGTACTACGCGGCGAGGTGTCTGGCGCAATAAAGATAATGCCAAGCTCGCTGCATTTTTGTTGAAAGTGCGCTTTATGCGTGACGTTGTCAGCATTACAAGTCAGTCCTGATAAATACAGTATCGCCGGACAGCGCTGACCAGCGAGTGCCTCGTCTGGCAAATAAATACTAAAGGTCATGGGCGTGTTAGTCACTGATGACTCATGGCGGTAATAGTGCTGCTCGCCATCGAAGCAGCGATTAGCGCTGACTTGCGTCAATTTTGAGCTGACAGATAACTTTTGATTAGAATAATGACTCATCACTGATATCCTTTTATATTTACCATTTTTATCGTTATATATAGTCAATTCGAAATAAAATCGATACGTTAATATCATCGTGTTACTGGTACAAATTTTCTTTGCTTGCTGTACGCTTCGCACTCCAGAGGCTGCAAAAAATTCATCCCAGTAGCACTGTATCGGTTTTGAAGTGAACTAATTATAGTTAATTCTAAATAAAACAAATACGTTATATTCATCGTGTTATTTAAGTGCTGTGAAAAGCAAACTTATTACTCACATAATAAGTAAGGACAGACCTGATCCCTATTATACAAACTATCTGCAGACTATCTATTGGCTTTCTTTAGCTCTTTGTTAAGGGGTGGTGATATCGTAGCCTTACTTATTAGAGCGTGACACTTTTATTTCGTATCCACCATAGCAGAAGGCTGCAGCGCTCGCTTTTGATCAAATAATACTTGCTCAAAAGCGGGTAGAGCCGTCTTCATCAGGCTACCGACTACCATTTGCGGCTCTGATGGCTCAAACCCCATGAACCTTTCGCGCTCTTGTATGCGTAAGCTCGCATCTTTAAAGGCGGCGGCAAAGCTGGTGTTTTCACGTAGGCTTTCAGCAAAGAAGGCTTGTCCAAAATAAGTCATCTCAGCGCTATTGGTACAGCCAAATGACATTTTATCCGCTGCTGACGCGGTGATAACCACTGTGGTTGGAGACATCAGCTCGTCGATAAAAGAACCTGAATAGCAAGCCGACACGACGATGACCCGCCAGCGAATACCAGATTCATCCAAGGCTTCACGCAGCCAAGCCGGATGCAAATCATCCATCGCCACAGGCGCGTTTGCCAATTGAATGATATCTTCGTTACCGTGTGATGATAAGGTGAGCAGCAATACATCTTCATCGCTATTCATCTGTTGGCCGATCTTTTTTAGGCCTCGTAAAATACTTGTCTTCGTCGCTATGGGCTCGTCCGTCCAGCTGTAGCGGTTATTGATTAAAGATAAAGAGCGCCCACTAGTGCCAAAACGGACATCGAATAGCTCACGGGCATTATTAATCTCAGAGCGGAAGACATCCTGCCCGGCAAATCCTGCGACGCCCATAAAGTACCATTCCGTCTTACCCAAGATACTAGCATCAATACTAGCTAAGGCGTTTTGTAGTAGCTCAGGCTGTTTATAAATAGCCGCTTCTTCTAATATTGGTTCTACTGGTATGGGTTTGAAAATAGGCTGATCAGCGACGTTTTTTTGCCAAATAGTGAGTAAGGCCACGGCCCCTATCAGCACGATAATGCGCTCCCACCAAGGTGTGCGCAAACGCTGAGAGAAGATCCATAACAGCGCTAGGGTTTGCCATAAAAACAATATTAAAAACAATATTGGTAAAAACGAATAGCTCCAATCCGGTAACCAGCCGCGGCTGCCAAAAAACTGCACTAGGCTTTGTAGTAGTGCTGAGATACTATCTGCCACTAGCCATAATACGGCTGGCACGAATAATAAGCCTTGGTTGCCCGCGCGGCGCGCTAGAATGATACCCGCTAGTAGAATAATCACCGGCCAAATCAAGTAACTGACTAAGCCTTGCTCATTAAAAACGCTACCACTCTCCGCCGCTAACCAAGAAAAAAGCACATTGCTCCCAAGCGCCAATAGAGCAAACCAGGCAAACTGTATAAAGGTCGGTTTCACCCAAGAAAAGGCTCGCGTAGAGCCTATCAGCATCCAAAAAGCGGCTATAATATTGGCCGCAAAATTAAGAGAGAAGCGCTGAAGGGAGACGGTTTTTAGAGACGAGAGTGACAAAGACTTAAACCTCTATCGAGTCGGATAAAATAAGATAGGATGTACAAATTATAATTGATGGCTTATTAGCTTTCTAACATAACGCAATTGTAACGGATTGTCCGTTCAGACCATAAGGCTGATTTGTAAAAACCTTAATAGCCTTCGTGGTTACCAATCATACCTAGTCGTAAAAACCAGCCATAAAAGCTAATCATAAAAACCATCCACAAAAAAGGAGACCTCAAATGAGATCTCCTTTTTAGTTAACACCGATAATTCAACTACTGTCAAACTAGCGCATCAATAGCTCGTTGACGCGTTTTAGATAAGCGGCTGGATCTTCTAGCTGACCGCCATCAGCTAGTAATGCTTGATCAAAGATAACTTGCGCAAGGTCATCAAATTGCTCGCTGCTATCGAGTTTTTTGATCAGCGGATGTTCTGGGTTGACTTCCAAGATAGGCTGAGTGTCTGGTACTTCTTGACCCATCTGTTGCAGCATCTGAATCATTTGCGGCGACAGATCGCCTTCTGAAGTTACCAAAATCGCAGGGCTATCAACGAGACGATTAGAGACGCGCACGTCTTTGGCACGCTTATCTAGGGCAGTTTTTAGCTTTTCAACCACCGGCTTCATGGCTTCCTCAGCCTTTTGGGCTTCTGCCTTTTCTTCCTCGTCCTGCAGGTCGCCTAAGTCTACCGCGCCTTTAGCAATGTTTTGCAGTGGTGTCTCATCGAATGAGGTTAAGAAGTTCATTGCCCACTCATCGACACGGCTGGTCATGAGAATGACTTCGATGCCTTTTTTCTTAAATAGCTCAAGTTGCGGGCTATTTTTGGCAGCGGCTAAGTTATCAGCGGTGAGATAATAGATGGCTTTTTGACCCTCGATCATGCGGCCTTTATAGTCCTCAAAGCTGGTCGCAACTTTGTTATCCGTGCTGGTGGCATAGCGTAGCAGTTTGGCAATACGCTCTTGATTGCCCATGTCCTCGCCTAGACCTTCTTTGATCACATCGCCAAACTCGCTATAGAACTGGGCGAATTTGTCTTGCTTATCGCTGTCCTCGCTATTGGCTAGGCTTGCCAGCATCGTCAAGATGCGGCGGGCGTTACCATCACGGATAGATTTGACATCGCGCGACTCTTGTAGCAGCTCACGGCTAACGTTGAGTGGCAAATCAGCTGAATCAATCACCCCTTTAACGAAACGCAAGTAAGTTGGCAATAACTGTTCAGCGTCATCCATGATAAACACACGCTTGACGTAGAGCTTGAGACCATGCTGCTGCTCACGCGTGTAGAGATCCATCGGCGCTTTTTTGGGTACATATAACAGCTGGGTATATTGCACGCGGCCTTCCACGCGGTTATGCGTCCAAGTGAGTGGTTCATCCATGTCATAACTGATGTTTTTATAAAAATCGACATACTCGTCATCCTCAATCTCGGAGGCGGAGCGAGTCCATAGCGCACTGGCTTTGTTGATGGTCTCCCACTCGTCGGTCAAAACCATCTCGCCGCCAGCTGGCGCGTCGCTATCATCACCTTCTTCTTTAACATCTTCTTGCCAGACTTCTTTACGCATCTGAATCGGCAGACTGATATGATCTGAGTACTTATTGACCAAGCGCTTAATCTTCGCTCGATCTAGATAACTGTCTTCACCCTCGGTATATTCTTCTTTTAGATGCAAAGTGATGCTAGTGCCACGAGTCTCTTTAGTAATATTCTCAACCGTGAAGCTACCGCTGCCATCAGAGATCCAGCGTACGCCTTGCTCCGCCGATTCACCCGCTTTGCGCGACTCCACCGTGATGCTATCTGCGACAATAAAACCTGAGTAAAAGCCCACGCCGAATTGACCGATCAGTTGACCGTCTTGCTTTTGTGATTCAGAGAGCTTGTCTAAGAACGCTTTGGTACCCGATTTGGCAATTGTTCCTAAGTTTTCAATCGCATCGGCCTCATTCATGCCGATACCGTTATCGATAAAGGTGATGGTTTTAGCGTCCTCATCTACAGTGATGCGAATCTTTAACTCGCCATCGTCTTCGTACAAGCTGTCGTCGTTGGTGGCTTCAAAACGCAGCTTATCGCAAGCATCAGAAGCGTTTGAGACCAGCTCACGCACAAAGATGTCGGCATTAGAATACAGCGAATGCGTCACTAAATGTAGTAACTGCGCCACTTCCGCCTCAAAACTATGTTTTTTTAATTCTGGGTTGTTATCTTCACTCATAAAAAACTCCTTTATTGGAAATTGAGATTAACGTAAAACAGTAGCACTAAATGATAGTCTCAAATAACGCTAGGCTGTTTATACTAATAGGGTCGCGACCAAATATTTCAAGTTTAAAAGCCTTGTTATAAAAAAGTTAGATAAAAAAACACCGCTTAAGTTTCCTTAAGCGGTGTGGTTACTTCTTAAAATATTTTGATTCAAAAGCTAATAATCAACTACAAGCAGCTTGGCAAATCACGAGCAGGATCGCTATCACGAGCGGCTAGCGCATCTTCAACGCTCATACCTAGTGCTTTGGCAACGCCTTCGCCGTAAGCCGGCTCACACCAATGGCAGTTACGAATGTGACGATACTTGATAAAGTCTAGCGCATCGCCCATCGCTCTTGCCGTGTTATCAAATAATACCTGCTTTTGCTCCTCATTCATGAGGTTAAATAGCGCACGCGGCTGACTAAAGTAGTCGTTATCATCTTCACGGAAGTCATAATGCTCGGCATAGCCATCAACTTTTAAAGGCGGTTCAGCATACTGCGGCTGCTCTTGCCACTGCTCAAAGCTGTTTGGTGTATAGTGCGGACGACCGCCGTAGTTGTCATCGACACGCATCAGACCATCACGGTGGTTACTGTGTACAGGGCATGTGGCTTTATTGACTGGAATCTGCTTATGATTGACCCCGACGCGGTAGCGCTGAGCATCTGCATAGCTAAATAAGCGTGCTTGCAACATACGATCTGGAGAAGCACTGATACCAGGCACAAGATTATTTGGAGCAAACGCCGCTTGCTCAACATCGAGATGATAGTTGTCAGCATTTTTATTGAGCTCAAACTCGCCCACTTCGATGAGTGGATAGTCGCCTTTTGGCCAGACTTTGGTCAAATCAAACGGATGGTAAGGTACATTATCCGCTTCTTCTTCTGGCATGATTTGCACATACATTTTCCATTTTGGGAAATCGCCGTTATCAATAGCATTGAGCAAGTCTTCTTGATGGCTTTCGCGGTTGCTCGCGATGATATCAGCGGCTTCAGCATCGGTTAGGTTCTTAATACCTTGCTGAGTGACGAAATGAAATTTGACCCAAAAGCGCTCATTAGCGCTATTGATAAAGCTATAAGTGTGCGAGCCAAAGCCGTGCATATTCCGGTAAGAGGCTGGAATACCGCGCTCGCTCATAGTAATGGTTACTTGATGCAATGACTCTGGCAATAAAGTCCAAAAGTCCCAGTTATTCGTTGCCGAGCGCATATTAGTACGCGGATCACGTTTTACCGCTTTGTTCAGATCAGGGAACTTACGCGGATCACGCACGAAGAATACCGGCGTATTATTACCGACCATATCCCAGATACCTTGCTCAGTATAGAACTTCAAGGCAAAACCGCGAATATCACGCTCAGCATCAGCGGCGCCGCGCTCACCAGCTACGGTGCTAAAGCGCGCAAACATCTGTGTTTGTTTACCGACTTCATCAAAGATTCCAGCGCGCGTATATTTCGTGATGTCATTCGTCACGGTAAAAGTACCAAAGGCGCCAGAGCCTTTGGCGTGCATACGGCGCTCCGGGATAATCTCACGGTTGAGATCAGCAAGCTTTTCGTTAAGCCATAAATCTTCTGCTAAAAGCGGGCCGCGTTTACCAGCCGTTTTACTGTTTTCGTTATCAACAACTGGGGCGCCATTGCTCATGGTCAGCGGCGTTGAACTATAGGGGCATTTCTTATCACTCATCGGATTATTCCTTTAAATAGTTAGTCAAAGTATAAGCGCTCTTATGCTTTCTAACGCTTGCTTAGAAACTCGTTGCTAGTGCTTATTACACCTGAACCACTTTCATTTGTATAATGAATTAATTGTATCTTTTAGTTTTATTTTAATAATCATCATGTTAGAGCGTTTCTCAATTAGCATCAACGCTCAGTTACTTAACCGCATAAAAAAGGACAGCGTAGAAGCCATCCTTTAGGGTATTAACAGGGTACTGATATAAGATAAAATTTAGTAGCCCAGCCGCTAAAATCAGCTAGCTATCACGAACCAGTCATCGCATTAGCTGGGCATCGGACGAATAGTGAGAATCTGCTCACTACGACCAAACGGACCATGCACATCATGCAGCACCGCGCTAGTTAAGCCAATACCATCGTCGCCATATTGTTGTACCGCTTCGATCCCAAGCCACTTTCCTTTTGGCGCTCGGTGCATGTGGATTTGCAGATCGGTATTAGGAAATATCCATTCAAGCTTTGTCAGCCCAAGACCCAGTCTTTGTACCACACCATTAGCCGTATCGACCATGCCTAATAGCTTCACTAGATCGCTGGTCGCCTCGCCTTCGATCATATCAGTCTCATTAGTGATCCACACCATACCTTTGCCAGAACGGCGATCCGCTTCGGCGACCAAACTAACCGTTTCAATAAAACCACCCGGCCATTGTTTCATGCCTTCCCAAACTGGCAGCGCTTCGGGTTGATGCATGGCTGGCGCATCCTCAAGACCTGCGATCTCGCTAGTGTCTTGGGTGAGTAGTCGCCAAGCGCGCGCAATGATACAATCGCGGCCGCGACTAGTCATCACCGCTTCGATAAGCTCAATGGTTTTGCCGGGTCGAATACAGCGGGTGGTAATCGTAAAGTCGCTAAGCGGAATCAATCCCAAAATATCAAGACTAATACGGGCGATACGCATATTGTCTTGCGGATTGAAATGGTTCAGCTCATAAGTGAGCAGCCCTGTCGCTGGCGCCATGTGCTGTTCATGCTCGTTCCAAGCGCCTTGAACATTTTTGGTCGGTTGATAATAAGCGATACAAGTGCCATCTGGCTGCTGCTCGCGTTTGCTAAAGTGGTAATACGCTGACATAGCTGTCCTATATTTTTATTTGCATTTCCGTTTGGCTATTACGGCACCTGTATTTTAGTGCCTTTAGTACCTTATTGACTAAGTTCTTGCTTCCTTAATTTGAGAATATGACGCGCTTTAGTAATAAAAAAAAGTAAAAATATCATCAGTGCCGTTAGCGCCGCATAAAAGAAGCTTTTGACTTGCATAAACTGAATAATATTCATCGCAAGTATGGCGATAACCACCGCTGTGACCAACCAGTTGATCTTTAGTTGCTTATTGACCTCAGCGAGACTAGCTTCCGCCAATACAAATTTCGCTCTACCTTTTTTCATCCTATTTGCTCTTTATCAAGATTTGAATTGCTTTTTATTAATTTTTTAAGTAGTTAAAGGTTATGAACGGTTATCTACAACTACTATCCGTTGGCTCTTACTTCCCGACCTCAGTCACTGGAATACGTAAAGCTTTTGGTAGACTGAAAGTGACATTCTCTTCAATACCAGAGAGCTCATCAGGCTGCTTGCCGCCCCAATCTTGTAATTGCTGTAGTACCTCTTGGATGAGAATTTCAGGAGCTGAAGCGCCCGCCGTCACCCCTACCGCTTCTACGCCATCGAACCAAACTTGCTTCATTTCGCTAGCGTTATCAATGAGATAGGCCTTACAATTCATGCGCTCGGCAAGCTCACGTAGACGGTTGGAGTTCGATGAGTTGGGCGAGCCTACGACTAGCACTACCTCACAGCGACCCGCTAAGTCCTTGACTGCATCTTGTCGGTTTTGAGTGGCATAGCAGATATCATCTTTTCGCGGCCCTTGAATGCTTGGGAACTTATTGCGAAGCGCGTCTATCACTCTTGCGGTATCGTCCATTGATAAGGTCGTTTGGGTGACAAAAGCTAAGCGCTCAGCGTCTCTTACGCTAAGGTCTTCGACATCTTTTTCATCCTCTACCAGATGAATATGGCCACCATGCCCTCGATTGAAGCGGCCCATAGTGCCCTCAACTTCTGGGTGTCCTGCATGCCCAATCAGTACCGCATCCATCCCTTCGTGGGCGAACTTCGCCACCTCGATATGTACTTTCGTCACTAACGGACAGGTGGCATCGAACACAGTAAGATCGCGGCGACTGGCTTCATCTTCGACCGCTTTTGACACCCCATGCGCAGAAAAGATTACAATAGCGCCATCAGGCACCTCATCTAGCTCCTCGACGAATACCGCGCCACGATTGGCTAAGTCTGAGACCACAAACTTATTATGCACCACCTCATGGCGCACATAAATGGGCGGCTCGAAACGAGTCAGCGCTTCGTTGACAATCGCAATAGCGCGATCCACGCCAGCACAAAACCCGCGTGGATTGGCAAGATAAATTTGCATAAGACAGCCTATCATTAGATAATTTAGAATCAGTGGTTTAGCACTTAAGATCAGTGCTCAAACTTAAATTAGTGCTTAAATCATTGCTTATAGTTGTTATCAGGGCACAAATACATAGATTCAACGCACCCACCCCTACTTTATCATAATATATTCTCATTACGCTTTAAAATGCTATCGTATCAGTATTATAATTGCCGACGCTATTATCTACTCTATTGAAAAAAACACTTATCATTACTTTATTGGGATACTTATGACAGGCTCACTGTTTATTATTACCGCGGCCTCTGGTACCGGTAAAACCTCTTTGGTTAAGCAGCTACTTGCGACCACTAATGACTTGACTGTCAGCATCTCTCACACTACTCGTGCGCCTCGTCCAGGTGAGATCGATGGTCATCATTATCATTTTATCGACAAAGAGGTATTTACTACCGCTATTGGCGAAGGCAAATTTTTAGAGCATGCTGAGGTATTTGGCAACTACTATGGCACTGCAGAGGCAAGCGTACGAGCACAGCTAGAGGCGGGTATCGATGTGATATTGGAGATTGATTGGCAAGGGGCGCTGCAAGTCAAAAAGATATTTACCGATGCCACTATGATCTTTATCTTACCGCCTAGCCTCTCAACCCTACGCCAGCGCTTAGCGGGCCGGGCTCAAGACAGCGCTGAGGTAATCGAGCAGCGTCTTGCCGGCGCCGTTACTGAGATGGCGCAATATGTACATTTTGACTTCGTGATTATTAATGATAACTTTGAAGTGGCGCTAACTGAGCTTAAAGCCATAATCGTCGCTGACAGACAAACGCTTAATCGTCAGCAACGCCATCATCGCCGTATTATCAACGCTTTGCTGACTAATGAGAGTGAAGTATAGCCTTAGCTCCGCTTTTAAGTACGGCTCAAGTGCTAATATTCTAATTGTTAGTGTCTTACGTATCAGTGGCTTATGTAATAACAGCTTATGTAATAATAGCTTAAGTGATAATAGCGACTTTAAGGTTTCGATAACCTAGTATAAAAGCTATGACGCGACTGGCGAAAAAATGCTATAATAGCCAGTTACTTCCCCTATATCTTTCTATATTTCTGCTCCTATACATTAGCAGGCGACCTATTGGTATATTATTTATAACATCGATACTATCTGCTAATCATAAATCACTGAGGTAATTAACTATGGCACGTGTCACGATTGAAGATTGCTTAGAGAATGTAGACAACCGTTTTGAGCTGGTACTTGTCGCTAGCAAACGCGCTCGCCAACTGGCAAAAGGTATTGCTGAGCCACTCGTTGAAGTCGATAATGACAAGCCAACGGTGTTGGCACTGCGTGAGATCGCCGCTGGCAAAATCACCCGCGATATCCTAAACCAACCTGAGCATAGCTTTGCCACTAGCTCATTGGATCTAGCTTTATCAGGCGATCATAGCTTTTAAAAAATCTTATAAAGATAGGCTTTTTTAAGCTAAAATAGCTGCTGATACACCCGCATAGCGCTATAAAACCACAGTACTAAGCTGTGGTTTTTATGATTTAAAAAACTGTTTTTTGCTATTTACAGAGTGAATGCGCTTAGTGGTTGACATTGTAGGTAATTTACGATTAATTAGAGGGTGGAGAACCAAACTCGTCTTGGAGTTTATTTTATTCATTTCTGGTCTTTTTGTTTAGCAAAACAATAGCCGCTAAATCCATTGCCAAGCTATAGGCGCCCAATGATAGGCGCTCAGTTATAGGACAATCCTGTATGAGCCAAACCTTTCCCAAGCTCAGTCATCGTTTAGTGGACGAGGCTCAATATAATTTGCTGCGCTCGGTTGGGTACTTAAGTAGTGACGATCGCCGTGACATTATCGATGCTTGTGAGTTCGGTGATATCGCTCATATCAAGGACAAACGCAAATCAGGTGAGCCTTATATTACCCACCCTATTGCTGTTGCTGAGATTTTGGCGGGTTTTCGTTTAGACAGAGATACGATTATTGCCGCGATTTTGCACGATACGGTTGAAGATACCGACGTAACTGGCGAACAGATTGAGCAGCGTTATGGCAAAGTGGTCGCTAAATTAGTTGATGGTGTCACTAAGCTTAAATCTTCAAAATATAACAAACAGCAAAACAAAGCGGCGACCTTTCATAAGATCCTGACTGCCACCTTGTTAGATCCGCGTGTCTTAATTATCAAGCTATCCGATCGTCTGCACAATATGTCAACGCTCGATGCAGTCAGCTCTGAAAAGCAGCGTGCCACCGCGCAAGAGACCTTAGATTTTTATGTGCCCTTCGCACGCTTAATGGGTATCAACGATATTGCTGATTATATTGAGGTGCTCTGCTACCGTAATCTTAATCCAGTGATGTATAACAAGCTCTCTGATAAGCTGTTGCAACATGGTCTTGGACGTAATTTTCAAAAAGAAGCTATCCACCGTTATCTGATTGTGGTATTAAACAATTTGGAATTAAATGGTCACGTCAAGATTCTAGACAATCGTGTGACGATGTACCGTCAATTCTTTCGTAACCGCGGTGAGATTAGTGCCTTACTTCGACATTATTCCTTTGAGATTGTCCTCGATACAGTAGAGGCTTGTGACAAGCTGGCTTATTACCTTATCAAAAAATATCAAATCGAAGACGCCCATATTCAAGACAATATTCGCCGCCCACTGCCAGGCGGCAATCAATCTTTGACCTTGTTTTATGAGCGTGACAATGACTGTATCAAAGTAATCATCATGACCAAAAAGATGCAGCATGCAGCACGTCTAGGCGTGATCGGCGCTGAGCACGCCTCTGATGTCAGTCAATCGGTGATTCAGGCCTCACTACGCAATATGAAAGAGCTGGTTGATGAAGAAACCTTAAGTGAGAATAACCCTGACTTTACGGCCGCGGTGTCTACTATTAATGAGCTGATGGACTATCTACATTCTAGTAAGATCCTCTGCTATAGTCCGCAAGGTCGGGCTTATGAGCTACCGCAAGGCGCAACCGCGCTCGACTTTGCTTATGCCGTCGGTCCCATGGTCGGTAATGTCGCAGTCGGTGCTAATATAGACAATGAAAAAGCCAAACTCGGTACAGTAGTCAAAAACGGACAGTTAGTCGAAATCGAAGTCGATAGTGACTCTGAACCTAAAGCGGAGTGGCTTGGGTTTGTGGTAACTAATAAGGCTCGTGAAGAAATTCTACGCTGGTTTAAAGACTTAACAACGAGTGAAAAACAGCGTCATGGACAACAAGCGCTAGATCGCGCACTAAAAACTTATAATAAAAGCTTAGATGACTTGCACGACTGTGAGTGGGATAACCTACTTGAGTGGCGTGGTCTCAACGATAAAAACACCCTGTTTGAGCAAATAAGCTCTGGCACCTTATTGCCGCAGCTCGTCGTATCACGCTTATTCAGCGATGAGATGGCAAGTTTGCAAGCGGTTGGCAATGAAGCCTCGCAGCCGCAACAACTGATCGTCAATACTGCTGGTGTTGAGCTTGATTTTGCCAATTGTTGTCATCCTATTTATGGCGACCCTATTGTTGGCCACTTATCACGGCATGGATTAGTGGCACATCGGCATAAGTGTTTTTCGCTAGATGATATACGTAAGGACAATCCTTACCAAATCATTCAGCTAAGGTGGCGCGATGATAAAGCGATTAAACAAAACGAATCTGATGATGTCAGTAATAAGATACGCTTTCCAGCTTATCTCAAGCTCTCCATTTCGCTAAGCGATGAGCAAATCAGCGAAGTGGTTTATCATCTGCGCCAGTTAAACATCGGTGTAGAAACGATCGATGTGCGTAATAGTGATACTATCGTCCATGTAGTTGTTCGCAGCCGTGTGCACTTAGCCCAAGGTATACGTGAGCTCAGATCGCTGTTAGGTTTCCCTAATATTATGCGGCTGTATCAGCTATAACAAATTTATCCAAATAACTTCACCACTATTGACTTAATATAAGGAATGAGCATGAGCCGTCAAACTATCCAAACTGATAAAGCCCCAGCTGCTGTTGGCACTTATTCACAGGCGGTAAAGATTGGTAATACCGTCTACATCTCAGGACAGCTTGGTTTTGACCCGGAGACGATGGAGCTAAAAGAAGGCTTTGAGGCGCAAGCTAAGCAAGTTTTTGAAAACATAAAAGCGATTTGTGAGGCGGCTGGTGGTACTATCAATGATGTCGTTAAATTCAATGTCTCCTTGACCGATTTGAACGACTTTGCGGCGCTAAACGAAGTGTTCGTTGCTAATCTAAGCGAGCCGTACCCTGCTCGCGCTGCGGTACAAGTCGCCGCCCTACCTAAAGGCGGTGTAGTCGAGATTGAGTCGATTATGTATATAGAATAACTGATATCATCAAGGCTAAAACCCTTAAAGCTAAAGTCATAAGGCCAAAGCCAGCCCTATAAAGTTAAAAAAGCTTAAGCCCAAAGCGCGGTTATCGATAACGGCAATTTGGGCTTACCTGTTTCTGCTGCTTATATTACGTAAAAGTAAAATTAGCGCCTCATCTATTGGTATTTTTCACTTAACTTTTAGCAATCAATCCCCATAATTTAACTATTAATAAGGCTGCGAGCGTCGTTTATGTTAGTCCAAGTTGCTCTACCAGTTCCTCTTTATCGAGTCTTTGACTATAGCGTGCCTGCAGACTTATCCTTGCCCAAAATCGGTAGCCGTGTCGAAGTCTCTTTTGGTAGGCAGACCCTCATCGGTATCGTCATTGCGCAAATTGTACAAGCAGATAGCAATGTTCCGGCAAGTAAGCTCAAACCTATTACTCAGTGCTTAGATGCTGAGCCTATCGTCGATAGTGCTATGCTTCGCCTCGCGCACTGGCTCGCGAGTTATTACCATTACCCTTTAGGCGATGTACTCGCTGTAATGCTGCCAACTTTAGTACGGCAAGGTAAGCCGCTCGACTTACTGATTACCCATTGGCGGATCTTGCCGCACGTCACTGATGCTGACTTTCATGCCAATGCGGTCAAGCAAAAACAGCAGTTCGATATGCTAAAGCTGCATGGCGAGCACGGGGCGAGCGAAGATGTGTTGCTATTAGAAGGAATGCAGCGCAGCTTTTTGAAGACGCTAGAAGACAAAGGCTTAATCGAGCGCTACATTGAGCACAAATCGGCGCCTAAGCCAGTGAGTTTAGCGAAGATGCCGCTTGATCTTAATGATGAGCAGCAGCTCGCAGTGACGGCTATTGTTGCCGCCCATAGCGCTGAGCAGTATAAAGGTATTTTGCTAAATGGTATTACCGGTAGCGGTAAGACAGAAGTCTATCTACAAGCGATGCAAGCGGTGCTAGAAGCTGGTAAGCAGGTACTGATACTGGTGCCAGAGATTGGCTTAACGCCGCAGACACGGGCACGTTTTGCCAGTCGCTTTGCCGCGCAAATTGTGCTGCTGCATTCAGGTATGACCAATACTTATCGACTGCAAGGTTGGCAAGACTGCCGTACTGGGCACGCACAAATCATCATCGGTACGCGCTCAGCTGTGCTGTATCCTTTTGCCAATTTAGGACTGATCATTGTTGATGAAGCGCATGATGGCTCGTATAAACAACAAGATACGCTGCGCTATCATGCCGCAGATGTGGCGCTATACCGCGGCCTTCAGTGTAAGATCCCCGTAGTGCTCGGAACCGCGACTCCAACGCTTGAGCATCTAAAACTCGTGGCAGATGGCAAACTGACAGAGTCTCAGCTAACGTCCCGCCCCGGCAGTGCCACACCTGCGGCCATGCAGCTGATTGATGCTCGCCTGCAAACTACTCATCAGCAAACTGGAGACGATGGCGCAAACTATGATACTGGTCTGACCCACGATCTCATCAATGCTATTCGGCAAACGCTCGAAGCTGGCGATCAGGTCTTAATATTTCTAAATCGTCGCGGCTACGCCCCCGTGTTACTTTGCGCCGCTTGTGGCTGGCAAGCAGATTGTCCACGCTGCGATGCGCATTTAACAGTGCATTACAGTCGCCAAAATCAGAGAAACTCTTATTTAAAGTGTCATCACTGTGATTGGCAGGCTTATATTCCAAGCAGTTGTCCTGATTGCGCCAGTCAAAACTTAGATACCAAAGGTATGGGGACGACAAGACTTAGCGAAAACTTACATGCGCTGTTTGCTAATCCGCAAACCAGTAAAATACAATACCCAATTATTCAAATCGATCGTGATACCACTCGGGGTAAAGACAGCTGGGAGAACATCTATCAGCGTATTAATGAAGGTAAACCGTCGATTTTAGTCGGCACGCAAATGGTCGCTAAAGGTCATCATTTTCCTAATGTGACGCTCGTTTGCTTGCCCAATGCCGATAGAGGCTTTTTGTCCGCGGATTTTCGCTCGCCTGAACATACCGCGCAGCTGATGATTCAAGTCGCGGGTCGAGCGGGTCGTGGCGACAAGGCCGGGCGCGTATTAATTCAAACGCTACAACCTGACAACCCGCTACTGCTTAAGCTGGTCAAGGACGGCTATTATTCCTTTGCGCAGTCGCTATTACAAGAGCGCAAAATGATGGGCTTACCTCCCTTTAGTCATGCCGCCTTAATTCGCTGTGAAGGCAAGACTTTGGCGGCGACCACGCAAGCGCTAAAAGACGCCGTGGCACATTTACCCACAGGTCATAAGTTGGCGGTTCTCGGCCCTATTGATGCGCCGATGAGTAAAAAGAACAGCCGTTATCACTCGCAGTTGTTATTATTAGCCAAAGAGCGGGCGCAGCTGCATCACATTCTCAAGCTCTGGTGGCAGCCTGTGCTGGCTTTACCTAGTACTAAATATCTCAAGCTGACCTTAGATATTGATCCTGTCGGTTGGTGATTTTTTAATGCGTTTGTGGTGTCTTGTCTACCTTATCTTCTCCATACCTCTTTGTTTTTTATATTGTATAAGGTTTAGCCGTTACGGCAGCGTTACAGCTTCTTATTGTCAGTTATGCTAAATTCTAAGTCATCGATTTCCCATCAAATGCTTTGAGTGTGAGAAGACTAATGAGTGCCGACCATTCAAACCCTAAACATAAGCCTTATACTGATAATAGTGCTAACAGTAAGGCTCATAATGAGGCTGAACATTATCTCTACAACAATGAAGACCAGCATGATCATGACGAGCATCTAGAGCAGACTACCGCGCCGCGAGATACCAAAGGCTATCAGCGCACGCTATTGATTAGTTTTATTATCATTACCGGTTATATGCTTATCGAAGTTATTGGCGGCTTACTGACGGGTAGCTTAGCGTTATTATCAGATGCCGGTCATATGCTCAGCGATGCAGTAGCGCTAGGTGCGACTTTGATGGCTTTTAGAATCGGTGAAAAAGCGGCGACTCATCAAAAGACTTTTGGTTATAAGCGCTTCGAGATTTTAGTCGCTGGTGTCAATGGCGCAACCTTAGTGATTATTGCGCTGATGATTTTTTGGGAAGCCATCAAGCGCTTCAACACCCCGACCGAAATCGCTAGCCAAGGCATGCTGATCATCGCTACTATCGGTATGCTCGTCAATATATTAGTGGCTTGGCTGATGCATCGTGGTAGCCGTAGTGACGATAGCGGAAATAGCCATAGCGGACACAGTCATAACGGAAATAGTCATGGAGAAAAACAAAACCCTTCTGACGCTAAAGAGCCTGTCAATCTGAACATGCAAAGCGCCTATCTACATGTCTTAAGTGATTTGATGGGCTCAGTCGCTGCTATTATTGCCGCGCTACTGATGATAGGATTTGGATGGCTGTGGGCTGATGTTCTCGCTTCGGTCATCGTTGCTGTTTTGATATTGATCAGCGGTTATCGAGTGGTGCGTGATTCGGTGCATATTCTGATGGAAGGCACACCAAAAGGTATCTCGTTAGAATCGGTTGAACAGCGCTTGCTCGATCATGAGCAAGTCCAAAGAATTCATGACTTGCATATTTGGAGTATTACTAGCGGTCTGAATGCCTTATCTTGTCATGTGGTGGTCAATGGTGAGATGAGCATTACTGAGGCTAGTGTGCTAATTAGCGAGCTTGAACAGCGCTTGCAGGATTTGGGGATTAGTCATGCGACCATTCAGGTCGAGAGCCTATCGCATCCTCAGACTATGGCTCACAGCGACACGCTAGTCTGCGATATCTCTGAGCGTGCACTGAGTGATACTGGACATATTGGTCATAATCATTAACTAAAAATCTGGGAACAAAAATTTAGCTAGCAAAATTTATTTAACTGTCTTAATCAGTTTGGCAAGGTAGCGGTAAATAATTCTTATCAACCAGATGACAATGGTTAACCAAATCACTAAGCCAGATACCAATAACAGCATTCTTATCCAAATATCTAAGCTTCCATTCATTACCTGTGGCAAATAAGCTGGCCCCATATTTGATGCCATAACGAGCCAAAACCCAAAGGCTAATGCTAATATAGATATGAGTAAGGTACGGACGATATTCATGATAATTTTGCTAGCGATTGCTAATCCAGTAGCGCTATGTCATTTTTAAAGTGAATAGACTATATCAATCATTATAAAGGTTTAAATTTAGAACTAAATTAAACTTATAGCCGTTTATGTGGTTATAATAATGATAATTATATCTATAATGAGCCGCTTTTTGCTATTATTTAGTAGTGATCGCAGCTTTATCAATTCTTAATAATGAGCTATTGCCATGTCTAGACGCTCAGCACCTTTTGTTGCTCCCGACTACATCGATGATCCTGTCTCAAAAGACGGCAAAAAGCAGGCTAAAGTTCTGCTATCAACGCTACAAGAAGATATTTCCAGCTTTCGTAATGAGCAGTTTCCACCTGATATTCTACGGCAAATTCGCGATATGCCTATCTTTGAGGGTAACCTTAATGAGGTACAAGCTTATCAGCAGCGCTGGCAAAACCTATTGCAGCGTGCTAAGGAATTCTATCCTGCCGCGGATATGCCCCCTGACCATTTACCATTACCTGCCAGCCTTGAGATTCCGCAGTTTATTTTTAGCGTGCAGCGCTTACATCTGACCAAAACCCGTGCCAAAGAATCCAAAAGCTTTGGCTCAGTCAGCGCTTTGATTGATAAATGCGGTGATTATACTGCGCAAGAGATTGAGCGTATGACTGCCGTATTCGAGGCAGATGATGAAGCTAGGTTAGTTGCCCATCGAGAGTTTATCGATCTACGAGCCTATGTGTTTTGCCGCGATAACAAAGGCGAGATGCTAGAGCCTGAGCGCGTTCGTTTTTATCGTACCGGCCTGATTGTCCATGCACTGCCAGATTTTAAGATCGTGGATAGTCGGCAGACACCGCGTAAGCGCCGCAATGACGCTTATAGCAACCCAATTGCGGACAACTCAGTATGGAAAGTTTATCGAAAAAAATAAATCGCCTTTTTGCTATTTTATTTAACCATGTTGATACCCTTGATACTGATTGCTAAGGATTTACTATGTTCGCAGCCGCCGCCGGCTCTCCAAACTTAATGCTACAAGCGACTATTTTTTTGGGAGCAGCGCTGCTGTTTGTACCGCTTGGTAAACGTTTCGGTATCGCTACGGTTTTGGGCTATCTGATTACCGGCTTGATATTAGGCCCAAGCGCGTTAGATGTTGCGGGTGATGCTGAAAGCTTACTACACTTCTCTGAATTTGGCGTGGTGATGCTACTGTTCATCATCGGTCTTGAATTGCAGCCTTCTCGTCTATGGGCCCTGCGCCGCTCAATCTTTGTGTTAGGTGGTCTGCAAGTCGGTCTGACCGGCATAGTGTTAATGGCGATTTTATATCAGTTTTTCTCATTACAGCTTGATACAGCCTTCATTGTCGGCTTTGGTTTAGCGCTCTCCTCTACCGCGTTTGTGCTACAAATTTTGACCGAAAAACAGCAACTCTCCAGCACGCATGGCCGCGAAGCTTTTACTATTCTATTATTCCAAGACATTGCGGTTATTCCGCTACTCGCCGTGATTCCTTTTTTATCTGGGGTACGTGAACAAAGCTATGATCTGATTTACTTTGGTAAAGTATTCGCCGTCTTTGCTGGTTTGATTTTTTCTAGTCGTTATATCGTCAGACCTTTCTTTAAGTTCGTGGCGTCTAGCGGCGCAACTGAGCTGCTAACGGCTGTAGCGTTATTTATCGTCATGGGCGTTTCTATTTTGATGGAGCAGATCGGACTCTCGATGGCGTTAGGCGCGTTTTTGACTGGTGTGCTATTGGCGGATTCAGAGTATCGTCACGAGTTAGAAGCCAGTATCGAGCCCTTTAAGGGCTTATTATTAGGCCTATTCTTTATGTCGGTGGGTATGCTGACTGATGTCAAGCTTATCCTCGCCAAACCGGTGTTTATCGTTGGCTGTGCTATAGCGTTAATGGTCATCAAGTTTGGCGTAGTAGCGGCTATCGCAAAAATCTCAGGTAATCGCTGGCCGACGAGCATCCGGCTTGGGGTGACCTTAGCGCAAGGCGGCGAGTTTGCCTTTGTATTATTCAGTGTAGCAAGCGCGCAAAATGTCTTGCGGTCAGAGCTGGCCAACACACTTAATCTGGTGGTGACTATCTCCATGGCGCTAACGCCGCTCGCGTTTTTATTACTCGAAAAAGCAGGCGAACCTTTATTCGCTAAGAGTAAGCCTAGGCGAGAGTACGACACCATTCCTGATCATGAGCATCAAGTCATTATCGCCGGTTTTGGCCGTATCGGACAGATTATTGGTCGAGTGCTGCGCATGCATAATATTGAATTTACCGCCATTGAACGCTCAGCGAATCGAGTAGATTTTGTACGTAAATTCGGTAACCAAGTCTATTACGGCGACCCCAAAAACCCCGAGATTCTACGCGCCGCTGGCATCAATAAAGCAAGGTTGTTTATTCTAGCTATCGATGATTTAGAGCGCTCTATCACGACTGCTGAATATTTACACAAGAATTATCCAGATTTGATTATCCTAGCGCGAGCGCGAGACAGGCAGCACTATTACCGTTTGCGTGAGGTTGGGGTCCGTCATATTTGGCGCGAGACTTATTTGTCTTCCTTAGATATGTCACGTGAATCATTGCAGCTATTGGGTATATCCCCTGAAAAAGCACGCGAAACGGTACAGACTTTCCGCGATTATGACGATGATTTGATAGAACGCCAGCAAGCCATCTATGACGACGAAGCAAGTATGATCGAATCGGCGCAATCGGCAATGGCAGAACTTGAGAGTCTCTTCGATGAGGATATTGGTAAGGCTCGCACAATGGATCTAAGCGAGTTTTATGAAGAGCTTAAAAACCAAGCCACACCGATTGATAAAAATCAAGAACCTCTACCCCATTCAAAAAACTAATGATTAATTAGCCACGCAATAAGCAGGCGCTTGTTTTTCATTTAACGAGCTAGTACAGCGCCAGTTATCCTCGTTTGGCAGATGGTAAAACACTAGTGTCTGCCCGTTCAAATAGCGCAGTGGAAACCTAACGTTTTGAATAGTGCCTGTCACTGCGCAGTCGGTCTCTGGTACGCTTGGCGTTTGCGTATTAATGGCTACTTTTATTTTTGGATTGCTAATAGCTATTGGCAGCTCAGTAGGACAGCGCCCTGTTTGCTGATAAGCTAAGGCCACTTGATTTTGCGCGGTTTTGGTTATGTCATAAGCATCGAACAGGACTTCATTTTCTTTTGGCTTCGCGATAATGGGCAAAAACTGCACCTTAATGACAGTCAAAGCAAAAGCAAAAATAGCAAAGCCCAGCCCTAAGCCAAATAAGCTCACGCCCCCTTCACGCCGTAGCATCGCTTTTTGCGCCGCTTCATCACGCGGATGATTATCTAAAGCATCGGCGATCTCACGCCTTGCCATTCGGTAATAATAGGCATCCGTCCAGCGCGCCACTATAAACGACCAATAAAACCAAACTATAGCCGCTATCGCAACTCTTACTGGCATCTGATAAGCATCCGGAATGAAGGACATCGCCGCAAATTCAAAAAACACCAAAACAATCGTAATAGTCAGCTGAATAAAGGACCAACCCGCGACACTATAGACAATCGCATCCATATAACGCTTGCGATAGAGCAGCCAAGGAAAGGTAATAAAAAAAGCTGCCCAATGCCATTTAGGGGATAAATAACCTTGCTCATCGAACTGTGCAAAGCGCTTGAGATAATAGTCTTGGGTACGATGACCAATGAACCATTGATCCAGCTGCTTACGCCGAGCAGCAGTTAGCTTTTCTTGATAAAAGGGTGGTGGCGAATCCTTTTCGAGAAATAACATAGTAGTGGCTCTATTGTTTTCTAAGAATTGGGGCTTTTGAATAAAGAGCAAAAGATAGTATTAACAGGTACCTTCATAAAAAGAAAGATAATTTAGGACATGACTTAAGCTAACTAGCATTGTCCGTAGTTATTATAAGATATAGTTGGCAAACTTTAAAAATGGGATAGCGCTACCGGATGCTTTTTTTAAATATAGGTTATGCAGCCTCTGGGAACACAGCACGCCAGTAAAATTTATCCTAGTAGCGCGTCTAAATCTATAACTGTTTTATTTTCAATTGACTATATTGCTAAATTGGATGTACCCGCTAGTCAAATGATAGTCAGTTTTGAGGTATGCATTTTGAGCCCATGCAATTCCTATTAATACCACTACAAACCTTGTAGATGATGTTTGGTTTTCTGCTAGCTATATTTCACTTAAAAACCCCATAGATTTAACTTATAATACCTGTCTACTTTTTATAAAGTCTTAGTTATATTATGAGTCCACAAACCCCCTCCGATAACCCTATCGATACTCCAGTTGCCAGCCCAGTAGATAGTTCATTAGAGAATACCAACGATAACCCTTCTGAAGTCGTTAATACTGCATCTACAGCTGACGAGTTAGAGGCAAATAACGATAAGCATATTCGTATCGTTAATACTTTTATGAAGCGCCGCACGCATATGAATAAAAACGCGGAACAAGCATTAACTGATCCTAAGTTTGCAGAGTATCTAGTCAATAACAGCTTTGGCGATGGCAATCTTGACGGCATTGACGATTTGCGCGTTTTATTCGCCGATAGCCCAAACGGTAGTGCTGCGCCGCTTACTCTAGAGATAGGTTTTGGGCTAGGCGATTCATTGATTGAAATGGCAATAGCCGATCCGACTCGTAACTTCATCGGCGTTGAGGTGCATGAGCCTGGTATCGGTAAATGCGCTTATATGGCAGGCACACAAAACTTGACTAATATCAAGATCATTAACGGCGATGCCATAAAGCTACTCAAACAACTCCCTGAGAATCATATCGATCGCATTCAGCTCTACTTCCCAGATCCTTGGCGCAAAAAGCGTCATTTTAAGCGCCGCTTTGTCAGTACCGAGCGTATGGCGATTGTCACTCGCACCTTAAAACCCGCTGGCTGGTTTCATACCGCTACGGACTGGGAACATTACGCTTTTTGGATGCTTGAGGTACTCGATAACTTTGCAGAACTTAGCAATCAAGCTGGCAAAGGCAACTTTACTCCTCGCCCTGACTTCCGGCCGATGACTAAGTTTGAGCGCCGCGGTATCGACCGTGATCACGGCGTATGGGATTTGATTTATACTAAGAACTAGCCGTCATCAGACTCTTTAAATTTATCATTTCGAATCTTATTTGAATACCCTTAGCGACTGTTACTAACAGTCGTTTTTTCATTTTAGGCTATTCTATCGAAAGCTTAAGTCAAAATAGCTAAGAGTATTAAAATCTTTATTAAAAAACAGCTTAATCATAGGATTCACTACATGTGAAACCTTGCAATGGAAGGACTCTCGACCCTGTATATCGGAGATATATTAGGTGTTATTGTGGCTACTTATTAGTCGCTGCTAATTTTAGAATCTGCGCAAACATTGATAGTACAAGGGGTTGCGGAGTTCTCCCCAGAAGCTGTGGATAACCCTGTGGATAACTAGGTACTTGACAAGAGTTTGAGTCGATAGCTTAACGCTTTAGGTAAAATTGGTTATTTTTCATACAATTTATTTTATTAATAAAATCAATGTATTACGACTAATTCAAAACTATAAAAATTTATTTTTAATTATTTTAAGAAATAATTTAATGGCGACTCATGTTTCACAGCTAGCAGATTTTTATTATCTTTTTGCTGTGGACAACTCGGTTTGCTATTGACAAAACGGGGCAAAAATGTTCTTGGTTTATGCAGAGTTAAGGGTGATTTAGTCGGTATAAAAGCACCCTAAAATTACAAAAACTAGGCGACATCTATTGTCGTCTAGCCTTAGGCAAACTCATTATTTGACTTGGATTTTGTTATAATAGCCTTATCTAATTCACTAACAAAAATTGAAACAAACCACAAGCAGCACTTTCTATTCTAAAACTGTTTTTGACTTTATTGGCTAAGAGCCTTTAGCTAAAGATTTTAATTAAGCCGATGAGCCGCGATTATTTAATGATTTAGCTAGCTTATTACTCAAGCCTCCTAAACTTAATTTTACTGCTAAGCCTATTTTTTTTACTGTATAGTAAAGATAGATATCTAAGTCGTGGTCCTAATCGTTTCGACTATTTTGGGCTCATAAAGACTACCCCTACTCATTTAGCAATTCCTATATCTTAAAACATTACTTGTACATCATTCATTACTAAAAGGAGTCCATTATGGACGACAACAAAGCTAAAGCACTCAAAGCAGCACTAGGACAAATCGAAAAGCAATTTGGTAAAAACACTATCATGCATTTAGGTGATGATTCCGTTGCTATGGATGTCGATGTGGTCTCGACAGGCTCTCTAGGCTTAGATATTGCACTAGGAATCGGCGGCCTACCTAAAGGGCGTATTGTTGAGATTTACGGCCCTGAAAGCTCAGGTAAAACCACTATGACGCTACAAACTATTGCCGAGTGTCAAAAGCAAGGCGGGACCTGTGCTTTTATCGATGCTGAGCATGCGCTTGATCCGGTTTATGCACGTAAGCTTGGTATCAACACCGATGACTTGTTGATCTCACAGCCTGACAATGGTGAGCAGGCGCTTGAGATTACCGATATGTTGGTGCGCTCAGGCGCTATCGATATGATTGTTATTGATTCGGTTGCCGCCTTGACGCCGCGCGCTGAGATTGAAGGCGAGATGGGCGACTCGCACATGGGTCTGCAAGCACGCTTGATGAGTCAAGCCCTACGCAAAATCACCGGTAATGCCAAGCGCTCCAACTGTATGGTGGTATTTATTAACCAAATCCGTATGAAAATCGGCGTGATGTTCGGTAGCCCTGAGACCACTACTGGCGGTAATGCGCTAAAGTTTTATGCCTCTGTGCGCATGGACATTCGCCGTATTGGTGCGGTCAAGAACGGTGATGAGATCATCGGTAACCAAACCCGTGTCAAAGTCATCAAAAACAAAATGGCGCCCCCTTTCCGTCAAGCTGAGTTCGAAATTACTTATGGGGAAGGAACTAACCATTTAGCTGAGGTCATCGACTTAGGCGTTGAGATTGGCGCAGTAGGAAAAGCAGGCTCTTGGTATAGCTATGGCGACGAAAAAATCGGTCAAGGTAAAGCTAACTCGGTGCTTTATCTAAAAGAAAATCCTGCCGTGGCTGAGGAGATCGAAGCTAAGATACGCGCTGAAAAGCTTGGTGTACCGGGATATAACAGAGTCGAGGAAGATGAGGTAGCCGCAGATAGCAATGAGGCGCAAGATCTACAGGTTGATCCTATACAGTAGCTTTGCCTATCGACAATCGCTAACTTATTAGTATCTTATCTTATAGGTTAAAAATGCAGATTAAAACATTGGCCCAAATACTAGCCGAATCGGACTCCGATTCGGCTAGCTCTGCTGGCGATAAAAGTAAATCGCCATCCAAAACAACCTCAAAACCTGCCAAGCTTACGCAGAGCGAGTTATTTAATCGCAGAAAGTCAAAAAAAGCGCAGCGCTTAGATAAAGCCTCTACTAAAGACAGTTTTGCTAAAAATACCTCCGATACACTCTTTGAGGAGAAAACAAATAACGCCTCGTTAGACGATAGCGAGGATAGCTTGTTCGCTAATGACTGCTCTGATGCTAATCAGCCCTCTAAGCCAAGAGCTACCAAGCGCAAAAAGCGTAAAAAACGTTTCCATGCGGCAGCGCCCTTTATAGCTGAGCCTAACGACGCGCCCGCCTATGTACCACCAGACTCACAAACTATCCAGCAGATGCTAGCTGAGGTTAAGCGTGAAGTTCATACAGATAAGCCAGTTAACCGCGCTGACCCTATTAATGGTAAAGACAACAGCGGTCACTCTGGTATTAGACAAACCACCACCAATGCTACGCTAATAGCTAGTGACAATAACCCTACCCAAGCTATAGCGGCACTAAGTGCTAGTGAGATGGACAACCTACCCTCAGCGCTAAAAGCTTACTTGCGTACGCCTGCACAAAAACAGGCCGAGATCGATGCTATCAAGGCCGAAAGCCGTTTGCGTTGGCTGGCTTTTTATTATCTCTCACGCCGAGAGTATGGCAAAGCGGAGCTCAAACAAAAGCTTATCGATAAAGAGCAAGATCCAGATAGTATCGATAAATTACTCGCTGAGTTTGAAGAAAAAGGCTATCAAAGTGACTATCGCACTACCTTGATGCTCATTCGCGAAAACATTCGTAAAGGTCGCGGCCGTCAGCGTATCAAGCAGGAGTTTTATAAGAAGAAAATAGCTATGCCAAGCAATATCGATGAGCTCATCGATATTGCAAATGCAGAGTCTGAAGAGTTTCGGGAGTTTGTAGCAGAAGCTGACAGTTTAGTTGAAGGTGTTGACTGGCTTAAGCTTGCGGTAGAAGCTCGCACTAAGAAGTATGGTGATGATATACCTGTCGAACAAAAAGACAAAGCTAAACAGCTCAGGTTTTTGCAGTATCGCGGTTTTCAGATGGATGTCTGCTTTCAGGCGCTTAACTATACGCTAGAGACTCTAGAAGAGAGGTTTTAGAATACAACTAGCAAAAAAGGAGCACTCCAAAAAGTACTCCTTTTTTATACTTAATCGCTATATTATCGACAACCAGATTGTCGCCAGCTACCTTATCCTTTAAGACATTTCTTTTAAACACATTGCTTTAAAAGGCATTGCCACTAGCTAAGCCGACAATTATTTTAGCGTCCCTAAGCGATTGGATAGCTGACCAATAATTGCATCAATCTCTTGATTGGCTTCTTTTTCATTATCCAAATTACCATTTGGTGTTAGCTGATTCATCACCTCAGGGAGTAGCTCTGCTAATCCTTGCCGCACTTCGCTATCGTTAGCACCAGTCTGCGCGGCTACTTGCTGGATCTCTCTTTCATCAAACAGCTGATTGACCTCATTAGGATCTAAATTATCATTGAGCTCACTATTGCTCAGCCAAGAGCGCGCCTGCGCCTCATGACCCATACCAGTGATTTTCGATAAGGCGCCGCTTAAGCCACCATTACGCTGTATCCAGCTAAGCACCATCGGCATAAGCGCTGCTATCAGCATCCCTTTACCGCCAAAACCACTTCGGCTACGCTGAGAACCGCCTAGTACACTTCCCAAGATATCGCCAAGGCCGCCTGCTCCTGAGCTCATACCGCCGCGCTGACTGCCGCCAGTCAAGCCGCCTAATAGATCATCTAAACCAAATCCATTGTCTGGCTGACGATCATATCGCTGCGGATTGTAGCCTCCGGCTTGGTTGTTAGCGCCGGCCGTTCCGCCTAGCACACTGCCTAATATATCGCCAAGACCGCCAGTACGGCGCGGGCTTGTGCGCTGATTGACTGGGTTACGCTGTGCATCGTTTGGATCCATCGCACTACGGGCAACTTGTGAGACTAAATTCCCTAATAAACTCATAAAACTCTCCTGTTATGGTGTTTTTTACTTCTCCTTAATATAACAAATCCATTTCTACCGCTAGAGGGTTGTTTTGTTATGGCTTGTATCGTCTAGTATTTTATATAGTCGAATTACTTTAAAAGTGTCATAGCGCTGCTGGGATGAATTTTACGCAGCCTCTGTGATAACAGCACGCAAGTAAAATTTATACCAGTAGCGCGTTCAAATTTATAACAACTTTATTTTGAACTGACTATAGATCTAGGGTTTGCAATCGATTACCTACTTGAGAGCAGCTTGGCGGTTTAGTCGCTTTGAGTAGTGCCATCGATACTGTTAGCCAAAATACACAGTTGTCTCCACTGTTCAGCGCCCACTTGATCGCGAAATATGGTTACTGTAAAGGGACGCTGATAAGGTTCAGTCATAACGAGTGTTAAATGTATTAACCATGAAAACTGATGAACTGTAGACAGATTAGCTTGCCATAGCTCATCAGCGCGCCCCGTACGCATCAGCAGCTGCCAACCAAGATCGACGCGCTGACTAATAGGAGGTTGGCTGAGATGTATTAAGATTGGCTTAGATAAGGCCAAATAACTAATAACAGCAGCAGCTACGAGCAAAATCAGCACATACTGCCAAAGCCATAATTTCGCTAACCATGCCAATAGAACAATGATAGCCGCCAAACTGCCATACGATAAAGACCGTAAATAACTAGTAGGCTGTATAGGGGTATCAATCCGTAGCGATAAGCACGACCTTGCCATCTGATTATCCAGTACGTTAATTAAAATAGCGACAAGCAGTTGGTACTTATAAAACGCAGCTAAGTACCTGCTACATTAAGTGCTTACTATGACGCCAAGTCTTTATCTTATTCACTAACTCCCAAACTGCGGCATCTTCCGGTTGGCTTTGATTGGTAAAGTAATCTAGTAAGTCAGGGTCTTCGTAAGTGAGCATTTCAGCAAAGGTGGCTTGCTCAGCAACATCAGCCGTCAGATAAAGCTCCTTAACATAAGGATCAATATAAAAATCTAACTCTTTGAGGCCGCGACGGGCTTGATAAATGATACGGCGTTGCTCAGTGGTAGGCTCTGGTTGGGTAGTCATAGATAACTCTTTAGTCGTTAACAAGCGGTTATTGCTTAAGCGGTTGTTAATTGTATGATGAATGTTTGTTCGAAAACGAACTTAGTTTATCTCTGTCTCACAAAAATATTAAGCATCGTTCGTTTAAGCTAAGCTGATAAATTATTATAGTCTGTGAGCTGCTGCCAAAGTGCTACGGCTTGCTGCATCATCGCCACATTGTGGGTACGAATAATACCTGCGCCTTGTTGCAGCGCAAATAAACCCGCAGCAGTACTTGCCGTATCACGTTCGATAGCTGGTGAGTTTTGCACTGCTTCAATATTACTATGGTTGAGGACTTCTGCCAAAAAACGCTTGCGTGAAACGCCAAACATCAGCGGCAGCTCTAAGCTTTGTAAGCTTGCTAGTTGGGTCAACAACGCACAATGATGCTCATAGTTTTTGGCAAAACCAAAGCCTGGATCAAGGATGATATTAGCACGTTTGACCCCGACACTGACCACATCCTCTACACGCGCTGCTAACTCTGTTATAACCTCGCTAATAACATCATCGTATTGCGCTAAGCTGGTCATAGTAGTTGGCTCACCGCGCATATGCATCAGCATCACCGGCAGCTGCAACTGAGCGGCCATGGCAGCAGCGCCCTCACGCTTTAAAGCGCGTACATCATTCCAGATATCTGCGCCAACCGCGAATGCCTCTTCCATCACTTGTGGACTGCTGGTATCAATCGACAGCCATATCTCATCACCACAGTGTGTGCGAATGGCTTTGACTACTGGTATGACGCGTTCAATCTCTGCACTTGTCGCTACCGTTTCAGCGTTCGGGCGTGTTGACTCACCGCCAATATCGATAATAGTCGCACCCGCTGCGATCATTTCCTGCGCTCGACTCAGGGCACTATCTATAGCATTGAACTGGCCACCATCAGAAAACGAGTCTGGGGTAACATTCAAAATACCCATAATCTGCGGCTTCGATAAGTCTAAAGTTTTGTGACGTACCCTGATACTATAAGCCGGTAGAGGCTGAAACAAAGGCATAATAAATCCCATATAGATAACGATTTACAGATAAACAATTATTAATTCTTAACTCAAATTTTTAGCTTATCATATCAGTAAATTAGCGGTATACCTAAAGTCTCTCAAACCTTTGAGACGGCTAAAACTGAGCGCAGATTTTTTTCCAAAATAACGTCACTGATGAATGAAATCTCTAAATTTTAACCCAAAAAAGCCCTTTATAAAAAGGGCTTTTATTATTTAACTAGTCGGTATTCATCAAAGACGTTATCGAAGCTACATCGCTGGCAATGGCGGTGGAATAGTGCCTTCAGGCTTACCTCTATCCTTCGATAAATTAACTTCGTTATGCTGATAAATCTTCGGTGGACGTGGATCTTCACCGGCTAAGATATCTTGTAACTGATCGCGATCGATCGTTTCCCACTTCATAAGAGCGTCTACCATCGCATGCATTTTATCTTGATTAGCCTCAATCAGTTCGCGCGCGATATCATACTGTTCTTCTAACATTCGGCGTACTTCATCATCGACTTTTTGCTGCGTAGCTTCAGAAATCGTCCGACCACCACCGCCGAAGTAACCTTGCGAGCTATCATCGTCTTCGTAGACCATGATACCGAGCGCGTCTGACATACCATACTTAGTCACCATCGCCCGCGCCATCTTGGTCGCACGTTCAAAGTCGTTGGAAGCACCCGTTGACATCTGATCGATAAATACCTCTTCTGCGATACGGCCACCGAATAAGATAGCGATATCATTGAGCATTTTCGACTTATACATACTGGTTTGATCATGCTCAGGCAGCTGCCAAGTGACCCCTAGAGCAAAACCACGCGGCATAATCGTTACCTTATGCACCGGATCAGTACCGGGTAGTAATTCAGCAACTAAGGCATGGCCTGATTCGTGATAAGCCGTAGCGCGGCGCTCTTCTTCACGAATCACCATCGATTTGCGCTCAGGACCCATATAGAGCTTATCTTTAGCGTCTTCAAAGTCATTCATATCGACACTACGCTTATTGCGGCGCGCGGCAAATAGTGCTGCCTCGTTGACAAGGTTAGCCAGCTGAGCACCGGTAAAGCCAGGCGTACCACGAGCTAAAGCACGCGCATCCACACTAATAGTATTCGGCAGCTTCTTGAGATGCACTTTTAAGATTTGCTCACGGCCTTTGATATCCGGTAAGCCGACTTGTACCTGACGGTCAAAACGGCCTGGACGTAATAGCGCTTTATCTAGCACGTCGGCACGGTTAGTCGCGGCGATAACAATCACCCCTTCATTACCTTCAAAGCCATCCATCTCAACGAGCAATTGGTTCAGCGTCTGCTCACGCTCGTCATTACCGCCGCCCATACCTGAGCCACGGTGACGACCGACCGCATCGATCTCATCGATAAAGATGATACAAGGCGCACTCTTCTTCGCTTGTTCAAACATATCACGAACACGCGAAGCACCGACACCGACAAACATCTCAACGAAATCAGAACCTGAGATTGAGAAAAACGGTACTTTAGCTTCCCCAGCGATAGCTCGGGCTAGCAAGGTTTTACCAGTACCCGGAGGGCCGACCATCAAGATACCACGAGGGATAGTCGCACCAAGCTTAGTGAACTTATCAGGGTCCCGTAGGAACTCAACCACTTCTACGACTTCTTCTTTGGCCTCTTCACAGCCAGCGACGTCGTTGAAATTAACCTTAATCTGATCTTCACTCAGCATTTTCGCTTTTGACTTACCAAAGCTCATCGGTCCGCCACCTTTACCGCCAGCGCCACCTTGCATATTGCGCATGAAGAATAAGAAGAGACCTATGATCAATAGAATTGGGAAACTGGCAATCAATAGCTGCATCAGTATACTCTGGCGTTTTGGTGCCGTGCCTTCAACCTCGACCTGATTTTCACGTAGCATTGGCATTAACTGCTCATCAGCCACTGCAGGTCTAATAGTCTCAAACGTTGAGCCATTCTTCTTCTCACCAGTGATTTGTTCACCGTCGATCTCAACGCTAGCTACTTGATTTTCTGACACTGCGGTCACAAACTCAGAGTAGTTAAGGTTATCTGGCTCAGATGATTGATCAAAGCCGCTAAACACTAGCACTAGAACGCCGATTACCACCAGCCACAATAAGGTATTTTTTACCATGTCGCTCACAAGCTTTCCCATCCCTACTTATTGGTGTGTCAACTCGACACGTGACGCCTTCAAAGCGTTAACCCATTATTTATTTCAGTCTTTATGTTGACTATATATAGTATATGGTGACTAAACGCCACGATTAAAAGATAAAAACCAATATAAATAAACAGTTATTCTTAGACGACTTCATTTTAATGATTGCTTAAAACAAAGCTAATATACCACGATATATGGTTTTAATCGGTACAATTCAACCACTAGGTATCATTTTTCAGTTAACTATTGTAGCAAGCCTAGCAGCACTTAAACTTATCAAACCACTATCTAATCGCTATCCAAAACATCTCTTTTGAGCGTGGTCTGGAAGCGGCGGGTTTAATACTGCGAACCTTACTAAAGTCACTTTGCATTTGCTGCCTTAGCTCTTGTGTGCCCTCGCCTTGAAAAACTTTCATAATCAGCGCGCCGCCTTTGGGTAGGGTCGCTAAGGCAAAATCTACTGCCAGCTCGCACAGATACATCATACGCGGCTGGTCAACGGCGCTGTTACCAGCGGTGTTGGGTGCCATATCGGATAAGACCACATCGACTTGGCTATCGCCGACTTCTGCCATAATAGCGTCAAAAACCTCAGCTTCGCGAAAATCACCTTGAATAAAGGTGACATCAGCCAAAGCATCCATCGGTAAAATATCCGAGGCAATCAAAGTACCTGTGTCGCCTACTAGCTTGCTCGCTACCTGCGACCAGCTACCAGGAGCACTCCCCAAATCCACTACGGTCATACCTTTGGTGATAATCTGGGTTTTCTCATTGATTTCTAACAGTTTATAAGCTGCGCGGGCACGGTAACCTTCTTTTTGCGCTTGCTTGACATAATGATCATCGAGATGCTCTTTCATCCAAGCACGGCTACTTTTGGAAAGTTTTTTATTTTCGATACGGGTAGCCAAGATGCTTGCTCCTCTAGTGACAACGATGATCTGATGACAAAAGCTATGCAAAAACCAGTTCTAGCATCGTTTTCTTTTATTGATTTAATTTTATGAAATATAGCTTATAAAGTTAACATTATAATGCTGTTTTGTTTGCTAGCTATATCAACCGAAGCCAAGCGGCTCTATAATGCAACAATAGGCTCAGTTTAACATTTCCCTCACTTAAAATCGTCCAAAATCCTACCGAATTCAAGCAAGATAGACTTATATTGCTTATAATACTGATTAAATTTTTTGATGATATTGTCTGGGTCGCCTCAGAATGCTCTGTCGCTGATGCAGGCACTAAAACTTATTGATATAAGGAATGTTATGCAACTTGATAATGAAACAATCAAACGCCTAAAGAGCATTGGCCACGAGCTCAAGCCTATCGTTATGATCGGCAATAAAGGCATCACCCCTGCTATTAGTGAAGAGATCGATAGAGCTTTAACCGATCACGAGTTGATTAAGGTTAAGCTGCCAGCAGGCAGTAAGCATGAGCGTGATATCGTTAGCACTGAGATTGCGACCACGGCGAATGCGAATGTTATTCACACTATCGGCCGTATGGCGCTGTTATTACGCCAAAACCCAAACGCCAACCCTAAGCTGTCAAACTTAGCTCGTCATGCTAATTAATCGATAGCCACTACTGACTTTATAGTAGAAGGTTAGCTTATAATAAAAGCCGCAGCTTATTAGACTTGCGGCTTTTGTCATTTTCACGCTTCTACTTTTGCCATCTTGTTTTGCTGGCCGCTCAGCTCGTTTTAATCATTTAACCTATGAACTGTAAGGCAATCCCTAACATGAGCCAGACTTTTATCCTCAAGCTTGCCACCGATAACTTAATTAATGATGCCAACAAGATTGGCGTGTCCGCTGCACAGTTACAGCAAATTGCAGTTACGGTGACGGCTAGCATTGCAGATTTGGCTAATACTGATAGTGATGAGTTAAACGCAAAGAGTAGCGCAGTCAATACCAGCTTAAATCTCAGGTATGAGATTGAGCTACCTTCTATAACTTTACTTGAGCAGCTGCAGTGGCCACTATGGAATAAAGAGAAAGTTGGCTTCAAGGATTATTTATGGGAGCAAACTTGCCTAGAATGCTTTATAACCAATAACGCGGCAAGCTATGTTGAGATCAATGCCAGTCCAAATGGTCAATACGCTGTCTATCAGTTTGCAGACTACCGTACCCCTGCTACGCTGCCACCCACTCCTTTATTGATAAAAGACAGCCAACACCCTGCCGCTATTCAATGGCACGATACCGCATTGGCAAGTAGCGATATCTTAACCAAACAGCGCCGATTCTCAATCTCATTAGATAAGCTGCCCTACCCTATATTGAATCCTGACCCTACTGCCTTGATACATCCTTGCGTCATTATTTATTTTAATGAGATTCCGCTTTATTTCGCACCCTATCATACCTCTCCAGCTGATTTTCATCAGCGCCAGCATTGGTCATACCTTCAACTTGATAAACAGCTATAAAGTAGCGAAAACTCATAGGCGTACAATAAAAACCCAGTAATGATCTAGATGACATTACTGGGTTTATTTGCTTAACTGACGACAGTTAGATCATAACTCACTATGGCAAGTGCTGAAGCATTTACTCGTCAGCCATCGCTAAGTAGATACCACGGTTTGAGGCATCATCAACATATTGCGAATCGCGCCATGTGGTATAGCTGTGCGTGCCACTATATGGATTAATGCTGTTTTGACGGAAGTCAGAGACCCAGCCATTGCCATCAAAAATCTGAATATGACCATGTGGGCGGCTTGAAGTACGATTAAAAACAACAACGTCACCGACTTGCGGCTGCATGTCGTTGCTGATCTTAGTAAAACCTGCATTAGCTAGCGTACCGCGTGTGGCATACTGATAAGCGGATGGGTTGGGCGTAAACTCGTAACCGGCAGATTGTAGCGCTTTACGGACATAACGAGCGCAGTAACCAGAGCTTCTAGACAATGCTGCTCTTGAAGCACGGGCAGCAGCGAGAGCAGGAGCTGAGTTACTATCTGGGATGTTATTGCGAATTTGTTGTTGTCTTTCGTAAGATAAACGGCTAGTTAGCGACGCTAACTGATATTCTTTTTGCTTCGCATGAGCGCTTAGGTTATCGATAGCCTGACTGATTTCGTCATTGCTAAAAACATGAGCACCACTGTTGGTGCTGTAGATGTTCTGGCTAGAACCGTAGTTCGAAGCAGCAGAGATATTAGTGATGGTATGAGTCAAGGTATTATTTGATTGAAAGGTCGTTTCTACAGCACCACTTGTTTGTGCTATGCCCATTCCCAGTACTGACAAAATTAATAAAGCTTGTTTCATAAATTTACTACCTATTGTTAATACAAGATCGCTCGTCATCCATAACGAAGCATCAATTAATTTAAAGGATATAACCATCAAACAATCATGATAAAATCCTAGGTGTAGCAGCTAACCCTCTAGTCTTAAGCGCCTGACACTAGCATCATTAATAGTCCTGTCATCCGCCTCGTAGATTGTCCGCTTCAACCTTATATCTAGCAATGAGCAATACGATGTCAAAAAAACAACCCAATCGACTTGCCCAGCTTATCGATCATCAAGCATTTGCTGGTAACGCGCTACCTCGGAGCTTGAGCGATAATATGCGTGTGTTTATCCAAGCAACCACTGAGATAAAAAAACTATTGGTAGATTGTCTACCAGAAGAGATTCTTAATACCTGCTGGGTTGTCGGTCTGACTAATGAGCAACTCACACTCAGTGTAGGTTCAGTAACTGCTGCTAATCACATTCGCTATTTACAAAATGCTTACTTATCGGTGTTAACAGAGCAGTCAATTACATTTCAACAACTCAAGCAAATCAACGTCGTGGTAGCTCATACTGCCGCTCATAATTCTAAAGTTTCAGAAAAATCAGTGGTCTCAAAATCCGATCAAACCAATATAAATCAGGCTCTTAGCCAAAACACAAAACGGACTATATCACAGGCAGCGGAGCATGTCACCACAGATAAAAACCTGCAAAAAGCGCTTTTACGGCTGGTAAATGACTGAAAATCTGTAGTTTACATTGTAAACTTATGTAAAAAAACCCCTCAAAAATAATCAAGACTAACCCATTCTCTAGAATTTTTGACACAAAAAAAAACGTCCAACGAAGATTGTCTTTAACTTGACATCGTCATTGGACGTTTTCTGATAGCTGTTAGCTTTTATACCATCTAACTTTCAGCGATTTAATCTAGCTTTAACACTCTAATATAGTCAAAATTATGAATGTTTTACTTCGTAAACTATGTAATATTGCGTAAATGTTGCGATACATCCTGTATGTTCGTGTATTTATCCTTCAACAACTAGCCCAGAAAGAGGTAAATATTCGATAGGACAAGTTACATTGTCATCAAATGTTACAATTTCAAAGTTATTTGGATCAGATAATATCTCGCGAACCAATAAGTTATTTAGAGCATGGCCTGATTTGTAAGCACTAAACCGACCCAATATAGGATACCCGATGAGATATAAGTCGCCTAATGCATCCAATATCTTATGACGGACGAACTCATCGTTGAAGCGTAGACCTTCAGCATTCAATACTCTCGCCTCATCAATGACAATAGCATTGTCCATGTTGCCACCTAAAGCGAGGTTATTTTTGCGCAGTGCTTCGATATCTTTCATAAAACCGAAAGTGCGCGCTTCGCTTAACTGCTCAATGAAGTTATGAGTAGAGAGGTGAAACTGGGCATGTTGAAAGTCTTTGTCGAAGGCAGGATGATCGAAGTCAATCTCGAAATTCATCTCAAAGCCATTATAAGGGCGAAGTTCAGCCCATTTGTCATCGACCTTAACTCGTACTGGTCTGACGATTCTTAGGAACTTCTTAGCCGCTTCTTGCTCTTCAAAGCCAGCTTGTAGTAATAAGCCTACAAAAGGTGCAGCGCTACCATCCATGATAGGAATCTCACTTGCGGAGACTCGTATCAGTAAATTATCCACACCAAGGCCAGCAATAGCGCTTAGCAAGTGCTCAACGGTACCTACGCGTGTACCCCCAAACACTAAATTAGAAGACATCATAGTATCTTGCACCAAAAAGGCACTGGCTGGAATCGGTTCTGAGCCTAGTATATCGGAACGCTCAAAAACAACACCGGTGTCAACAGGCTGTGGATGAAACTCGAGATCCACTGGCTGACCACTATGTAATCCGGTACCAGTGACCGCTAAAGCTGTTTTTATAGTTCTTTGATTCATGGCTGTAATCCCACATATTTTGTTACAATTGCCCTAGTGTACCATTACTACCCCTTAATTCGCTATAGCCAAAAAACACTAATTTCCATATTTAAGCTATTAACAATACTCATTGTCATAGTCTTTTTAACTATATTTATTCATCAAAGGCTAGCTAAGAGTAGATAAATCAAGGTGTACAGCTTTGACATTGATTATAAACAACCTTTCTCTAAACCCTTATTTTTACTCAATAATATTAACCACTCACAACATATTTTCAACGATTAAACCCAATATTGAAATTTAATTTTGGGGTTTATTAATACTAATCGTCATATTTTTAAACAAAAAAACCAGCGTTGATACGCTGGTTTTTCGTTGCAGGCTCAAATGAGCAAGTAATTAAATGCAGTCTATTTATTTTGCTGACGCTTTAGGTAATCTTGGATACTGTTGGTCTTAGTTTGCGGCTGTTCTTGCGGCACTGTACGCGGCGCAGTGTCTTGATATTGCTGTGCTTGAGTTTGTTTTTGACTATTTAAAGCGCTCGTATGTGTGCTTGGGTCTACTGATTGAGTGCTAGTCACGGAAGGCACTGGCATTTCAGGGATGTCTTCATTCAAAGTCAGACCGGTTGCGATAACGGTAACATGCAAATCATCACCCATCTTCTCATCGATGACCGAACCATAAAAGATATTGGCGTCGTCATTATCAGTGATACCTTCGACGATTTCACTGATTTGACTGAACTCGTCTAAAGATAGCGACTCAGAGGAGATGACGTTGACTAGCAAGCCTTTAGCGTTTTCTAGGCGTAAATCGTCAAGCAGAGGTGATCTGATCGCTTTCTCAGTGGCTTGACGCGCACGGTCATCGCCGCTAGCACGGCCGATACCCATCATCGCATGCCCTTTAGCGGTCATCGCCGTACGGATATCATTAAAATCGATATTGATAAGTCCTTCACGAGCGATAGTTTCAGCAATACCTTGCACGGCATGTAATAGAACATCATCCGCTTTTTTGAAAGCGTCTTGCATTGAGATATTACCGTAGATACTCATCAGCTTATCATTAGGAATAGTAATGATAGAATCCACAAAGTTGGTCAATTGCTCAATGCCTGCTTTGGCCGCTTTGATGCGTTTGCCACCTTCAAACTTAAAGGGTGTTGTGACTACAGCGACAGTCAGCACTTCTAACTCTTTGGCGATACGAGCCACGACTGGAGCGGCGCCTGTACCCGTACCACCGCCCATACCGGCAGTAATAAATACCATGTCAGAGTTCTCTAGCATCTCACGGATCGCTTCTTCCTCGCTTTCCGCAGCCTCACGTCCGACTTCTGGGTTGGCACCAGCGCCGAGACCGCGATTAGTCTTAGCGCCAAGCTGGAGCTTATTAGGAGCGGTTAGCCGATCTAGCGCTTGTCTATCGGTATTGGCACAGACAAAAGTGACGCCTCTGATACCTTGCTGCACCATATGCTCCACTGCATTACCGCCACCGCCGCCTACCCCAAATACAGTGAAGCGCGCTTGGCCATTGTCTTGAACTTGACTATCATCTGGCATGGTATATTTTGACATAAAAAGAGTTCTCCAGTTGCAAATAGCGTAAGGGTCGACACGTCATAGTGCAGGCAGGTTCTGTCATATCGACTGACTATATATAAATGTATTTAAATAAAATGAGTATAAGTATATCTTAGTTTAGTTTTCAAACTATCTTTTCAAACTATCATAGTATCTTTTTGAAGACGTTAGTAAAACGCTGACCGACTCTTTGGAAGGTGCCTTTTACTCGGCTTTCTTGAATAGCTTCGGGCTCGCTTTGTTCACTATGACGAAACTGCTCGCTCTGACTATATAATAAAGCCCCAAAAGCCGTATGATAAGCTCGATCATTAATCTGAGTATTAAGCTGTTTAAAGGTATCTTCATTGTCAAAATGATTAAAAGCGCTGATGGCCGGATGAGTATTACTCATGACGACAGGCATTTTTAATAATTTTTTGGCAAAAGGCACCATACCTTTAATCGTACTACCACCGCCTGTCAAAACGATGCCGCGATCGATAAAACCTATCAAATCCGCGTCATGTAGCTGACGCGCTACTTCGGTAAATATCTGAATAAACCGCGCCTCAATAATGCGGGCTAAATTGTAAATGCCGATATTGATCTCATCATTTGAGCCTTGTGGCTTAAACAAAAAGAACGCGCTAGGGTCTATACTATTGGTATCGACGGTGCCATAGGACTTTTTGAGTCTCTCAGCTTCTATCATCGAGATACCCACATCGGCTGAGATATCCATAGTCACTTCATGACTACCGCTAGCGATACAATGGGTAAAGATAAGCTTGTTTTCTTTATAAACACAAATACTCGTGGTGCTCGCACCGATATTCACCAAACAGACGCCCTGTTGACGCTCCTCGCTCATCAAGCTGTACTCTGCACTAGTGACCGCATCAAAGACGATATGGTCGATACCTACATCGCAGCTTTGCAAGAGTTTTTGAATATTTTGGCGGCTAGCCACTGGCATCATCATCATGTGATAAAGCACAGTGATGTTTTTGGCAATCATCTCGATAGCATCATCGACCATGGAGTCCATATCATCAATATAGATACCTTGCTGACAACAGTGCATCAGATAATAATCAGAGGGCAAGTCTTTAGTTTTTGCGTTGGACAATGCCTGTACCATGTCTTTAGCTAGCACCACCTCTTCTTCAACAGCAACCTGTCCGGTACTATTCTTACTAAGTAACTCAGGGGTCGCTAAAGTCAGCCAGACGCTATGTACACGGCAATTTGCGGTATCTTCTGCTTCTTGGATGGCTTGTTTAATCGCACTTTGTAGACGTTCGCGATGCTTGATTCGACCTTGATAGAAGTCATTGTTTTTGACTTGACCGACACCCATGATACGGATGTCTTTTGCAGAGACAACACTACCAATCACAGCATAAACTGCAGTGGCACTAAGATGGACAACAACTAGATTTTCAGTATTTTTCATGTTATCAGACAAATTATCGCTAATCAGGGAACGATTTCACATTCCCATTAATCATTAAAAAGTACTTGCGAAGCAATCTATCTAACGAGTTTCGTTAAATTATCCTTTAGAAAACTCTAAAGTAAAGATCCATTTCACAAAGATGAATAAAATATAAGCTAAAGATTAGCTGCACTGTCGGTGCTAGCCGTCTCATTCTCTGCTTTGACATGCCAAGCTATAGTAAAGCCGTTTTTGTAACGTAGATCTATCGACTGCATCTCACTACGACGATCATGCAATTGCGCGGCCAATAATTGGCTCAGACTTA
This sequence comes from Psychrobacter sp. 2Y5, assembly GCF_051847375.1. Lineage (NCBI taxonomy): Bacteria > Pseudomonadati > Pseudomonadota > Gammaproteobacteria > Moraxellales > Moraxellaceae > Psychrobacter > Psychrobacter sp. 2Y5. The sequence goes on from NZ_JBPYDA010000003.1 coordinate 156,228, forward strand.
GTAACTTCTGAGCGGTATTTTCATTATCTACAATCACACGTAAGCCATTATCAAAACGAACCAACCACGTCATACGCGGCGTCAAGATAATATCTTCAACTTGCATTTCAAGCGGCGCATACCAGTCGTTGATCTGCTGCATTTGCTGCATGATGACCGGTGCTTGCTCGATAGCGCCTTGCAAGGTTGCAAACTGAGGTTGGCGCAAGTCGCTACTATCAGCAGGTACAAACACCTCGCCTTTAGCGTCTACTAGTCGCTCAGTACCAAAATTGGCAATCGCTTGTTTTGGGAGCGCGGTTATAACAATCCCGCGTTGCCAATCTCGAGTCACACTCACCTGATCAACCCAAGCGGGTCTCATTGCGATATCACGTAAAGACTGCAAATCATTGGTAAAAAAGCTGCTAACGGTTTGCTGACTCATCGTCTGTTGCAAGCTCTGATACTGAACCGCGCTCAGTCCTTGAGTGCTGACCTGTATCGTAGCAGGCGGCGCGTCGCGTAAAGCCTTAGCACCCATAGCTAATATCAATAATAACAGGGCAACTACGATAGCCGTAAAAAAATATTTAGCCGAATTTGGGAGTGGTAAGCTTCGTTTCGGACGATCCGGTTTACTATTCATGAGCTCAGCCACATCATCGACAGTTTGAGCCATAATTGCATCCGTCCCTATACTCGATTGATTTTACACTTAATATGTACTAAATCTTACTAAATACTGGCGTAACGAGCTTCAGTAGTCCGTTCATTTACAAAGGTATTTTAAAGTTGTTTTTAACAGTACGATTAGTGAGCGCTTGACTGAGTGCTGCTAGGGTTAAAATGCGACAATCCTAGCAAAAACAATACAATCACTGCAATATTAACGTATTTTCTAGCTAAACAATAGCCTAACCCGAGTTGTGATTAAGGAATTTACACAAGTTTACACTAAGCTATGTTATAGCAAGTTTAGCTCGGGTTATTGCATGTCATTTGCTTTGATTAAATTGAGCCTACAAAGCTACAAAGTCTGCGATAAAATATGCCAACATAAGCTATCAAAATCCATGCCGCGAGCTTTGGCAGCCATAGGTACTAAGCTATGACTAGTCATCCCAGGTACGGTATTAATCTCCAGCAACCAAAAGCTCCCGCTATTGTCCTGCATCGCATCGATACGACCCCAGCCTTTAGCATCTACCGCTCGAAAAGCGGCTAGGCTCAGCTCTTGTAAATGCTGTTCATCACTAGCACTCAGACCACAAGGGATATAGTAGCTGGTATCGTTGCGATTATATTTAGCTTCAAAATCATAAAAGTTGCTAATATCAGCAGGCTCTAAGCGAATGATTGGATAAGCTTCATCATCGACAATAACGATAGTGAATTCGCGTCCGGTAATCCAGCGCTCAGCCATAACCGCATCACCGCACTGTACCGCAGTAGCATAGGCAGCTGGTAGCTCATCTAAATGGTTGACCTTAGTCATACCGATGCTAGAGCCTTCGTGTACTGGCTTAATGATTAAAGGCAGACCGAGCATATTGACCACTTGCTGCCAGTCGGTATCCGCGGTCAGTAATGAGAATGGCGCTGTCGACAGACCACAACCCTGCCACAGCTGCTTAGTACGTACCTTGTCCATGCCAAGCGCCGAAGCCAATACCCCTGAGCCGGTTTGCGGAATATCTAACCACTGCAATACGCCTTGCAATAGCCCATCTTCACCGCCGCGACCATGTAAGACATTAAACACACGGTCATAAGCACGCAGCTCAGTGATGTCTTGATCTTTTGGATCAAAATGCTCGGCATCAACGCCCTGATTTTGTAGCGCTTGTAATACTGCTGCGCCACTATCTAAAGAGACCGTGCGCTCATTACTGTTGCCGCCATATACTACCGCAACCTTGCCAAACACACTGGCGTCTTTGACTAGCGGAGCAGCGCTTAAAGCTTGGTCATTATCGACTGGTTCGTTATCAAACGCTTGCTTATCATTGGCCTCTTGCTCACTTTGAGCTGCCGCTAATGCCGGTTCTGGGTTTTCTATATTGGCTTCATGAATGTGCTCGTTACTATCTTGCGTGAGGCTTTGACTATTTTGACGATTCATATATAAATTCCTAACGTTCTTTTGAAGGCTAAGCGCGGCGCTCTATCATGGTAGAGCCGACTATTTCAGAGGCTATTTTAAATACAATTGATTAGCAGCCAATTCAACCGCAATCTGCCCGACATTACCCGCACCTTGGGTGATAAGCATATCGTTAGCTTTTAGCAAACGCTGCATCACTGGCGCTATATTATCTTTATCAACGATAGTCGGTTCCACTTCACCGCGCAGACGAATGCTACGGGCGAGCGACTTGGTATCTGCGCCATTGATATGGTTTTCGCCTGCAGAATACACCTCTAATAATAATAACTCATCGACGCTAGAGAGTACTTCCACAAAATCATCGAAACAGTCGCGAGTACGGCTATAACGATGCGGCTGGAACATCATCACCAAACGGCGCTCAGGAAAGCTTTGGCGAGCGGCTTTAATCGTGGCATCAACTTCTTTAGGATGATGGCCATAATCATCAATCAATAACACATCACCCTCATCAAGGGCGACCGCTTCATGCTGCTCAAAACGACGTCCGACTCCAGCGAACTTCTGCAACGCACGAGTGATGGCTTCATCATCCACGCCCTCATCAGTTGCCATAGTAATAGCGGCAAGCGCGTTATAGACATTATGAATCCCTGGAATATTAAGGGTCAAACGCAGTGGCTCATGATCGCGGCGTAATACGGTAAAATGGGTTTTGGTTCCTTCCGCTACCACATCAATCGCCTGTACATCATTAAAAGGCTCAAGTCCAAAAGTCAGTACCGGACGGCCAATATCATCAATCATGTCATATAACTCAGCATCATCACCGCAAACTACCGCTAGGCCATAAAAAGGCATGTTTTGTAAAAACTGAATGTAGGCGGCTTTGAGTTTATCGAAGCTATTCTCATAGGTTTCCATATGGTCTTGATCGATATTAGTGACAATGGCAGACATTGGATGTAGGGTCAAAAATGAAGCATCTGACTCATCTGCTTCAGCAACTAAATAACGACTACTACCAAGCGCGGCGTTCTTGCCCGACGCGTTGAGCTTACCACCGATCACATAAGTAGGGTCTAGCTGACCCTCAGCCATCATCATCGTCAGTAGACTGGTCGTCGTGGTTTTGCCATGCGCGCCTGCCACGGCGATACCATGACGATAGCGCATCAGCTCACCGAGCATATCGGCGCGGCGTACCACAGGCAAACGCGCTTTTAGCGCCGCTTCAATCTCAGGATTGCTACGATCAATAGCTGATGACACCACAATCACATCAGCATTGGAGATATTCTTTGAGTCATGACCGATAAATATCTCGATGCCAATACTCGCCAAACGCTGAGTCACTAGGCTGTCGTTAATGTCAGAACCGCTGACTTGATAGCCTTGGTTATTCATCACCTCAGCGATACCGCACATCCCTGAGCCGCCAATACCAACAAAATGCAAATGCTGAATACGGCGCATCTCTGGGATCTCAATCAGGCGTTTTGGCAGAGCTTTAGTAGAGGTAGGCATAAAAGGGTCTCAATAGAAAAAGTAAATATATAAAGATTAAAAGCTAAGAGTCAGAAATAAAAAGTGGTAGCAAGACTACAACACTTACAACGAATCCCAAATGATATCAGACACTTGCCTAGTAGCACTACGGTTGGCAAGCGCATGGCCTTTTTCTGCCATCTCTAGACAGCTGGCACGGTCAAGGGCGCTTAGCTCATTGCTCAGACGTTCGGGCGTCAGCTCAGATTGCGGCAATAAAATAGCGGCACCATGATCGGTTAAGGTACGCGCATTAGCAGTCTGATGATCATCGACAGCATGTGGCAGCGGTACAAATATGGCTGGGATACCAACGTTTTGAATCTCAGTCACTGTGAGTGCTCCTGCGCGACAAACGATCACATTCGCCCAATTATAAGCGGCAGCCATATCATCGATAAACGGCTGAACTTGCGTGCTATGACGGCTCAAGTCTTCATTATCGTAAGCCGCTTGGGTGGCTGCCTCGTTATTACGTCCACATTGATGCCGCACCGCAAAAGGCCTATCTATCAAAGCCAAGGCTTTGGGAACATTATCATTGAGCACTTGCGCACCCAAAGAGCCGCCAACGACTAGCAAGCGTAGCGGCGAATCATCATCGATATCATACCGATCTGTAGGAGCGGCTACCCCAGTAATCGTATTACGTACCGGATTGCCCACCGTTTCAAGCTTAGAATCTTGCTGACTGTTGCCAAAAGTATCCTCAAAAGCTTGCAAGACTTTGGTCGCCACCTTGGCCAGATAACGGTTACTCATTCCGGCAATGGCGTTTTGCTCATGGATAATAAGCGGGGTGCCGGTCATACGCGCCGCGATACCACCAGGAGCAGTTACGTAACCACCAAAGCCCACTACCATATCAATCTGATTGCTACGAATCACTTTCATCGCCGCCATCGTCGCTGACAGTAAAGTCACGGGCAGTTTCAATAAGCGCCCAATGCCTTTACCGCGTAGACCTTGCATATCAATAGCATGAAACGGATAACCAAGGGGTTCAACCAAACCATTCTCCATACCCTTTGGCGTACCTAGCCAGTGAATAATAGCACCGCGCTTAGTCAACTCCTCGCTTACGGCAAGCGCTGGAAACACATGCCCGCCAGTACCAGCAGCCATCATTAATATATGCGGAGTCTTCATGCACGTCTGCCTATCTTTACTTTATTTATATGAAGGGGTTATTGTTTTGCCGTTGTGCCCGTATCGAGACATTTTTGCACTATAAAACCTCGCATAGTATAGAGGAAATTACTATCTGATATATAGTGCTTTCTACCTGGTATATAACAAAAATCCAAGCCGTGAATAATCACAACTCGGTGTTATAGTTGACTGCTATATAAAAATAGAAAAACAAAGCTTAACGGCGCTTTAAAATCCGAGTTTTGCCCAGTAATGATATACCTTTATAACCTCGAAGTTTCAGCGTATCACCTGTCAACTCAGCTTTTCCAGAAAACGTTCTTCCGGTTTCTGGCTCAATCCCTGAACCCTTGATGTATTTATTAGCATCATTAGGATCTGTTTCCAAATCCCAAAGCACAGTCGCACCCACCAAAGGCTTGTTTTTAAACTTACCTTTGCACTCATTACAGACTTTTTTGTCTTTGGCTCTGGGGTCTAGTATCTCAACGATTTTTGCTGAAAGCTTGCCGTTGTTCTCAGAGAATCTCAATACCGCATCGGGCTGACCATTATCATTATAAGTAGTCCATTTGGTATTATTTAGCTGATCTGCTGCACTAGCGCTAAGACTAAAGGCTAAGCCAACAGTGAGTACCAATGATTTGGTAAATGTGTCCATATTACGTCCTTGTGGTTGAAAACTTAGATAATACTGCCTCAGCGTTTAAAGCTTCAATATGCCACTAGCTTATTGCAATATAGCTTAGCACAACTGCCTTTATGCAACTGTGCTGCTAAGTTCGCTATTCATCACGCTTTTATTACTGATCTGTCTTAAATATCAAATAGCCAGCTTGTTTTCAACAGCGATTATGAAATCGACACCGATATCTGTGCCGCATTGATCATCGATCTCGCGTACACAAGTGGGACTCGTGACATTAATCTCCGTGATACGGCCGCCGATTAAGTCCAAGCCAACAAACATCAGCCCTTTTTCTTTGACAATAGGGGCAACCGCTTGCGCCACTTTGCGCTCGGTGTCAGTCAGCGGCATCGCCACACCGCTACCGCCAGCAGCTAAGTTACCGCGAGTCTCGCCTTTGACCGGAATACGCGCTAAGCAGTAATCGACCACTTCGCCATCAACGATAAGCACGCGCTTATCACCTTCTTTAATCTCCGGTAAATAACGCTGCGCCATAATAGGCAGCGTCTCAAGCTCCGTTAATATCTCAAGGGTAACGCCAATATTAGCGCTATCAGCAGTGAGGCGGAAGATGCCGGTGCCGCCCATGCCGTCTAGAGGCTTGACAATAACGTCTTGCTGCTCAGTAATAAACTTGCGAATATGGGCTTGTTTGCTCGTGACAATCGTCGGGCTCATGTACTCGCTGAACCAAGTCGCAAATAGCTTTTCATTACAATCGCGAATCGCTTTTGGATCGTTAACCACTAACACACCAGCCGCTTTGGCATGATCGAGCATATAAGTGGCATAAACAAAACGCATATCAAACGGCGGATCTTTACGCATCAAAATAACATCATAATCACTAACCGGAGCAGTCGTCTTCTCGCCTAAACTATAGAAGTGCTCAGGGTTGCGATACACTGTGACTGGCTGCGAGTCTATCATCAGCTGACCCCGATCTAGCCATAAGTCATGAATCTGACAATAGCCTAATGTATGGCCGCGATCTTGCGCCGCCCACATCATCGCAAGACTGGTATCTTTTTTATAATTGACAAGTTCAATAGGATCCATGATGACTAGTATATTTAGGGGTTTTGTAGCTGTTTGGTTTTTCATATTCATAATAGGGCTCACTATTTTTATTATTGTTTAGATAAGAATTCTCTTAAACTGAGGTGCAAATGCTAGACTCCGTATTGCTCACGGTAATGCTGCATTTTTGCTAATTGCTGAGCATCTTTATACTGACTGTTATCATCGGCTAGATAACCGATCAAATCATCAATATCGACTAAAGCGCGTACTGGTACTTGCAAATTCGCGGCTAACTCCTGAATAGCAGACTGCTCATTTTGGCCTTTTTCTTTACGGTCTAGGGCGACAAGGATACCAGCAACGCTAGCGCCTGCCTGCTGTAAAATCTCTATCACCTCTCGCATCGCAGTGCCGGCGGTAATCACATCATCGAGAATCCAGACCGTTTTACCTTGCACATCAGTGCCGACCAAATTGCCGCCTTCTCCATGCGTTTTGACTTCTTTACGATTATAGCCCCAATCCGCGTTAACTCCATGATGTAGCCACAACGCTTGCGCAGTCGCTGCTACAAACGGTATGCCTTTATAAGCGGCACCAAAAATAACTAGCGTGTCATCGCGAGTATTTGAGTTATCAGTATTATCAGCCTCATTAACCGCCAACTGCTCAACCAATGCATCTGCATAACCTCTAGCTAATAATGACAGCATTTCACCTGATGCAAGCAAACCGGCATTAAAAAAATAAGGACTAATTCGTCCAGATTTGAGTACAAACTCGCCAAATTTGAGTACTTTATTCTCAAGAGCTAATTCGATAAATTGCTGCGCTGAAAAAGAGGCCTGTGTAGCGTTTTGAGCGGTGTTGGCAATGGGCATGAGCGTTCCTGTTAGTAGTTAATAATTAGTAGCAGATAATCGGTAAAGATAATAAAAAATAGACAACAGCAAATGAGTAGGTGACGCTAGCTCGACCAGCCGTTAATCGTATAGTCATTCATGTTGGCATAACGAGTTAGCAAACCACAGCGTGATGAGATATTAAAATACGCTTGACCGTCGTGGCTGACTTGCATATCCCAGCCTAAATGATGCGCTGCGACAATAATGTGACCGGCAAATAGGCGGATCTGCCGATAATGATAACGGCTAGCCGGTGCATGATAAAGCTGGCTTAGCAAGTAGCTGCGCACATAATGGCAGATTTGCTCAGCGCTATAGCTTTGATTGATACTTTTACGAGTCGCGCATTGCTTTAAGGCATGCACTGCCACGCTACAAGCCAAAATATCTGTCGCCAAGCTGCCCTCGCCCATTTCAAAATCCTGCGGCTGCAAAATCACTTGCCAGTCATCAGCGTAAAGACTACTGAGCAGCTCATCAGGATTATAACGCTTAATCAGTGTACGTAACGAAGCCGCAGTATTTGAAGCGGTATTTAAAGGCGACTTATCTGCTAAAAACCCATAACGGCTAAGTTGAGGATAATAAACAATAGCGTCTTGAATATCTGCCATATCAAGCAAATTCATATCGTCTAGTGACGACAGCAAACGATTAGCTGACGAAGGCGGTAATGGTTGTTCACTATCCTGTTTAGGATAACGACGATAAAAGCTGTCCGGCAGTTTTATCAGCTTTGCGGCACTAAGTAGCGATAAATGTTCCGCGAACGGCTTTGAGGCCATTAACTGCCACTTGGATAACGACTGTGTTTTCGGCGCACTAAAACGCGCTGACTTACCATAAAACCTTTGCAGTTGGCCGTTGACCCGCCGTGCAGGCTCTGGAATATCAGTCAAAGGCCGCGCTGGATCAAGTGGCGTCTGCCTAGGGTCAAAATTAGGATGGACAATAGCAGGCTGCTCGCAGCTCGCGGTCTGCGCGACCTCAGCCTTACTGTCTGCAAGCTTGTCCGGCTCAGCACTGCTCTGAGCATTCGGTAAACTCGTATCAGAAGTAAATGGCTGGGTCATAGCGGCTCCAAACAGTTAAGTTGAGGTTCAATAGATAGAAAAATAAAACATTCGTTATCAGAATAAAAAAACTTAGCTTTACTGATGCTGCAAAATGTCTTGATAACCGGTTTGCCAATCAGGATAGCTAAGCCAAGTTAACGGAATGTTGCTGTGTAGGCGCTTACCAGTAGCTAAGATTTTATTATCATCAATTTTTGCAGCTGTAACGCCTAATTGTTTACTGAGCCACGCATCAAGCGTAAGTGTGGTCACAGGCAGATAGTCAGTCGCGATATAAAGCGGCTTTAATAGCTTTGCTTGCTCGGCATCTGTGGTATCTAAAGTTAGCACTTTCGCAATGATCGTCACTAAGTCACGATCCATAATGCGATTGCTCCAGTGCTCCGCGGCAATAGCGTCTTTATTAGTCTCTTGCGCTTTTCGCAAGCGCATCAGGCGCTCGCGTCCATAAATACCGCTTGGACGGATAATGATAGCTTTATCTTCAAACCCTTGCTGTAGCGCTTGCTCTGCTTGTAAGATTATCTTTGAGGCCTCACGCTCAGGCTCCACGGGTAAGGTATGCTCATCAATCCATGCGCCATCATCTTGCCCGTAAACGCCCGTTGAGGAAATGAAAACAATACGATCAAGCTGAGACAATTCGTCAGCCAAAGATGCTAAATGTTTACAAATAGCTAGATAACTGTTGCTGTAGCCGTTAGCAGAATACTCATCCGGAGTAACGATAATAGCAATAGCGCTAAACACTTGTAGCTGATCGCTGGTCAAACTCAAAGCATCGGCTTGCATAAACTTGGTATGATCATCCAAATCATAATGCTCGCGTTCACTACGGGCCAGACCAGTAACGGGCACACCGTCTGCGGCAAGTTGATTGGTGACCGGCAGACCGATATCACCTTGACCAATAATCAGCAAATTTTGCGTAGCCATAACGCCTCCTTTTTGGCATAACTTTTAGCCATTATTATTGCAGACAGTGGTTAAAAATAGCGCATATAGGATAGCTGAATATCCTCATTATCTTCAACGCGATCTTGCCAATCGTAACTGGCGTTCATGCGTAACGCTTGGTTTTTATCGATATCGTACTGCACGCCGATAGTGCTAATCGGTTGCCAGTAATTGGCTTGTACCTCAGACAGACTACTGTCGCCATGATACCAATATGGCAGCTGCAATTGGGCTTGCAGGCGTAACCGATTGTTAAGCTGGTAGCGGCAACCGGCATTGATACCAGCACCAATACGAAAACCCTTATTGATACCGCGGCCGCCTTGTAGCATCCCTGTCGCTAAGGTGTAGCATAACTGCTGTGGCATTTCACCTGTCAGCTTACTAGCGTCAGCGTCCACAGTCATAGCAGGCGGCTGTCCAAATACCCAGGATTTGCCATACTCAAAAGTAGCGCTACCGACTAAATGTGCCGCTCCGTCTTGCTGAGAGCCGTCGTTGATTTGGGTCGCCTCTATGCTAGCGCCCCAAGTCTGACCTTTCTTAGCGGCATTGTCCGGGTTAAACGAGCGACCCCGAAACAAAGTCAAATTCTGCAATTCAACCCGATCATTATTGGCATCATCATCTTCAGTATCATAAACCCGTAGCGAGGCTTTGAGCCCCTCTAAATCAAAAAACTGCGGATAGCCGCTAGGCCGATCAAGGGTATCGTGAAAGCCTGCGCGCACGCCAAGTTCAATATAATTATTATCACCGCGTTGACCAACGCCAATATGAGCGCGCTGCAGCCGATGACGATCCAGCGGATTATTATCTGCCGTAGCAATCGGCAAGATTGGCAGCGTTTGCTCATCGGCTGACATACTGGAGGCTGAATTGACCGTTTCTGATTTAATATTATTGAGCTCATCTTTGCTGAGAGTCGTGTAGCCAAGTTTGGCCGATAATTGCGCCTGATTAAGCTGTGCTTGCCTAACGCTGCTATCTGCTGGAGTGTAACGACTACTGGCTAGTAAGTTTTCATCATTTAAAAGATTGACCACATCAGCAGGCACGACCACATAAGGCAGCTGACTTAACAGACTTTGCTGCGGATGCACAACATCAATCAGGCGTAAAATCTCAGAAGCACAGTTGTCAGTGGTAAAGTAATAAGGAATCTCTAAATTCTTAGTTTCCCAAACGTGCGCGATGATCTGCTGTACTTCCGCTGGCGTCAAATCCAACCGATAAGTCCAAGTATCGCGCTCATCGTCTTTGAGATACTTCGCTAGCTTCTCTGGATATGGGTCAATCTCAATCCGATTATCATAAGCGCCACTGACCGACTTGATAGCGTAAAGCACAAAGGGATCATCAGGATCACCATCGACAGTGTCATTGAGTGCATAAGCGTGATTGATTTTGGTAAAGTCAGCGGCGCTAGCTTTGGAGTCGATACGCAGTAGCGTATGAGCAAAGGCTGAGATGGGATTATCTAAATACTCTTCGGCGAACATAATAGATAACTGCTCAGGCGCTAGCATAGCCATCCACTCTTTTAGCTCTGGGCAGTCGGCTTGTAGAGACAACTTATCGATATCTAGCTGCTCAGCTAGCCAGTTTACTCGCGCAGGAAAACGGCATATAACCGAATCATTGGTCGCAGCGGCGGCTTGGTTTGGTGTCGTGATTTGCTTCGCTAAGGCGGCAAGCGTAGCATCGAGCTCAGCAGCTGAGTCCTTGTGGCCATTTGACGTTAAAAAAAACGAGGGATCATCAATAGTGCTTTGGTTTTTAGCCTTACCAAACAGTCCTTTTTTATCGTCTAAAAAATATAACAATCGGCGCCAAGTTTTATGCTGAGCAAGGTTTTGCCTCGCTGCTTGCTGACGCCAAGTTGCTAATAGCTGCTCTGCTGCTAGATTTGCGCTATTATTTTGCGCATCGGCAATTAGGGTAGTAGCACTGCTCGCTTTAGTTGCCAAGCTAAGAGTAGCGCTAGGATTGCGAGCGGACGCCACTACTAAAGATTCGCTTGATATAGGTGTAGGCGCTATTGCATCCGCAGCAATTATTTTATCCTTAATCGCCGCATTAGCTAATAGTGGCTCATCCTCGACCACTGACGATGGCGTCGGCAAAAAAGCAGAGACTTGCGCGCTCAATAACAACCCAACAACGGCTAGTGGCAGGCGGGCGGGCTTGGTAAGATATTTTGAACTCTCAGCCACAGCCTTGAGGTTAGGATTTATAGACATGAAATAGTCTCTCGTATTATGCTGCATTAGCTTTTTGTACTAGCCCGTGATAAATGATGACTAATAATAAGCACTCGCTTATCTTTGGTTTGGCTAGCGTGTATGATATGTCATCTTAAATTGACTATTAAGCATAATTTTTTATAATCAACTGGCTTTAAGCGCTGACTTTATCAATAATTTTTATACCCTATTCTTATTATAGCAGAGACTACTATGTCCACCACGCCGATGACTATCTCCAGCGGTCAATTATCTTCTGCCACTTGGCTATACTCCCCTAATCAAAATAAGCGTCCCGATAAGCTTAATAGTAACGATAGCCACTCAGATACCAATGCAGATATAGATACAGCTTATATTGATACGATTGTTATCCACAATATTAGCTTGCCGCCCGATGCGTTTGGTCAGACGGATATCAGCGGTCTCCACTATGTCAAAGCGCTATTTACCAATCAGCTGGACTGGGACGCCCATCCTTATTTTCAAACCATCAAAGGCGCTGAAGTATCGGCGCATCTATTTATAGAGCGCGATGGAGCTATCACCCAGTTCGTTAATTTCGAGAAGCGCGCTTGGCACGCTGGTAGGTCGAGCTACTTGGGGCGTCCTGAGTGTAACGACTATAGCATCGGCATTGAGCTTGAAGGCTCAGACTTTAGCGCTTTTACCGATACTCAGTACCAGATGTTAAGTGAAGTTATTGTGGCACTGTATAAGGCTTATCCGAAGACCCGCCGGCATCTGACCGGTCATAGCGATATTGCCCCAGGCCGTAAAACCGATCCGGGTGACTATTTTGACTGGGCACGACTACGCTCGATGGTAGCCAAAAAAATCGATAAGTAATAACCCTTTAATAATAGACTAGATTTCACAGTCAATCCCTTTATCAAGCGTCTGAAAATGCTATAATCCGTCAATTTTTAACCTTACCTTCATCAGCAAACTAGCAAATAGGTTCTCATGGCAAAAAGTCGCTTGTTCCGCTCCACGATGGTCGTCAGCAGTATGACTATGCTATCACGTGTTTTGGGTTTAGTACGTGACATCGTGCTGCTAGGTGTGTTTGGTGCTGGCGGCTTGATGGATGCGTTTTTGGTCGCATTTAAAATCCCAAATTTTCTGCGGCGTCTATTTGCTGAGGGCGCTTTTAGCCAAGCTTTTGTCCCCGTACTATCTGAATATAAAGAGAAGTATAACCTGCAACAAGTACAACTGTTGGTCAGTCGTACTTCTGGCGCTTTACTACTGATCTTGTCGATGCTGACGGTAGTGGTCATTTTATTAGCGCCTTGGGTGGTGACCTTATTCGCGCCAGGATTTGCCGATCAGCCCGATAAGTTTGCGGTTACTGCGGACTTACTCCGTCTGACCTTTCCTTATTTGCTGTTTATCTCGATGACCGCTTTTGCTAGTGGTATTCTCCAAAGTTATGGACGCTTCGCCGCTCCCGCCTTTGCGCCTGTATTATTGAATCTCTGTATGATTGGCGCGGCACTAATATTTGCGCCCATGTTTGATACGCCGATTATGGCATTAGGTTATGCAGTAGCTATCGCTGGACTGTTGCAGTTTTTGATTCAGCTGCCGCAGCTATGGCAACAAAAGCTGCTGGTCGCGCCTAAAGTTGATTTTCAGCATGAAGGTGTTAAGCGTATTTTAAAGCTGATGCTACCCGCTATCTTTGGGGTATCGGTTACCCAGATTAACTTATTGCTCAATACCATTTTTGCTTCGTTAATGATCGGCGGCTCCGTCTCTTGGTTGTACGCTGCTGAACGTATGAGCGAGCTGCCATTAGGACTGATTGGGGTGGCGATTGGTACGGTGATTTTGCCCAGTCTCTCCGCCAGCGAGGCCAAAAAAGACGATGTCACTTTCAAAAAAACCATAGACTGGGCGGCGCGTCTCATTATTGTAGTGGGCTTACCAGCGGCCGCCGCGCTATTTATCCTCTCTGATGTGATGATGCAAGCACTATTTTTACGCGGTGAGTTCTTGCTGCGCGATGCTGAAATGAGCGGTCTGGCGCTACGAAGTATGGCCGGCGGCATCTTAGGGTTTATGCTGATCAAAATATTTGCGCCTGCCTTTTTTGCACGCCAAGATGTCAAAACCCCGGTCAAGATTGGTATTGTCTCGGTCTTTGCCAATATGATATTTAGCGTGCTGTTTATTGGTATTTTTTACTTCCTTGAGATCCCTCTGCACGGCGGCCTAGCCCTAGCAACGACGGGAGCCGCTTTCGTCAACGCCGGCTTGCTGTACTACTTCTTACATAAGCGCGGTATTTTCCGTTTTGATAGTCATTGGAAAAAACTGTTTGCGCAGTTTATCATCGCTACTGGCGCTATGGTGGCAGCGCTCTACGTGATGCTGCCCTATTTCCCAACCGATTCTGCGCAGTGGCGACGCATTGTGGCTTTGTTGATTATGTGCGCGATTGGGGCAGCAGTCTATGGCGTTGTACTATTAGTGACAGGGTTTCGTCCGCGTCAGCTCAAGCATGGCTAACTTGAGGCGCAGCAGCGATATAAGTACCGATTGTCAATACTAGGCAGAATCGTCATAATGATTCATTTACCAAAGTCCTATATTCACCAATGTTGAGGTCTACCATGACAACCACTCTAGTATCAAAGCCACTATTATTGGCGACTGGTTTATTGACAGCCAGTTTATTGCTTACTGGCTGTAGTAATAATGACAACACCGATGTGGAAGCAACTGCAGATAACAGCGAACAGACAGTCGTTGCCAATACCAATGGTCCGGTGGAAGAAGCCGTAGCAGCTAATACTGACGGTGTGATTGCCGATGATAGCGAGCAAGTTAGCGCTGACCAAGTAGCGGACGAGACTAGCATGCCTAGTAGCACCATTAATCCGGTGACCACTCCCCCTGATCAGCCAAGCTTAGTCACGAACCCTACTGAGCCAAATACTCCAGAAGATACGGTCAAGCAAGCGCTTAACACGCTATATTATGGCGATGTCGAAGATGCGGTCGGCTACTATCAAGTCGATATGGCAAACTTTGAGCAAGAGCTTGCCAACACTCAAAGCGCGTTTCAGCAAACGGTCGAGAGCGTGACGATAACCAATACTCAATATAGTGTCGATAAAACGAAAGCGACTATCACAGGAGAGCTGCGACTCAAAGGTCAAAGCGAGCCGGCTCCTTTGACTTATCAGCTACGCAAAGTCAATGGTCAGTGGAAGATTTTGGGCTAGAGAACTAACAGATAAGTCAAAACTATATATACTGATACTAGCTTACCGATAAACCTTTAAAGGTTTGGAGATCTGGTAGTTTGGTTCGTTATGCCAAGCATTACTACGTCGGCGATAAAACCTTGCATATCACAAACTTGCGGCATATAGCCCCATTGCTCAAAGCCAAGCTTGCGAAACAACTTTAAGCTTGGGGTGTTATGAGCGAAGATAAGCGCCACGATATTGTGGATACCCAGACTTGGCGCTTGACTCAGCATCCATTGGATTAACAGGCGACCTAAGCCTTGTCCGTGATAATCACGATGCAAATAAATACTGACCTCACTACTGATATGGTAGGCCGTACGCGCGTATAAATCGCTAAAACTGCCCCAAGCGACGATAACAGCTGGCGAGTCAACTGATATCGCTGATCTCGTGGTTACCACATAAATGGGCCGTTTTGAATTATTTAGGTGCTCATCGAACCAACTGGTGCGCTCAGCGCTAGTGACGGGTGCTAATTGAGCAGTCGCTTGCTTACCGGCGATACTTTGATTATAGATATCCAATATTGCCGTTAGATCATCGATACTTGCACGTTGCACAACAAATTTATCATCTAATGGGACTGGGTTTAATAAGGCCGCGGTCGTCTGCGCATGATGACTGATGGCATTCTGTAACATAGCTCTCCTTGAGATAGTTCGTGGTCTATAGTTTGCAGTGTGAGTTCGACTATTTTACTTTATAATGGCAATCCTTGAAGCCCTTTATGCTCGTAGATTCATTATGTGTGTCTTTTATTTAACCGCTCCTATCATAGCTGTAAATTATGAATACCTATTATTTAGAACAACTGATCGCGCCGCCTTATATTGTTAATAAAGAGACTAACGCTAATGACTTAGCGCCTTGTGTACTGACTATTGGCAATTTTGACGGGGTGCACTTGGGCCATCAAGCGATGCTCGCAAAAGTGCGTACACTGGCTGATGAGCAAAAGCTTAGCGCAGCGGTGATGATCTTTGAGCCGCAGCCGCGAGAGTTTTTTGCCCCGAAAAAAGCTCCTGCTCGCCTGACGACTTTAGCAGAAAAGCAAGCACTGCTAGCGGAGTTTGGAGTAGATACATTAATTGTAGCCGGCTTCGATAGTGATTTTCGAGCGCTGTCAGCCACTGCTTTCGCCGATCTGTTAGCACTGCGCCTAAACGTACAAGCGCTAGTTTTAGGCGATGATTTCCGCTTTGGTCACGATCGCACCGGCGACAGTCAGTTTTTGCAGAATTATGGCTTGAAAGTGACCGATCTTCAAACTGTCACTGATGAAGAGCAGCAAGATGATCGCATCAGCTCAACCCGCGTACGCGACTTACTATTAACCGGTGAGCTTGATGCAGCCAATTGCTTGTTAGGCCGCGACTATACGATTATGGGGCAGGTGGTTGGCGGTGATAAAATCGGCCGGACTATGGATTTTCCAACTGCCAATATTGAGCTTGCTCGAATAAAGCCTGCTTTACATGGTATCTTTGCAGTCGATGTGGTCCGCCTCGATGAACAAGGTCATGTTGTAGTGGATGGTCTGAGCGCTCTTGCAGAAGAAGGGCAAACGGGCGTAGCAGGACTACGAGAGCATAGTCTATTTGGTACCGCAAATATTGGTACACGACCTTCAGTGACCAAAGAGCAAGAGTGGCGCTTAGAGGTCCATTTCCCAAACTTTAAAGCTGATCTATACGATAAGACCTTGCAAGTACGCTTTTTGCACTACTTGCACGGCGAGCGTAACTATGAAGGTTTAGAGGCTCTAAAAAAAGGTATTCACCAAGACGTAACTGATTTGCTAGCTTGGCGAGAGCAGCAGCTAGGCTAAGAAAGATTATCGAGTTTCAACTGTCAACTAAAAAGCCACTTTAACAATCGTTAAAGTGGCTTTTTCGATGGATGACTTATTAAGTTCTAACTACTAAGCATCAGGATGCATGCGGACATTTAAATCATCAATAACCTCTACCCAAGCGGCATCTTTTTTCCATTCTTCTTCCAAAAACATACGCTGACTATCCGTCCAAACATCTGCTTTTTTTAGCTCTTCATCCTTTCCTAACTGATTATCCGCAATGAATTTATCAATGGCCTCATCTGAATTCTCTAGCCCTAACTGAGCGAATAATTCATTCATATTGTAATCGACTTCACCTAACATAGTACTTCTCCTTAATGTTAATACGAGCTTTAACAGGGTTATTTTATTATATGACTTCTTTGTAGTGCTATTTTAGTACTTTTTAGCGAACGTCTTCATTGTAGCAAGCCCACTTATAAAAGCTGTTAGTCAATGTTTATCTAAGCTTACCAGTTGTGTTAACGAATCAAGCATAAAAAAGCCCTGCTCGATAAGCAAGGCTTTTGTATTTTTAATCAGAACTTACACCAATAGCGCTTATGGCAGCAAGTGAGATACCGCGTCACGCTCTTCACTAAGCTCTTGCTCAGTGGCGGCCATTTTCTCTTTTGAAAAGTCTGACGAGACATCAACATTTTCAACGATAGACCAGTCGCCATTACTGCAAGTGCAAGGGAACGAGTAGATCAAACCTTTTGCAATGCCGTATTCGCCGTTAGAGTAGACCGCCATAGAGACCCAATCGTCGCCATCCGTGCCCATTACCCATGTACGGATATGGTCAATCGCGGCATTAGCAGCTGAAGCAGCTGAAGAAGCACCGCGCGCTTTAATAATTGCCGCGCCGCGTTTTTGTACTTCTGGAATATAAGTATTTTCATACCAGTCGCGCTCGACTAAATCTAAAGCAGGCTTACCGTTGACGGTACAAGCAGTTAGATCTGGATACTGAGTCGAGGAATGGTTGCCCCAGATGATCATCTTCTTCACATCATTAACAGTGCTGTCAGTCTGTTCAGCCAACTGTGCAATAGCGCGGTTGTGATCTAAGCGAGTCATCGCTGTGAAGTTACGTGGATCTAGATCTGGTGCATTACGCTGAGCGATAACGGCATTAGTATTGGCAGGGTTACCAACGACTAAAACTTTGACATCACGGTTAGCGACGTCATTTAACGCTTTACCTTGGGCTGAGAAAATAGCAGCGTTAGCTTCTAATAGGTCTTTACGCTCCATGCCTGGGCCACGTGGACGCGAACCTACTAATAATGCATAACTCACATCTTTAAAAGCAACTTTGGCATCATCAGTTTGCACGATATCTACTAATAACGGAAAAGCACAGTCTTGTAGCTCCATAACCACACCCTTTAGGGCGTCAAGTGCTGGAGTGATTTCAAGTAAATTCAAAATAACGGGCTGATCTTTACCTAGCATCTCACCAGAAGCAATACGGAATAGCATAGCATAGCTGATATTACCAGCAGCGCCAGTGACGGCAATACGTACAGGCTGTTTCATAGAGTATTCTCCAATTGATTATTAGACAGTATCTTGTTCGACAATATCTTTATTAAGTAGTCGCTTTTTCAGTCATAATGGTTCGAATTAAACACGGCTTTTATGCAAAAGGCGCATAAAACGAGAGCTAGTGTAGCACCTAGTTTAGGGAACCGTCTAGGAACAATAGCAGGCAAGCTGAAGTTTTGCGGGCTATATTGTTACATTTTATGCTAATTCTACTGTAGTATTATCAACTAGAGTGAATATTGATAGCAGTGAATAAATAAACGATAACTCTCTGTGCCCCCTAAAAATCAATTTAAAATGAATAGAGTACAAAATGAGTCAGGATAAAAACTCTAAAAAAGAAGTTAACCACTCATTCAAAACACGCTATAAAACAATATTAGAAAAAGCTTTTAACCTTATAGCTAAGAACTTTTTAATGATAATCTTGCTGTCCATTACATTAGTCTTTTTATATTTATCGGGCACACTTAGCGGACTTTTTTATCTGCTTGTTTACGCGATTTATTATTGACCGCCGGAGATGATGAACTTTTTGCCGCAACTATCGACAACATTGCTACAACTGGCAAAATTATTGCCTTCATAGCAGATATTAATATCGGTCAAAATGGATTGGCGGCGACTACCCGCTTGGCATATCAGATCGATGTCAGACGAACTCATACCCCGATTGAGGCTCGTCATCTGCTTGAGAAAGCTCGATTTCGACACTGTATAGCTGTTACCCGTTGTCAGCTCGCTGGGTAGCTTTAGGTCTCCAGCATAGTTGATAATTTGACGAAAATAACTATTAGCGCTTAGTGGGCTACAAGTACCATAGCGATGCCACACTTGGCTGCGCACCGTCGTATCCGGCATAATACGGTTGACGACTTTAAGCTGCAGCGGGGTCAGACGCGGCTCACTACCACGGCCGCAGCGCTCACCATAGCCTAAATCTAGGCCGGATATAGTAAAAGAATAGCCTTCTAAACATTGACGCATACGCGCACGCGTGGGCTGTAGACTACATAGCGCAGGGGTCATCTCAACCATAAGTACACGCTGACCATTTTTGACTGCGCTTGCCGCTTGTGCAGGCGCTATAAAGACGCTAGGTAATAGTATTAGCCCTGCTAGCTTTGCAACTTTAGATAAATAAACCTCTGACAGTTTTTGCAGGTCTTGTCGATTACTAAAAGGAATAGTAGATGACTGTTGTAAAGCCTGCTTATGCCGTAAAGAAGGGTTTAGCTTAGGGTGTTGTGAGGATTTTGTAAGTTTTATTAGCTTTATGGACTGTGGCTCAGCTGAGGTAGCAGACATTCGGAACCAAACAGACGATTGACGGCCGTTTGCTTGATACTTTGTAAAATTTAAATATTTATTTATCATAGTCAAAAGGATATTCAACAGTTATCAAACAGTAGGAGCAAGCATTAAAAAACAAGTATTTATTATTCCAATTTTGGACGCTAACTAAATAAAAGGCTAGCAATCTATAACATTTAGACAGATTAGTCTAATACTAACAAAACACTTTGTTTAATCTATAGCAAAAACGTAAGTTAGCATAACAAACTTCTAGTCAATGATATAGAAAACAATGTAGCGACTAGTGAAAGTCTCATCTACACCTTTGTCTTTTAAGAGGGTTATAAAAAAGCCATCAACATTATTATGTTGATGGCTTTTGCTATAAAACTGCGCTACTAATCACATCAAACGCTATTCTTAAGCAATGAACCTGCTAAAAAGCAGCTGGTACTACTCCCATACGGTCAGTAATCGCTTGCGAACGGCCTAACAAACTACCATAAATAGTCGCATTTTCCATCACGTGCTTGACGTAATTGCGAGTTTCAGGATAAGCAATAGACTCCACATATTGATCGGCAGCGAGCGAGCCATAGACCGGCTGCCAGCGTTTGGCATTGTTAGGGCCGGCATTATAACCAGCGGTTGCAAGGACAGGCTGATAATTGAGCTTACCCAAGATATCACCCATATACCAAGTACCATAACGAATATTAGTATCGCCGCTATTGGCGCGGCTGGCACTATAGCTCTCGCCTAGATTGCGTGCGATGTACTTAGCCGTATCAGGCATGACTTGCATCAGGCCACTAGCGCCAACGTTCGAGCGTGCCGAGGTCACAAAGCGGCTCTCTTGACGCATAATGCCATAAGCCCATGCCGGATCAATGCCCGCCTCGCGGCTATAACGTACCACTGCGCTCTGGTGCGGCATCGGATGCGATAGCGCTAAGCTGTCCACTCTATCGGTATTATCCACCGCATAAATCGCGCGATCGAGCCAGCCCATATCATGCGCTACCCGCGCGGCGGCAATGATCAGATTATCATCACGCTTATCACGAGCTTGCTTGACCGCCCAGTTCCATTCGCGGTTGGCAAACGAGCGATTGGCATCTGAGTTATAAAGAGCAAAGGCACGTGCAAAGTTTGGCTCTTGCATCACACGAGCGCGATCGGCGCTGCTAATGTTAGGTAAGTTATTGCCGCCTAAACGGCTGGCATCGAAGCGTTGACCGATTTTGTCTTTGGCCATTAGACCATAGTAGTCATTACTTTTTGCTAGCTGCTGATACATTCTTTTGGCGGTAGTACGCTTATTAGCATCGCTCGATTGCTCGTAAGCGCGCGCCAGCCAGTATTGCCATTGATCTGATCTTTGGGTCTCGCTATCCATCTTAGAGATGGCTTCAGCGACATCATCCCAACGACTAAAGCGGATAGCAGCCATCGCATAATCTTCGGCTTCTTCAAAATTAAAATCATCGTCTAGGCTGTTACGGAACCAGTCTACTGCCTCACTATTAAAGCCATCATCGGTATTATAATTCATCCTTTTGACGCCAATAATACGATAAGCATAGCGACGCGTGTCATCATCTAATAAACGGGCGCTACGCTGATTGTCCTGCTTGATATCGAAGTCTAACTGTAGCGCGGCTTCGCGATAGGATTTATCCGCGAGGCGACCCATCGCGTACAGATAGAGGTATTGGTTGGTTTGACTGTTGGGCTCTCTAGTGAATCGGCTAAGAAACGAGGAAGGATTGAGCTGAATCTCGCTCAGTGCTGAATAAGGAATAGGCGTCCCCAAGCGTGAAGATAGCGCCATAATATCGCCTGTCTTGCCGACACGCAGCATACGTTTCAGTCTTGAGACTCGGTCACTATTGCTAATAAGCGCGTTGTTATTCATCTCCATTGCCAACTGCTCGCACAAGGCAGGCTGTTTTTTGGTGGTTAGCCAAACTTCAGACTTCTCTGCCAAGGCGCGCATAGTATCGCCGCCATTATTGAACCCAAGGGCAATCGCACAGCGCTCAGATCTATCAGCATTGGTAATCAGGTTCGCCACTTGACGCACTGAGGCATAATCATTAGCGCCTGCTTTGGTCTCTGCAAAATCAGCGACGAGCTTTTCGGCCATAACGGTACCTGGGTATTGGCGGACGAACTGCGAGACGGCCGCTGAACTTTGCGAATTAAGATCCAAATTCATTCGCCAATAAGTCGGATACATGGCAAACAGGCTGCCACTCATCAGCTGCTCATAGTTGAACAAGCCGCTGATATCGCCTCTATTTTCCGCCTGAGCGGCGGCATTAAAATAGTCCACGCCGCTACTGCCCTGCTGATAGCTATTGCCTGAATAGTAGCTGCCTTCTTGCTCAAAGCTCTCGCCATCACCCCAAGTCAGCTCAGCACAAGCCACTTGTGATAATCCAAGCGCCCCCATAGCGGTCGCTAAGCTCAATGCACTCACTCGCAGCTTGCTATTTTTGACGCTCTTTAATGTTTGTAGACTTAGAGTGTGCTCGGTAGTCGTTTTATCTTTGCTGTTATGAGCAACGCGCAATTTTGTCATACGGATTCTCTTTATATTCTTCAGTGTCAGGTAAGTTAGTAGCAGGTGAATACTGGCATGTGCATAGCGATTTGGTGCATACCGCTGCGATAAGACAACTTATCATACTATATTTGCTTAACTTTCAACCAATAGCTTTACCATTTATCCATAATTAGGACAGTGCCCAGTAACAACAAAATGATATTGCTCGCCTTTTGATAGCGCGTATTAATAGCATACAGTTGCAAGCTAGCACCACTGCTTTAGCCTTGAGCGCTTAAACAATGGTAAGTCATTAATGAGCGAATGATAAGCAATTGATACTATTATAAATAATTTAGCAGATGAATGACATTCGCTGATGCTTACTTTTCACTTTACAGACTGATTATGATAAAATACGCGACTTATCTTCAGTGCTTGGTCTGCAGCGTTTAGTCTTCAGCGCTTAGCCCCGCCAATCTGTTTAACCATGGACTTCTTGTTATGAGTGTTACTGTATTTGACCCACGTATCGATACTACCGGTACGAGCTCTACTGCTGAAACGACCCTTGCTGCGCAGGCAGCAACAGCGCTTGAAGAGACCCATTCTGCAGCCGCTCCTGTCAAAAAAGTCTTTGTCACTACCCAAGGCTGTCAGATGAATGTCTATGACTCTGACAAGATGCTTGACGTGCTCGGCGATTCGCACGGTATGCAAGTCACTCATGATATCGATGAGGCTGATGTGCTCCTGATGAATACCTGCTCTATCCGCGAAAAAGCGCAAGAAAAAGTATTTTCAGAGCTGGGCCGTTGGCGTAAACTCAAAGAAAAACGTCCTGACTTAGTCATTGGTGTTGGCGGCTGCGTGGCTTCACAAGAAGGCGATAATATCCAAAAACGTGCGCCTTATGTCGATATGGTCTTTGGCCCGCAGACCTTGCACCGTCTGCCAGAGCTGTATGATCAATCAAATGAGCAGCGTAATATCGCGCCCAAAAACCGCATCGGTACTATCGACATCTCTTTTCCTAGTATTGAGAAATTTGACTTCTTACCTGAGCCAAAAGTCGAAGGCTATAAGGCCTTTGTCTCTATCATGGAAGGCTGCTCAAAATATTGCTCATTTTGCGTGGTGCCATATACCCGCGGTGAAGAGTTATCGCGTCCATTAGATGATGTACTCGCCGAGATTGATAGTTTAGCTGAGCAAGGCATTCGTGAAATAAACCTACTAGGCCAAAACGTCAATGGCTATCGCGGTGAAAAAGACGATGGTAGCATTTGCCGTTTTGCCGAACTGTTGCACTATGTCTCACATGTCGATGGTGTTGAGCGTATTCGTTATACCACCAGCCATCCGCTAGAATTCACCGATGATATTATCGATGCTTACGCGCAGTTGCCTGAGCTGGTCTCGCACTTGCACCTACCTGTTCAGAGTGGCTCAAATGCTATCTTAGCTGCGATGAAGCGTAACCATACTATCGATGTTTATATTAATCAGATCAATAAGCTCAAAGCCATTCGCCCCGATATTCATCTATCAAGTGACTTTATTATAGGCTTTCCAGGGGAAACCGATCAGGACTTCCAAGATACGCTTAATCTAGCCAAAGCGCTAAACTTCGATCACTCTTATAGCTTTATTTACTCTAAGCGTCCTGGCACGCCAGCGGCAGAGCTGCCAGATGATGTCAGCTTCAAAACTAAAAAGGAACGCTTGGCTGAATTCCAAAAGGTCATTATCGACTCCACGCTAGCTAAGTCGCATGAGATGGTCGGCACTACCACTCGCGTATTAGTTGAACAAGTCGCCAATCGCCATCCTGATTGCTTAATTGGTACCGCGGACAATACGCGTACGGTGATGTTCAAATACGATGTCGATAAAATGGATGAGCTACTGGGTAAAATCGTCAGCGTAAAAGTGACTGATTTTGTCAGCCCGCATATGGTTAAAGGTGAGCTAATCGAAGTGTTAGCTTAGATTGATTGCACTTCAGTCGTAGGGTGCTTTCTAAGCACGGCATACCCAATAATGTAAAACAAGAAAAGTCGCTTGCTATCATTAGCGAGCGGCTTTTTTGTAAGTGACTATCAGTCAGTATTCTAATGAGTAACTAATAGTGTTATTTAACTTATAAAATGACTAGCCACCTCAGCCAATAAAGCGGCGGCAATCAACATAAATATCACGCCGCAAGCACGATTCAGCCAAGCCAAACGATCGCCAACATCGAGCCAGCCAGCCAACTGCTTCCCACCAAGCGTATAGATAATCTGCCAAATGGTTTCGCTTAAGAACAAGCCAAAAGTCAGCATTATATACTGCGGCCAAAGCGGCGCGCTAAAATTGATAAACTTCGGAAAGAAGGCGGCAAAAAACAGAATCGCTTTGGGATTGGATAACGAAACCCAAATGCCGGTACGAAATAGCTTTGAATTGCTAGGAATGACCTTGACCGCTGCACTAGATAAGCTACGCGGTTTTGGTTGCTGTACGTTATATGAGCTGTCAGATGTTTCAAAATAATCAAGTTTAGCGACTTCCTCACTCACTGCACTGGCTTCTGCCATCAAGCTGCTATGACCCGTATCGCGCCATGAAAGGACACCTAAATAAATGAGATATATTGCCCCGACGGTTTTGATAACTTCTAATAACCAAGGCTGTTGACGACTAATCACATCCAGTCCAAGCAAGGTTGAGAGCAATAAGATAAATAAGCCAAGACTTAATCCAGCCAGCGTCCACAGCGTACGCCTTACACCATAATTTAGCCCGTACTGAAAGGCTAACAACATATTAGGCCCTGGGGTGGCGGAGATAAAAAAGGTACTGACAAAGAATATCGTAAATAGATGCCAAGACATCAACAACCCCTACTATTTGCAACTTTATTTATTAAAATTCAGCTTATGAGCGATAAACCAAAAAATAAACACCGCCATTAAGACGGTGTTTTATTAATCATGATTATACTCTAAACGCTTCCAACTTATGGACGTAAGCTACAATTGTCTTATCATTAAATAGCTAGTTAACCGTACAACTGTCTAACAATTTCTGCAAAAAACCATCACAGCGCTCAATCTCGCTCAGCGCCACAAATTCATCAGCTTTATGCGCCTGCTCGATACTACCCGGGCCGCAGATGATCGTTGGAATACCGCTATTGGTAAATTGACCGCCTTCGGTAGCATAAGCGACTTTGTGACGCTCATGATCGCCCGTGAGCGCGGCGATGAGCTGTTGTAGCTCATCACTGGTATTATCGGTCATTGCCGGTACACCCTCTTCTTGTAAAAGCTCAATACCCGTCTCAGGAGCGCGCTGCTGCATCTGAGCAGTTAATTCAGCGATTTTAGCTTTGATAGGCGCTAACATATCGTCTTGAGTCATATGCGGCAAGTTACGATAATCAAAAGTAAATTCGCATAGGTTCGGCACGATGTTAGTCGCAGTGCCGCCTTGTATGGTACCGACTGATAAGGTCGAATACGGCACATCAAACATCTCATCGTTATCTTTACGGCTGGTGAATTCATCCGCTAAGCTATCGACATAACCGATCAAGCGACTAGCATAGCTAATGGCGTTGACGCCTTTATGGGTCAAGGATGAATGCGCAGATTTGCCATGGACGCGACAACGATAGACCGCAATGCCCTTATGCGCGACGACCATTGTCATATTCGTGGGCTCACCGACGATGCAGTAATCAGGAGTGATATCGCATGCTTTTAGGTCGGCCAATATCAAAGGGGCTCCTAAACAGCCGACTTCCTCATCAAACGATAGTGCCAAATGTAGCGGGCGACGCAATTGACCGCTATTAGATAGTTGTACCGCTGTGGGTAGGATAGTTAACGCACAAGCAATAAAGCCTTTCATGTCACAAGACCCGCGTCCATAGAGCTTATCACCGCGAATCTCAGCTTTAAACGGATCAGAGCTCCAGTCTTGACCATCAACAGGCACCACATCAGTATGCCCTGACAATACTAAGCCGCCATTTATCTGCTCAGCATTACGACCCGCTGGCACAGTGACAAATAGATTGGCTTTGTTTTTTTCGTCATTAAAAGTTAGCTTGACATTCAAACCCAACTGCTCACAGTAGCTTTGTACGTCTTCAATCAATGCTAAGTTTGAATGGCGACTGACCGTATCAAAGCCAATCAGGCGCGTCAGCCAATCGATACTTTGCTTAGGATAATGAGTAGCATCTATTTGATCGTTACTATGAGTAACTGTCTGGGTAGACATGGGATATCCTTATCTTATAAAAGCGATTTTAGAAATAATATAGTTGATATACTTTAAAAGTGCCATAGCGATACTGGAATGAATTTTGCGCAACCTCTGGCTGCAACAACACAACACGCAAGTAAAATTTATACCAGTAGCGCGTTCCATAAAGCCATGACAATTTTATTTTCAGCTGACTATAGTAGCAGCCACTATTACCCTCTTTGCTGAGCCTGGCGCTGCAATTCTTTGACCTCTTGATCTAAGCCTTCGACTGGCCCATCGACAGGGATATCAGGGGCAACCTCTGAGATAGCTAACGCATTAATCGACAGGGGCGAGTCTACGCCCATCTCCGCCATCCACTCGCCCAATTGCTTAGCGGAACTGACATATACAATGCGGCCTAACCCCGCTAGCCCATGTGCAGCAGAGCACATCGCACAGTGTTCGCCTGAGGTATAAACGGTGGCTTTGGCTCGCGCCTCTTCAGTCATATTTTTTGCCGCCCAGCGCGCTACCGCAATCTCCGGATGGTAAGTGGCATCGACACTGTTAATACGGTTGCGATCTTCTCGTAATACCTTACCATCACCATCGACTAATACGCTGCCAAATGGCATATCGCCGGCTTCGAGAGCCTCAGCTGCTAGCTCAACGCAGCGTCGTAAATGAACCTTATCTTCATCCGTTATCATATTATTTCCCTTGTGTTTATTAATCAGCATTTATCGCTAAACCTTGCAGTTATCTTATCAACGATAAAAATATTAACAAATCTTCACTTTGCCTATGAAGGATTGTTTTGATTCATAACATCCATGACCGGTGGCATGGGCTTGGGCAGCTTACCCTCAGCTTGTAGCTCTTTAGTGGTTTTAGCATCTATCGGCAGGCCAGCAATTATCGCCAACTCTTTTACCGATTTACGTTTGCGCGTGGCAAAGCTGACGGGCACCATACGTGCAAACTCATAAATATAAAGATAGGATTCCTCACCGCCCTCAAATTCGTCATCTTCTGCCAAACGAATCGCGCCGATCTTAGCCAAATCAGAGAGCATCTCATTTTCCTCAGAACTGAGGCTACAATCAGTAATGCCAAAACCGGTCATAAACCCATTTGCCCACTGTTTCAGCGCTATTACACGCTCGTACAAATCATGTTCATCATCGGGAACTAGAGGCGTATAAGCGTAAGCATCATCTTTATCTTTTAGCTGAAATACCGTGTCTTCGCTTTCTTCGGTCAATAAAGTTAGCGCCTCTTCGGGCAGAGCTTCAAAGCTAAGCTCGCTCAAGATAGCCGCCCAACCTGCCTCATCAGGCGCGTTACAGGCGGTCATCAAGCCGGTCATCAAGCCATGTATCTCACTGATAGTCACATCCGTCCAATCTGCAAACGCATCCGACCAAGTGTTCCAGCCTGAGATATTATCATTCATAAATACATCCTGATTCAAAATAAATTAAGGTTAAATAATGGCTACAAAGTATAAATTTGCATAAAAACGCCCGCTTAGACAATCAGCGGCAATTACTTTGTTGATATAGATATTATGAGGTCACTTATGGCATTATTAAACGCATAAAGACAATTCATTCACATAACGTTTATTAGGGATAAAAACTGACTATGTATGATCAATTAAAAAATTTAGAAAAAATGATACTAGATATAAAAAAACAGCATCAACTGGTCAGTCGCGAGCTCAGTCAATTAAAACAACAGCCCCATCCTGATCCAAAAGAGCTGTCCGCTCTAAAAACCCAGCTCAGTAGTAGCACCAATGAGCGCGATACTGCCAAAAAGCAGCTGAGCGATCTAGACAAACGCTATCAAAGTCTGGCCGAGGCTCATCACATGATAGGAGAAGAGCAAGACAAACTACAGCAGCAACTGAGCGATTTAGAACAAAAAAATAGTGAGCTTGAACAGATCAATCAGCGCTTAGAGCAGCAAAACCAAGAAGCGCATCAGCAGCTCGACGATATCAAGCAACAAAATAGCGATTTACAGCAAAAAAACCAACTGGCTGCTGAGCGTACTCAAGTGGTACTGCAGCGCTTGACCCGTATTGATCAGATGGATAGCTAAGCGCTTTAACGTCAATTTCAAACCTTTATTTTGTAGGATTTTTTATGACTGATAACCGTACTGACTCGCAAAAATCAGCGCTCGAAACGATTAGTAAAAGTGGCGACACTAGTAATAAGAATAGTACTGTAAAAACTGATAATAGCCCAAATATACCGACGACTCAGCCTCAAGACGCAAACACGCAAAGCCGAGTAGTTGAAAGCAAAGCGGCACGCCCATCGGCTAATGCTAATAACTTGACTAAAACAACTGACCATAGCAAAAGTAATGATATGACTAATAGTGAATCCGTCAACAAAACCACAGAGCTGCAAAACAAAAAACCAGAGAATAAAAATCCGGAAAGCAAAAAACAGGAAATCAAAAAGATAGATATCGTGATCGCTGGTGCCAGCTACCCTATCTTTTGTCCTGCTGATGAAGAGCAAGAGCTAAGAGCGGCTGAAAAGTTTATCAATGACTTTGCCACTGCTATCAAAAAAGACGCGCCTAAGCTGAACCAAGAGAACCTGTTAGTCTTGTCTTGCTTGAATTTATATGAACAAATCAACGCTCATAAAACCTCAGCAGCTGAGCGTCAGCAGCAAAGCAAACAAAACGAGCAGTTATTAAATAAAATCCTGCAAGAAGCGCAGTCGGTTCTCTAAACCAAAGCACGCCTAGGAGTGAGCCTTATAGACTTTACCGGCATGAAAGTCGGCCTGATGTTCGTAGTTACAGAAAAATAGCGGTTGATTTTTTTTAGTAGCCGTATCAGCCGTCATGTCATCTGCAGCTAGCGTAGCTTCGGTATTAGGCTGAGTTTCGAGCACGCCGCGATACTCAGCAAGACTATGGCCACAGAAGTTACAGGTGCGCGGGGTGGTGATATCGCCTGCTTGCGGCATCATGCTTTTGGGCGGGCGCGGATACATGACTTTATAGAACAGCCACATACAGATCCAAATGATAATAATAGTGGTAATAACAGCGAACACGGCAAGGCTCCTTTGAGTAGCGGGCAACGCTCTGGATATTAGGGTCTTAAATCTTCATCTCTAGATTTTACGGTAAGTTACGCGCTTCGCATAGGAATCATTCACAAAAAAACTGGCTTAATAAAGCCAGTTTTTGGTTTATATTGATTTAGTAAGTAAAACGATGACTTTTA
Organism: Psychrobacter sp. 2Y5; assembly: GCF_051847375.1. Lineage (NCBI taxonomy): Bacteria > Pseudomonadati > Pseudomonadota > Gammaproteobacteria > Moraxellales > Moraxellaceae > Psychrobacter > Psychrobacter sp. 2Y5. The sequence goes on from NZ_JBPYDA010000003.1 coordinate 185,926, forward strand.
GAGTTGTAGCTCGCTAATATCAGCAACCGTTAAAAACAGCGCGCGGACTTGCTTTAATAGTGCTAAGCGATTAGCTTTTAGCGCGGCATCCTCACTATTGACCATGACGTTATCAAAAAACTGCGTTAGCGGTTCATCTAAGCTGGCTAAGGTTTGCAAGACTTGAGTATAATTCGCCTGCTCTAACAGCGGCGCGATTTGCTGCTGCGCTTGCTGCACTTTAGCGTATAAGTCTTTCTCAGCGGCTTCAGTCAGTAGTGACTCATCGACATTATCAGCGACTGCGCCTTCTGACTTAGCAATGATATTAGCTACGCGCTTATTAGAATCCGCGAGCTTTTGCGCCTGCGGTAGCTCACTAAAGGTCTGTACCGCGCGGATACGCTGATCAAAATCAAGCGGCATATGCGGATTGATAGCTTGCACCGCTTGGATGGTATCGACGCTGACGCCTTTTTCAGTATACATCGCGCGATAACGCGAATTTAAGAACGCCATCACTTGGGTGAAGGTATCGCCCATCTTCGCAATCTTACTGCCCTCGCTGCTGCTATAATTCTTAATCGCTTGCTCAACCAGCGCCACTAGATTAATAGGCAACTGCTTTTCAATCAAAATCCGCAAAATACCGATAGCCGAACGGCGTAAACTAAACGGATCTTTTGAGCCTGTTGGCGCTTGATCGATCGCAAAAATACCAACTAGCGTATCCAAACGATCTGCCAAAGCTAAGCAAATACCGATCGGCGTTTTTGGTAATACGTCACCACTAAACTTAGGTAAGTACTGCTCCTCGATACTAGCGGTGACCGCCTCCGGCTCGTCATTTAGACGCGCATAATAAGTCCCGGCGATACCCTGCAATTCTGGAAATTCCCCGACTAAAGAGCTTGCCAAATCGGCTTTGGCTAGTATGGCTGCGCGTACCGTCTCATCAAGGTCAATACTCTGTCCTTGCTCTTGCATGAGCCCAGCGATAAAGCCAGCAAGCTTGGCAATACGCTCAGACTTCTCCCAAATCGTCCCAAGCTGATCTTGGAACACGCGCGTCTTCAGGCTCTCAGTCATCGCAAATAAGGGCTGCTTTTGATCTTGCAAAAAGAAAAATTCTGCATCGGCTAAGCGCGGACGTACGACTTTCTCGTTACCTTCGATGATTTGATTGGGATCTTTGGACTCGATGTTAGTGATAAAGATAAAGTACGGTTGCAGCTTGCCATTTTTGTCGGTCAGACAAAAATATTTCTGATCCGCTTGCATGGTCGAGATAAGCGCTTCTTGCGGCACTTGCAAAAACCTGGGCTCAAAGCTCGCTCTTAGCGCAATTGGCAAATCAACCAACGCCGTCACTTCATCTAATAATTCTGCCGGAACAATAGCATTGGCATTGACTTGATCGGCTAAAGTTTTAACCTGATTGTTGATCAGCATCCGGCGCTTATCAAAATCAGCGATCACTTTTAAGCGCTCAAGCAGCGACTCATAGTTATCAGCATGATCTAGCTCATAATAGTCAGGGCTATGAAAGCGATGACCACGGGTTTTTGCGCCAGTCTGATGGCCTTGAATGGTCGCATCGATGACTTGATCGTCTTGCATCAAGACCACCCACTGCACCGGACGCACGAACTCTTCTCGGCCGCTACCGGAGCGCATACGTTTAGCAATCGGCAGATTATCGAGCGCCGTTTGAAAAATATCAGGTAACAACTCAGTCGTCGCTTGACCGTGAATGGTTTGCTCATAGCCGACGTAATCGCCTTTATCAGTATTGATAGTCGTCAGCTCGCTGGCCTCTATGCCTAAGCCTTTGGCAAAGCCCATAGCTGCACGAGTGGGATTGCCTTCGCTATCATAGGCCGCTTTTATTGCAGGGCCGCGTTTTTGCTCGGTGCGATCGGGCTGCTTATCGCTAATACCTTGAATCTGAATCGCCAAACGGCGCGGTGCAGCGAAGGCTTTAATACTATCGAAGCCAATATCAGCCTCATCTAGTTGCTCAGTAACGCTAGCTTGCAGCGCATCGCGAAGCGGTTTTAGGCTCTTGGGAGGCAGCTCTTCACACCCCAGTTCAAATAAGATGGTACTCATGGGATGCTCCTATTTATTAGCGTCAGTATTAGTACTGTCATTGTTATTAGTACTGGTAGGCTGATTTTCAGCAGAGTTTTCAGTAGCCACTGCCATGTCTTCTTTTGGCAAATACTTATCAATAGCGGCTTGACGGTGCTCCGCGTCTGCTAATGGGAAACCTAACTTAGCGCGTGCTTCGACATAACCAAAAGCGACCTTGCGCGCTAGCGTACGTACGCGCAAAATAAAGCGCTGACGCTCAGTGACCGAAATCGCGCCGCGTGCATCGAGTAAGTTAAAAGCATGCGAAGCTTTTAGCACCATCTCATAAGCAGGCAATGGCAAGCCTGCAGCCACCAGTTTGTCCGCTTGCGCTTCATAAAAATCAAACAGCTCGCCCATCTTCGGCACATCAGCATGCTCAAAGTTATAAGTCGACTGCTCCACCTCATTTTGATGAAACACATCGCCATAAGTCACGCGACCAAACTCACCATCTGCCCAAACCAAATCATAGACGCTATCGACGCCTTGCACATACATCGCTAGGCGCTCAAGCCCGTAGGTAATCTCGCCGGTGACTGGGAAGCACTCGATACCGCCAACTTGCTGGAAGTAGGTAAACTGAGTGACTTCCATACCGTTGAGCCAAATCTCCCAACCTAAACCCCACGCACCAAGAGTAGGCGACTCCCAGTTATCTTCAACAAAGCGAATATCGTGTACTAAAGGATCGATACCGATGGCCTTTAATGAGTCCAAATACAGCTCTTGGATATTGGGCGGATTGGGCTTGAGCACCACTTGAAACTGATAATAATGCTGCAAACGGTTTGGGTTATCGCCATAGCGTCCATCGGTTGGACGACGTGAAGGCTGTACGTACGCGGCGTTCCAGCGCTCAGGCCCTAACGAGCGCAAAAAAGTCGCGGTATGAAACGTCCCTGCTCCGACTTCCATATCATAAGGCTGCAATACCACGCAGCCTTTAGATGCCCAATAGTTTTGTAGGGTTAAGATCAAATCTTGAAAGCTCAAAGGTTTAGAGTCTTTAGGGGAATTTTCATTATTAGAAGTACTATCTTGGGAGGTCATAAAAAAATCACTATGAAATAAGTAGGATTAGAGCGAGCTTAACTAAAAATAGTTAAGCTCTGCTAGCTTGTTGGGCTACGTCTCTATTAACTTGCTTACCTTACTAAAAAATGGCCATTTTATCCATATATACAGTAACTATATTTATAGTATTTGATTTATAGTAACTATATTTACAAAGATATTTATACTGACTAGATTTAGCGCATGCAGAGCCAAAGCTGTCTATATTTGACCAAAAAGAATAAGCTCATACCTCAGCAGACGCTACAAAACAAAAAAAATACCCAAATGCGTAAACATTTGGGCAGGAGGAAAAGTGTGATACCGGTATCCTGTTGCGTCAGGCTTTTTGTTTTTTATAAGCTACTATTTCTAGAAACTGTTTTTATTATTATGTATTTAAGCTTTACAAATTATTTTAAATTTAATACTTCATTTATCACCGCTGACTACTGGTAGGACTGGCTATTTGCTTTTGGCATAACGATCCACAATATGATGTAAATCAAAATCCCTGGGACTGCAGCACTTAGTGAAGAGATAATAACAAATAATACTCTTACCCAAGTTGGTGACCATCCTAAATACTGAGCGATACCACCCATAACTCCAGCGATCATTTTATTATTTTGCGAGCGGTGTAACTTAACTAACTTACTCAAAGTTTGTACTCCTTCTCGAGCGATTTAACTTATAAATAAGTATAACAAGTATTTACTCTTTATCTGTTGATGCTTTAAGCGTGCTTTGTGACTTTATGATAATCAAAGTTGCCGTAACCTGTCGTAAAGTGTGGTAACTGCCTGATTTTAAATAGTTATTTCAAAATGTTTCAAGGGAAGCGATGTTACTGGTTCTTTTCGCTCAGTTTACTAAGACCCTTACCCCTGACAATCATTATTGATTTCAATGACTTGCCTCCTCCCGCTGTTGTTTTTTTAAACTTTTACAATAACTCACCTGTATCTACGTCCAAAGCTTTATACCATGCTATTAATTTAACGCACAAACAGCACCGTTTGCATAACGGAGTCATGCAGGAGAGATTATGATTGATACGGGTTTAATGATTGGGCATTTTCAGCCGCTACATTTAGGTCAGATGCGCAGTATCTTGGCTGCAGCGGGGCAAGCAAAAAGTCTGCATATTGTCATCACAAAGTATCCTGAGCCGCATCCAGATTTCGATATCACCTTAAAAGATAAAGCACGCTGGCTACAGATAGCTTGTGCTGACTTGCCCTTTATTCACCTGCATATTAGCCAAGAGATTGCGCTGCCTATTCATGATAGCTTTGCCGATGTTGCTATCGATATAGCCACAACTAATGCCAAGCTCACCCATATCGTCAATGAGTTAGAGCTTGCTAGCGATACCGCGTTATTCGTCGCGGATAATCACCCTATAGCGCAAAGCGAGGTCAAATCCCAGCTCAACATGCCCATATTAACTACACCGCTACAGCCAGAGTTTGACTCTCATACCATCGCAAGTAACCCTATCGCGCATTGGGCCGCGATTCATCCAGAGGCGCGCGCCAACTATACCAAGACTGTCGCTATCGTCGGCGGCGAGAGCTCAGGCAAGACCACTTTGGTACATAAGCTTGCTAACTATTACGGCGCTAGCTTTGCTTTAGAGATGGGTAGAATTTATGTCGGCACCGATTTGGGCGGTAGTGAGATCGGCCTGCAATATAGCGATTATGGCCCTATCGCGCTCGATCATGCTGAGGCTATCCGCCAAGCTAAGATCAATGCGTCCGCACCTGTGACTATCGTCGATACTGACTTTGTGACTACCCAAGCTTTTTGTGAAGAGTATGAAGGCCGTACTCACCCTTTCGTTGGCGCTTGTATTAACGAGTTTCGTTTAGACTATACGGTGATGCTCGATAATAATACGCCTTGGGTCGATGACGGTATGCGCACGCTCGGTAGCGCAGAGGCTCGCGGTCGCTTCGAGCAGCGTCTTTTAGATATTTTTGCTCGACATAATATCGAGCCGCACCTTATCGACGCGCCAGATTATGACACGCGTTATCGACAGGCCGTTGAGTTTATCGATAAGCATATCTACGGCAAAACATTTTAGAATAAATAAAATAGCAGCAAGTATCATGCATAACGCTTAGACATCGATAACCCCACAACTCCAATAAACGCAAGACTTAAAGGATAACTACCCTATGCGCATTCAGTTACTAGACGACATCACTGGCAAGTGGTCGCTACAATGGATTATTATCTGGTTTATCTCAGGGGTCATAGCGCTAAGTACAGGGTTTTGGCTCACCACTGAGCATAGCACTCTAGATTGGTTTTATTTGGGCGTCTCTTTTATTGGTCTGATCTGCGTGGTGTCTTTATCGTTTCGCAAAAACGTCGCCGGTAATGGTTTTGGTATGGCGGCAACCGCCGGTGAAGTGGTGGTACAAGGCACAGCAGGTTCAGTCGGGCTGATGCTAGCGCCTTTGTTTAACTTTTTCACTCACCTTTATGGCCTATTTTATTGGTCAAAGAATACCGACGCTGACGGCAACATGATACCCAAATCAGCGAACAAGTGGGTCTGGCTCATTACCATTACCTTTATGGTCATTGGCCTAGCGCTCTTCCCTACTGTCAACAGGCTACTGGCAAGCTACGGTTATGCAGTTGTCGAAAACGATAGTAGTTTATTTTTGGGCGTGATCTCTTTTTTCTGGATTAACGTTATCGCCTTTATTCTTTCTATCACCGCGCAAGCAGCGATGATTTTGCGCTACTCCTTTAACTGGTGGTTATGGATTATCTCCAACTTCGTATGGCTCACGGTGAATCTCATGACGGGCAATTACATCTTTGCGATTCAAACCATGGTCTATCAAGTCAACTCCTTTGTCGGGCTTTATGAATGGTATCGCAGCGAGCAAGACTTAGTGAAAGTACAACGTAAATAGGATCAACTTAAATCCAAAACTAAAGCTTGTTGGAGCTAGAAAGTGGTGCATCACTTTGCGATAGTTTTGAGATGATAACGCTTAAAGCATCTCCTTATGACGCTAGGGTTTACTCGATAAAGTGGTAGCGCGCGCTAAATAATGCTAAAACTAAGGGTATGGTTATCGTTTTACCTCATAAACCAACGGTATTTTATAGACAACAACAAGGAGGTTAGTATGTCTCTTAACTCTAAATCTCATAAGCAGCAAAAAATGTCAAAACGCTCGCTTGAGCAATGGCTTAGCGAATATGCAGTCAGCCATCAAAACTTAATCAATAAGAAGATCCACTGGATGGCAGTACCGACTATTTTTGTTAGTATCTTAGGCATGGGTATGTCGCTATCGGTTTGGATTACCTTAGTACTAAGCGCTTTAGTACTGCTGTTTTATATGCAGCTGTCAACGCCATTATTTTTAGCGATGGGCATGTTTATCCTGATTTGCTTATCAGTGATGGCAGCGCTACCTATCGGCTTTAAGGTTTGGGCCAGCATCTTCGTGGTCGCTTGGATCGGCCAGTTTGTCGGTCATAAGATCGAAGGTAAAAAGCCCTCTTTCTTTGAAGACTTACAGTTCTTATTAATTGGCCCAGCTTGGGTGGTCAATAGCTTAATGGGTGGTAAGAATAAGCAAACGGCTTAGAGCGTTCTATCTTAGATACAAAGCTACGGCTTTTGCTTTAGCCCAGCGTCTCATCTTTGCAAAGATTTTATTACGGCTAAATAAGCAAAAAAGCGCGATCTTGCTAGCAAGATCGCGCTTTTATTTGCCTTAACATCAGCTACTGTAGTTTTAAATATAGGAGCTGATAAAGTGTCATTTATTTAACTCAGAGTCTGCACGCCGCCGCCATTGACAAACAAGGTCTGACCGCTGACCCACTCTGAGATTGGCGCAGCAAAATAGAGCATAGCGCCTGCGATATCGTCCGCTTCACCTAAGCGCTTAATTGGCGTATGTGAGAGCATTTTTTCTTCAATTTCGGGCGTCAGCACTGATTTTAGCGCATCGGTACGCGTGGCTCCTGGCCCGACCGCATTAATACGCACCTCAGGGCCGAAGTCATGTGCTAAGTTCGCAACCATATGGTTGACCGCTGCTTTGGAGGCAGCATAACCACTCATATTAGGATCTTTATTGACACTCGACATTGATGTGGTAATGACAATAGAGCCATAGCCTGATTTTTTCATATGCGGCACGCATAACTGACATAAGCGCCAGCCACTAAAGACATTTAGCTCAAAATCGCGGCGAAAGTCATCTACCGAAATCTTAAATGGATTTTCTTTACCGCCACCACCGCCGCCCGCGTTATTAATCAAGATATTGACCGTGCCAAACTCACTGACCGCTTGCTCTACCATGGCTTTTAGGTCATCATCTTTTAAGATATTACACTCGATCGCTAGGGCTTTAACGCCAAAGCCTTCAATCTCTTGGGCAGCGGCTTTGGCATCGTCTATTTTTAGATCAGCGATGACAATGTTAGCGCCCGCTTGCGCCAGTCGTAGGGCGCTTGCTTTACCGATACCGTTAGCGCCGCCGGTGACGATAGCGATCTTGCCTGATAGGTCAAATAGCTCGTTAAACGTTTTATCTTTAAATTCTGGCATAAAAAATGCTCCTATTTTAATTATGATTTGTTATTAGGCTTGGGTAAACTTGCAGTGACGATTATCTTAATTTTATTAGTCTAAAACTTATACTTTAAGTATCGCTTAAAGATTACACAATTCATTATGCTGTGCTAACCTCAAGTAGATATGGCAAGTTGACTGACTTTTTGTAACCTTATTACGTCACAGCGCAGCCTTTTAGTATGCTGCAAACGCGATATATTAGATTTGTACCCTAGTATTTGTGGCAGTATGATAATTAGGGCGCGTTCAACACGCTCTAGCATGAGATTTTCAAGCGTTCCATAAACTCACCGATGAAACAAGGATGTAAAATGGCAAACTGGTCAGAAGGCTATATCAGCGATATCAACTATACTTATGGCTATTATTCAGAGCTCAACCCTAATAGTGTCAAAATCCCCTTTCTAATGGCGGGACTAGATGCACCTAAGTTCACGACTGCTTGCGAGCTAGGTTTTGGTCAAGGTATGTCTATTAATGCTCATGCCGCAGCCTCAGACGTCGAATGGTATGGCACCGACTTCAATCCCTCACAAGCCAGCTTTGCCAAAGAGCTCTCTAATATCTCAACAAGCAACGCGCATCTGTTTGATCAGTCTTTTAGCGAATTCTGCAACCGTGAGGATTTGCCCGATTTTGATTTTATTGGCCTGCATGGGATCTGGTCCTGGGTCTCTAACGAGAACCGCGAAGTTATCGCTGATTTTATTCGCCGCAAATTAAAGGTTGGCGGCGTCCTCTATATCAGCTATAACACTTTGCCAGGTTGGTCAGCCGCTTCTCCTATACGTCATATGCTCACCGAGCACGATCATATGCATGGTAGCCGCGGACAAGGAATGGGAAAACGTGTCGAAGCTTCCATTAAGTTCACCCAAGAGCTATTGACGCTTTGTCAGCCGCTCGTTCAACAAGTGCCTTCTATACCCAAGCGCTTAGACGATATCAGCCAGCAAAACCCCAATTATTTAGCTCATGAGTACTTCAACCGCGATTGGCAGCCGATGTATTTTTCTGAGATGGCAGATTGGTTGTCTCCGACTAAGACTAGCTTTGCTTGTTCTGCCAATTTTTTGGAAGACTATAAGCCTAGTAGCTATAACAGCGAGCAGCTCAACTTTATAGAAAGCTTAGACGACCCTATGTTCGCCCAAAGCGTCAAAGACTATATGCACAATAAGCAGTTTCGGCGCGATTATTGGGTAAAAGGCGCGCGTAAAGTGTCTACGGCCAAATTAGAACAAACGTGGCACCAATTACGCTTTATGATGATCAGTAGCGCCGAAGATATCAAATATGAAGTGAATGGCGCGGCTGGTAATATCAGCCTACGTGAGGATATTTATAAACAGATCATCACCTTACTTAGTGACTATCAAATTCACCAAGTAGCGTCGCTACAGCAGCAACTGCCAGATGACTTTCAGCAAAGTTGGCTGTTTGAGTCTTTGGCGATTTTATACAGCCAAGGCGCTATCGTGTTGCTACAAGATGACGATACCATCGACAAGGTGCGAGAGCGCTGCAATAAGCTTAATGCCTATGTCATGCAGCAAAGTCTAGTGAGTCCCGAGCTCAACGCCTTAGTAAGTCCATTGACTGGTAGTGCGCTGACTTATAGCCGCTTCCCTTTGATATTCTTGCACGCTTACACTCGAGGTAAAAACACGCGGGAACAATGGGTTGATTATGCTTGGCAAGCGCTGAAAAAAAACGGCCAACTGCTGCTCAAAGACGGTAACACTCTAAGAGAAGAAAAAGATAATATTGCGGAGTTAAATCGTATGGTTGAGGACTTTGAAAAAAACACGCTACCCCTCGCTAAGCGCTTGCAAATCGTTACTTAATGCTCAACCTCAATGATTAACGCTCAAAAAATGCAGACAAAAAAAACCCTCACTATCGATATAATAGTGAGGGTTTTTGCTATGTATCTTATAGATAATATCTATAAGATACAGTAGCCATATTTGGAGCGGGATAAGAGATTCGAACTCTCGACCCCAACCTTGGCAAGGTTATGCTCTACCACTGAGCTAATCCCGCATAGATCAAAGCGTATCATTAATTTATATTAATTACTACGTCTCGATAGGTTGGCTATTTTAGCAACTATTCTGCCGGTGTCAATATATTTTTTTGAATTTTTCTCAATTTAATAGCTTTCGCCGCTGCAAAACTATCAGGTATTCGTTTATCTATTTGATAATTTGGCTTTTATTGAACCATGTACTATTGAGATTTGGCTTTGATTTAATTTATAAATTTAAGCTCTGCTGTCAAACATTGCTTACGCTAGAGATTTACTTACATTTGCACGTAGTAATGTTACTTTTACTGCACTGGTCTTGTTACGGTAGGCTTATTATACTATTGCATATCTTAGACTAGATATGCTTGGCTTTATATTTGTTTTATTTTGATTTTAATCATTAGTATTAATTATTAACAGCGAGGATGTTTACCATGAAAAAATTGCTTACTACGTCACTGATGGCGGTTTCATTATCAACACTTGGGCTTGTCGGTTGCACGAGTACCACTAGTACAGGCGCTGTTGGCGTCGATCGTCAGCAGTTGTTATTAGTATCTGATGAAGAGGTTCTGCAACTTTCTGCTAAAAGCTATAATCAAGTGCTGCAAAAAGCGCGTCAAGAGAGAGTTTTGGATACCAATCCAGCGCAACTTCAACGTCTAAAAAGAATTGCCAATCGTTTAGTAGGTCAAGTGAGTGTTTATCGTCCTGACGCTGCTCAGTGGAACTGGGAGGTTCATACTATTAAGTCAGAACAGCTCAATGCTTCAGTGTTACCAGGTGGGAAAATCCTATTCTATTCTGGCATTATCGATCGTCTCAACTTAACCGATGATGAGATTGCTGCCATTATGGGGCATGAGATATCGCACGCGCTGCGTGAGCACTCGCGCGAACGTATCTCGCGGGAATATGCCACGCAGACAGGTATCGGACTTGCTGCCAGTGTCTTCGGTCTTTCGCAAGGTCAAGCACAGCTAGCTGGTCTCGCAGGTGATCTAGGTTTGAGCCGTCCGCATAGCCGCACCCAAGAGTCTGAGGCGGATCAGATTGGGCTTGAGCTAATGGCACGTGCCGGCTACAACCCGCAAGCCGCTATTACGCTATGGCAGAAGATGCAACGCGCTAGCCAAGGCGAGCCACCTCAGTTCTTAAGCACTCACCCGACTAGTGGTACACGAATCTCGCAGATGCAAGCGTTAATGCCTAAAGTGATGCCACTGTATCAAAAAGCGCGCCGCTAATTACTAATATTAATAGCCTCAATAACAGGGTTTGGATATATATTCATGCCCTGTTTTTTATGGCGAATGTTTTTTGTGATAAAGATAAGCATCCTAAGGCTCTGACAACGACAGCGTTTAGCACTTGCTAGCTTGGCTCTGTTATAATAGCTTTCTCTGTTTTTTGTTATCCACTTATCAAGTCTATACATTACTGACTGTTGAAGGACTGTTATGACCACTACCGGACCTACTGCTATCGAGCTTAAAGAAGTTTTGCAGGATTTACAGCCGCAATATCTGGACTTGATCAATGAATCTATGAATCACGCCGGCTACTTTGAGGGTAAAGAAAGCCACTTCAAGCTAACGGTAGTTAGTGAGGCCTTTACAGCTAAGCGTTTAGTGGCGCGTCATCAGCTGGTCTATCAGCTAGTAGATCCGCTACTGACCTCTCAAGGCGGCACTGTGCATGCGCTAGCGATTCACGCTTATACTCCTACTGAGTGGCAACAGCAAACCCAAAGCCCTGAGAGTCCCCTGTGTGCAGGACAAAATAAATAGACGCTATCACTGTGATAAATGAGCTTAGACTGACTAGTGCTGAGCGTTACTCTACAAGGAATAGGATTAAATGAAACATCTGCATACGCTACTGGTATTTATACTAATCGGGCTATTTATCTACCAGAGCTTTTTGGTGTTAAGCGCTAATCGTCGCGCCCCGCGTCCGGTGAAGATTGCCAACCATATTTTATATGCCTTAGTGATACTCTCAGGTGCTTGGATGCTGATACAGCTGATGAGTGTTAACGCGCCTGTACAGTGGGTATTTGCCAAAATTATATTGTTAGTCGCGGCGATCAGCGCTAGCGTCAAAGCTTTCAACGTCAATGCTGCACCAAGTCAAAGTAAAATCGGTATTCTTATCGCCGGTGTCGCTTATATAGGTATTGTTATCTTAGCTTACGCAAAACCCAGTAATTTGTTTTAATATCAGTGAGTGCGCTATTTTTAATATCATAGACGCTTTATATTTGCTATCTTAAATACCTCCTACTGGTTCAACGGAGTTTTTATGAAAACCTTTACCGCAACGGCTATACTTGCAACCGCTGGCATCTTTGCTCTTTCAGGCTGTGCAACCAGTGGCAACCTAACCCCGCAATATGTACCGCCAAGCACTTATCAAAGCTACGACTGTCAAGCGCTGAGCCAAGAGTACAATCGCGTTGAGCGCTACGTTAACGCTACGCAAAAGCAGCAGTCGACTTTATCTGCCTCAGGAGTAGGCGTTGGCGTCTCTGCAGGACGCTGGGGTATCTCACCTAATATCAGCTTTGGCGTTGGTAGAAGTAACGATAATAAAGCGCGTGATGCCAAGCTATCGCGTCTATACGGCGAAGCGGACGCTATCATTCAAACCGCGCGTATAAAACGCTGTAGCTTCGCGAATGGTATTAAGATCTATGGTGAGTAGTACTAGTACTTATTAAAAAACCCTAAAGCTGCTTTACTTCCATAATGAGCTTTAAAGCTAAAAAGCCAATACGCTATCAACGTATTGGCTTTTTTATTGTTATTCATCTAATTATGAACCTTATTACTGCAAGCTTTTCACCCACTGCACGATTTGATCCCTAGGCAGCGCTCCTGATTGCCGAGCGACCTCTTTACCCCCTCGGAAAGCCACCATCGTCGGTAGACTACGAATATTATAAGGCGCGGCCGCTTGCTCGTATTTATCGGTTTGCAGTTTGGCAAACACCACTTGCGGCAGCTGACTGGCCGCCTCTTTGAATTGCGGCGCCATCATCAAGCACGGCTGACACCAGCTCGCCCAAAAGTCTACGATAGTAAGCACATCGTTCTTTTGAATCGTCTTAGCTACGGTTTGCGCCGTCAGCTCTTGCGGACTTGCTGTCAATAAAGACTGTCCACATTTGCCGCAGTTAGGCGCGGCACTGAGACGATCGCTTGGCAGACGATTGGTCGCTTGGCAGTTGGGACAGATGATATGCAAACTATCGGTACTCATAAAATTAGTCCTTCTTTATTTATTATGTTTTCATTGATTTGTTTATATTACCAATGCAAAAACTTAGCTCAATTTATTATTCTAAGTTGTTTAAGCAGTATCTTCTATAGCTTTTTCTTAGCCGAGCCGCTATAAACGTAGCTCATAGGTTTTGGCCCAGGTAAGTATTCTTCGCTCAACTCCTCGATACTAAAACCACCCGTTTTAATCAGCGCAGCAATGTCACGGTCTAAATGACAGCCGCCCGCCATAGGTTTCCATAGCGGTGTCAGACGGCGCTGCCAACGCTCTACGCTCGCCTCTGGTGCGAGACCATGCTCACAAAACAGTAGCCGCCCCTCAGGCTTGAGTACCCTTGCCATCTCTATTAACGCCGGTATCGAATCATCAATGCTACATAGCGTAAAGGTCATCACGATGGTATCGAAACGCGCACTTTCTGCATCAATCTCATATATATCAGCGGCGATGATCTCAATCGGAATAGCAATTTGCGCGGCACGTTTATAAGCTAATGCCTGCATTTGCGCGGCAGGGTCAATACCGATGATAGAGCTGACTTGACTGGCATCATAAAACTCTAAATTAAGACCGCTACCTATGCCGATCTCTAGCACCTCCCCTGTCGCTTGCGGCACAATTTTGGCACGTGCTTTCATCACTTGTCCGGTACCGCACGCCATATCGATCATCTTCGGTAGTACATATTGCTGATAGATATTCATGGCGTTCTTCCTCAATTTAGCTTTGGCAAGTTGTCATTTTAGCGATTAGCCTAGCGCATTAATAGGCACTTTTAGATAACGAATGCCATTGGCCTCAGGCTTTGGCAACTGCCCTGCATCAATATTGACCTGTACTGAGGGAATAATCAGTCTTGGCATGGCAAGGGTCGCATCGCGGCGCTCACGCATCTGTACAAACTCCGCTTCATTGATCCCGTCTTTGACATGGATATTGCCTAGCTTTTGCGCAGCAACGGTGGTACTAGGGCAATGCTTGCGGCCTTGACTAGGATAGTCATGACACAGATAAATCAACGTATCTTCTGGTAGAGACAAGAGCTTTTGGATAGATCGGTAGAGCGTCTTGGCATCGCCGCCTGGGAAATCACAACGAGCCGTGCCTACGTCTGGGGCAAAGATGGTATCGCCGACAAACACGACGCTCTTTTCATTATCAGTAGCCACATAAGCCATATCTGCAGGTGTATGCCCTGGTACATGTAGAACGCTTATTTCGATACCACCCAACTGTAAAACACTATCTTCATCGGTCAAGATATCGAATTGGCTGGCATCAGTGCGAAAACTGGTATCGAAGTTATAAACTTGCTTAAATATCTTTTGTACTTCAGTAATATATTTGCCGATGACCAACTGGCCGCCAAGCTCGTCTTTGACATGGATGGCTGCGGATAAATGATCGGCATGAGCATGAGTTTCGATAATATAAACCAGCTGCCAGCTCTTATCGCGCACAAACTCAAGCACCTCATCGATACTGTCTGTGCTCGTCCTACCCGACTTGGCATCGAAGTCCAATACCGGGTCGATAATCGCACATAGCTGCTGATCGCTATCTGCTAAGATATGAGTATAAGTTTCGGTATCCTGATGTAAAAAAGAATGTACTTGCATGCTTACCTCGTTTTATTGATGATTCAGTTATTCTAAGCTTAGAATTTATTGTTTTTATAACGCTTAACTCTATAGCACTAATATAACATCTATACTACTATTTATAAATTTATATAATGTAATTTATGATAATATAGTTTATTATAAAGCGTCTTAGCTTATTGAATGTTAGAATACTGATAATTAATCTTTGAAGGCGGTTAGTCATTGCCAAATACTGCCAGCCACTATTAGGGCGTGCCCTAGTAATAGGGCCAAAATTTATATCAATAAGATAACCGTGATATTCCAAGGAGATTACTCTGACTACTTCTACCTTAGATAAGAGGTCATCGACCCATACAGGGGATGACACCACGCAGGATTTGGCAGCTATTGACTTAGCCAAGCAAATGCAACAGTCCTCACAGCAAGCCAGCCAGTTGCTCAAGTCACTATCGCATCCTGATCGCTTATTATTACTTTGTCAATTAACCCAAGGCGAGTACTGCGTAAGCGAGCTTGAGACTTTAGTCGGTGTCGGTCAACCGAGCCTATCGCAGCAGCTCGGCATCTTGCGTAAAGACGAGCTAGTAGCGACGCGCCGCGAAGGTAAGCAGATTTACTATAGCATCGCCAGCGACGATGCCTTGGCAGTGTTGCAGCTGCTATATCAGCGCTTTTGTGTCAAATAGCTTTAAGAGTCTTGATGAATTCTAAGCTCTTTATAGCTCTCATTTGCCACTGAACAAGCAAAACTGTATTAGGATAGACGTACTGATATGTCCTCTATTGCCACTCGTCTGATACCGGCTTGGCTGCGTCACTACCAGTTGGCGGCTCTGCCTGCTGATGTGATTGCTGGGCTAGTAGTCGGTATCTTAGTGATACCGCAAAGCTTAGGTTATGCGGTGCTTGCAGGACTACCACCTGTTTACGGTTTGTACGCGGCTATTGTGCCCGTTATCGTCTATGCGTGGATCGGCTCGAGCAATGTACAAGCGGTCGGCCCCGTGGCGATCACTGCGATTATGACCGCTAGTGCTTTGAGCACTTATGGCGATCAAGGAGCTGAGCAATATGTACTGATGGCAAGCCTGCTTGCCCTAATGGTAGGCGCGTTATTATGGCTTGCAGGCGGGCTAAAGCTTGGCTGGATTATGCAGTTTATCAGTCGCGGGGTCTCCGCAGGCTTCATCAGCGGCGCGGCCGTACTTATCTTTGTCAGTCAGCTCAAATACCTCACCGCTATCCCAGTCACTGGTAATAGCTTGATAGGTTACTTGTCCAGCTTACAGCAGTTCGCGCAGCAGCTGCACCCGCTGACCTTGGCTATCGGTATCGTCTCTTTTTTATTACTAATCGCCAATCGTTATGGCGGCAAATGGCTTTGGCGCTCTTGGCTATCGGCGGCTTATGCCAAGTGGGCTGAGCGCCTGTTTCCGCTTATTTTATTAATGATCGCTATTTTACTCAGCGTGGTCAGCCACTGGTCCGCTCATAACGTCGCCACTATCGGTAGCATTCCACAAGGCTTGCCCAGCTTGACGCTACCGCATCTGCCAGACTTACGCGAAGCGGCAAACCTGCTACCCACCGCAGGACTAATGGCGCTGATTGTGTTCGTCTCTAGTAGTTCAGTCGCTAGTACCTATGCCCGACTGCGCGATGAGAGCTTCGATGCCAATCGCGAGCTGACCGGCTTGGGACTGGCGAATATTGCAGGCGGTCTATTCCAGAGCTTTGCGGTAGCTGGCGGTTTTTCGCGTACGGCGATTAATGCCGACTCAGGGGCTAAGACGCAGTTGGCAAGCTTCGTCACAGTAGCAGTCATGGTCGCGGCTTTGATATTCTTTGGTCATATACTTGCGCCCCTACCCTACGCGATTCTTGGCGCAATCATCATGGCCTCTATCATCGGTTTAATAGATATCGCAACTTTGAAGTCGGCTTGGCAGCGCGATCGCTTGGATGCCGCTAGCTTTATCGCTGCGTTTGCAGGGGTATTGATATTTGGTCTCAATACTGGTCTAGTCATCGGTCTAATGGTGTCTTTTGCTAGCCTGATTTGGCAATCGAGTCATCCACACGTGGCTATTGTCGGTCAACTGGCAGAGACCGGGCACTTCCGCAATATCCATCGCCATAGCGTAGTCACTTATGAGCATCTGTTAATGATACGTATCGATGAGAGTTTGTTCTTTGGTAATACTGACTCTATTCATCGCCGCATTCTGCAAGCGACCAAAGACTATAGCGACGCTCATGAGATCATCCTGATTATGTCAGCGGTCAATCACATTGATCTCACCGCGCAAGAGATGCTGATTACCTTAAATAGAGAGCTTGCCGCCGATGGTAAGCATTTGCATTTTAGCTTTATCAAAGGCCCGGTGATGGATAAGATTGAGCATACGCCGCTGATCACGGAGCTATCAGGGCAAGTGTTTTTAAGTACCAACGCGGCGGTAAATGCTCTAAAAGATCTGTAACCACTCAATTTTTTAGTAATGACGATACTTTATTGTTATTATAGTCTTATCTCTTATGTATCTAGTGCATATCGTTTTACAATGAACCGTTACTTACCACGTTTAAACCCTTTTAACTTTCTTGAGATAACCGACTGAATTTATGACTGACAACCTCACAATTTATAAGCAAATATATCCATCGCAATGCGCGAAGCTTGCGGAGCTTGGCTATCGCTCAGTCATCAATATTCGCCCTGATGATGAGCATATCACACAGCCGACGAGCCTTGATTTGGCAAGTGCTAGTCAGCAAGCCAATTTGGCCTATCAGCATTTGCCATTCGATGATGAGCGTCTAAGTAAGATGACGGTTGAGCAATTCGCTAGCTTTTATCACGCCTTCCCCAAACCAATATTGATGTTTTGTGGAACGGGCGCGCGCGCCAAACTCTTATATCAAAGCGCCCTGATGCAAGGTCTGCTATAAACTTTACATAGCTTATCTTTTATTCTAAAGCGTTTCATCCTACCCTACTTATTGAATGTTTCACCTCCCAAACCCTTTGTATCAATAATAAAAAAGGAGCTCGTATGAGCCATCAAATCAGTATTACCGGTCAAATCACCCCTGACCAAGTGCCAATGATCGCCGAAAACGGCTTTAAGACCATTATTAACAATCGTCCTGATGGCGAAGAACCCAACCAGCCCGTCAACGCTGATATCGAGGCCGCGGCAAAGGAGGCAGGACTGGCTTATAAAGAAGTGCTATTTGCCGGTAATGAGCTCAGTCAAAATCACGTCGAAGAATTCGCGGATTTCTTTAATCAAGCCGAGCAGCCGATCTTGATATTCTGCCGTACCGGTAATCGCTCAACAGGCATTTATGAAGCCGCTAAGCAGATGGATTTATTAGATGACTAATGTTTGATGATTAAGATAGCCTTACTCTATTACTGATAACAAAACGCCCTTTCAAATCTGAATGGGCGTTTTTTATTACTTGATACCTATTTTATTGTTTGATAAACCTTAAGTAATTAAAGATTAGACAATCAAAGCAAGACTACTTAAGATCACACACACTTTTCATAGTACCTAAGATAAAATTTGATACATGCTATAAAATTCAACAACTAATAAAACAAGGATAGTATTAGTAAAATATCATTAGCTTGTGTTATCTTCAGTCGCATACGATAAGTGATCTTACAAGGACTGTTTTATGAATAGTATCGCCTTAGCCCTACTCCCTCTAGCGCTTGCCTATATTATGTTCACCTTGGGTACAGGACTAAAATTAAGCGATTTTAAAGTGATTGTCGCCCATCCCAAAGCCTTTTTTGTCGGGTTAGTAAATCAAGTTATCTTAGTGCCGTTAGTGGCTTTAGCAGTAGTCTTAATCACTATGCCGCCGCCAACTATCGCCTTCGGCATTATGCTAATCAGCTTCTGTCCAGGTGGTGTGACCAGTAACATGCTGACCTTTTATGCCAAAGGTAATGTGGCGCTCTCTATCGCATTGACCGGTGTCGTCAGTCTGCTCTCAGTCATCACTTTGCCTATCTTAATTACTTTAGCATTTGATCACTTTATGCAGGACCAAGCAGGCACGGTTAGCGCGGTAAAAATAGGTCTAGTAATGTTTTTATTGACGGCGCTGCCTGTGACTTTGGGTATGCTCGCTCGCCGCAAATTCACAGGCTTTATGGAGCGTAAAAGTAATATTCTAAACGCTATAGCTAGCCTCTTATTTGTGCTGGTTGTCCTAGCGGCAGTAGCGTCTAACTGGGAGTTACTCAAATCACAAGCGACGGCAATCGGCTTCGAGCTTATCTCAATTATTATTATATTATTTGTGCTAAGTATGGTAATAGCTAGAGCCTTCAAACTGAATTGGTTCGATACTAAGACCATCTCGATAGAGACCAGTATTCAAAACAGCACTACCGCTATTACTTTAGCGCCCATTATTATGGGAGCAGCAGCGGGTCTACCTGCTATCGCGCTACCTGCTGCTGTCTATGGCGTGCTGATGTATTTAGTTGCTCTTCCAGTGATTGCGGTTATTCGCAATAAAAACTAGCTTAAATCGTACTAGAGCGACCTTCCATAAAAAAAGACCACCTCATATGTGAGATGGTCTTTTTGAGGCTTAATGAATAAAACTCTTACTGCATTACTAAATATTCAAAAGCACTTAGCGCCGCTTTCGACCCTTCGCCCATAGCAATATTAATCTGCTTAAACGGCACAGTAGTCACATCACCACAAGCAAAAATACCTTTGCGATCGGTACGGCATTTTTCATCGATTTCAATCTCGCCAAAACGGTTTAGATCGACAAAGCCTTTGATAAACTCCGTGTTCGGTACTAAGCCGATCTGTACAAACACCCCTGCCAAATCGCGCTCATGAGTCTCACCTGTGCTGCGATCTTCAAAGACGATAGAGCTTACTTTACCGTCAGTCGCTTTGATCTCTTGCGTTGCCGCGCTAGTGATGAACTCGATATTTGATTTCTCTTTGGCTTTATTAATGAGCACTTGATCGGCTTTTAATTCGTCGGCAAATTCAAGAACGGTCACGTGTTTGACGATACCGGCCAAATCAAGCGCCGCTTCGATACCTGAGTTACCACCACCAATCACTGAGATATCTTTATCTTTAAAGAAAGGACCATCACAGTGCGCACAGTAAGCTACGCCTTTACCGATATTTTCTTCCTCGCCGGGGACGCCAAGCTTACGCCACTGCGCGCCAGTCGCAAGGATAATACTACGGGTTTCAAACTGCTCGCCAGTATTGAGATGGATACTGTAGTTTTCTTCCTTAGTCTCATCAATCTCTTTGACCGTCACATGCTGCTTAAGGGTGATATTATACTCTTGCAGGTGCTTTTCAAAGTCCGCTGATAGATGAGTACCTGTGGTCAAAGGTACCGAGATTAAGTTTTCAATATCCTGTGTATCTTTGACTTGACCACCAATACGATCGGCAACCATGGTCACTTTTAGACCCTTACGCGCGGTATAAATCGCCGCTGCCACCCCAGCAGGACCGGCACCTATAATAGTGACATCTTGCTGCTCTAGTTGTTCTGCATCAGCATCGCCTTCCGCTAACAGATCAGGGAACTGCTCTTGTAACTTTTCGATCAGTTTAGCCGTATCGATAAGACCATTAGCAAAAGGCTTACCGTTTAAGAATACCGCCGGCACGCCCTGAATATTATTGGCTTCGACTTGTTCTTGGAACAGCGCACCATCGATCATCTCGTTACTGATATCGTCGTTCAGTATGGCGAACTGGTTCAAGGCTTGTACCACTTCTGGGCAGCTGTGGCAAGATAACGACACATAAGTCTGAAACTGAAGCGGTTTATTAAAGCGCTTCACTAATTTTTGGATGCCTTCATCGAGCTTGAGCGTATGACCGCCAGCCTGCAAAATAGCTAAGATAAGCGAAGTAAATTCGTGACCGCCTGGAATACCACTAAAAACAATACCGTTATCAACGACTTCGTTATCGATATGGCTACGCACCGCAAAGCTGATTGGGCTTGGTAAGCTGCTGTCAACATAGTCCGCTTGGTCCAGCTCAAAATTAATCTTATCTGTCGTTCCAGCAATCTTTGTTAAAAAGTTGACTAGCTCGCTACGTTTTTCGTGCTCGCCTGACCCTAATACGAAACTAATAGGACGAGTCATGTTTTCGCTATAGCTTTTTACTGCGTCTAATAAACTTTGGTCAATCATAATCAATCCTTATTTTTATAATACAAAAAATACTAAGAGAGTAAATTCGGTTTAAGTTAGAGTATCGGGCTTAATGTAGCTTTAATTTTAGCTCGCTAATACGCTGTGGCCCTTAGGCTACCAACTTTTGATAGAGCTATTATCGGACGTTTCAGAGCTATGAACAAGCGGATAAATCCAAACTATATGTTTTATAAAACAAATCATAAAATCAATATAATCTAGTAATTTAAACCTATTATTAATAAAACACCCTAGAACCTAGCCTTTTATTTCGCTACAATCGAGAGAAGTGCTAAGAAAAACAACTGGTTTTAAGAGCAATTACTCTGGTAAATAAAAGGCTTTTATAACCGTAACTCTTAGCGCTTTAGAGTCTTAAATTCATTAATAGTTTTAATCACGATGCGTCGCTAGTCGTTCATGACGACTTTACGCTTACTAACAAGGATGAAAACATGAGAAAGACTGATACCCTGCAAGATAATAGAGAGATTGTTGACGAGCTTAGACAAAAAGACAGCCACTTCGCGGTGATATTTGATGAACACACTCAGCTTGATGAGCAAATTAATAGGCTAGAAAAAGACCGCGTTACACAAGCGAGCTGGGACGATGAGATCGAACAGATGAAACGACGAAAGTTACAGCTTAAAGATGAGATTTATAGAATCATTGATAAGAACAAATTACAGTCACATGCCTAATCATGACTCAAAACCAATATTGATTTTTATGTAGACATAAAGAACAGTAGATAACGATAAAAAAGCCCTCATCAAACAATGCTGATGAGGGCTTTACTATTTGTAGCTTACTATTTTAAATAGCTAATCAGCTACTTTTAAACAAGCAATGACTTAGATTTTACCAACTAAATCAAGGCTTGGTTTTAGAGTTGCTTGACCTTGCTCCCAAGCGGCTGGGCATACTTCGCCGTCGTTGTCACGAACGTACTGAGCTGCTTTTACTTTACGTACCATGTCTTTTGCGCTACGACCGATACCAAGGTCATGAATCTCAGCGACTTTGATAAGACCATCTGGATCCACTAAGAAAGTACCACGAAGAGCGGCGTTGTCTTCTTCGATCATGATGTTGAAACCGCGAGTGATTTTACCTGTACCATCACCTAGCATTGGATATTGTACTTTGCCAATGGCTTCTGAAGAATCGTGCCAAGCTTTGTGTACGAAATGAGTGTCAGTCGATACTGAATATACTTCTACGCCAAGGCCTTTTAGCTCTTCGTAATGGTTTGCCATATCTTCAAGCTCAGTTGGGCAAACAAACGTAAAGTCATGTGGATAGAACATAAAGATCGCCCAGTTGCCTTTGACGTCTTCTGAAGTGATGGTTTTAAATTCACCGTTTACATATGCTTCGGTTGAAAACTCTGGGATTTCTTGATTAATAATAGCGGCCATGAGTGGCTCCTTTTTTGTTAAGTTTGTGGTTATAAAAATAATAGTGATTAAATCGATAGGTTACTATAAAGTAGCTAAAATAATGAAGCTGTCTACATTAATATTGCCTACCACGCTAACTGCGATTAATTGCCGTTTTTAATGGTGCAATAAATCTTGCTATTGGCTTTACCTATCTGGGTTACAAGACAAACTATACGCGAATTCTATGGTTAATCCAGTTAAAAGTTTTTAATTTGATGTTTTGTTTTATTAATCTTGTTAAACTATTCTATCGCTATTACTCATTAAATAATAATACGTAAAGCGCCTATCTCTATCGATTTGCGAGCGATAAGATAAAACCAATACTTTTACAAAACTTCTAAATTGCATTAGAGAGCTTCTATGATTACTTTACGTCAACTCGAATTTGCCTTGGCTGTTGCCAAGCATCGTCACTTCAAACGCGCCGCTGAAGATTGCAATATCTCGCAATCAGCTTTGAGCTTAGGTATAGCGGAGCTAGAAAAGCAACTCGATACACAGATTTTTGAGCGCAATAACAAGCAAGTGCTGATCACCCCTATTGGCCAAGATATCTTGACTCGCGCACAGCGTATATTTTCTGAGGTCAATGATCTCACGACTCGCGCTCATAGCCATCAAGCGCCGCTGGCTTACCCGATGACGGTTGGTATCATTCCGACTATCGCGCCGTACTTGCTGCCTAAGGTCTTGCCCGCGCTTCGAGCACACCACCCTGAATTTCGCATGACCATAGTCGAGCAGCAGACCGAGCGCTTACTCGAACAAGTGCGCTACGGTCATATCGATACCGCTATTATTGCGCTGCCTTATGCGGTCGATGGTTTACATAGTTTTGAATTTTGGTCGGAAGATTTTTTTGCCGTATTCCCCAAAGACGATGTACATGCCAAGCTTGATAGCATTAATTCTGATGAGCTAGCGACCGCTAATCTGATGCTATTGGGCGAAGGACACTGCCTAACCGACCAAACTTTATCCGTCTGTCATTTCGATCGTGAACAGATGAAATCGAGCTTTTCTGATGCCAGCTTGAACACGCTTATTCAGATGGCGCTAGCTAATATGGGCACAACACTAGTCCCCGAGATGGCGCTAGATCAGCTGCATCTGCACAACCAAAATGCGGTCGCTGTTCCATTAAGCGAGGCAGGTCCGCATCGTCATATCGCCTTTGTCACTCGCCTAAATTATGCCCGTGTCGATGATGTGAATTTGTTGGGTAATGTGTTTAAACAAGCATTAGAAGAAGCGGCCAATAAGAGCTAAGCAAATATGACCGACCTCTTGCAAACCAGCTCTCGTCTTAGTCAATGCTTTGAGCAGCATTTATTATCGGTTACGAATAGCGATATCAAGCCAGCGCAAGTTAACGGGCTTTGGCAAGATATCGCTATTCGTTATAATGAGCTTAGGCGCGCTTATCATACGCTAGAGCATTTACAGCAGCTTTTTAGTCAGTTTGAGCAGATTAAGCATAAGCTACAGCAGCCGTCTATCATTGCCTTGGCGCTGTTCTATCATGATGTGATTTATGAGCCGACAAGGGCAGATAACGAGCTTAAAAGCGCTGACTATGCACAGAAGGTATTAAGTCAGTATTTAACAGATGCTCAAATTGAAGGTATTTATAAGCTGATAATAATGACTGCAGATCATCAATTAAATGACGCTGATATTAGTGACCCTAATAGTAGCAATAATAGCGACGCCGCCTACTTATTAGATATGGATTTATCTGTTCTAGGTGCGGCTTGGTCTGAATACGAACAGTATGCCAAAGCAGTAAGGCAGGAGTATAGTCAGGTTGCAGAAGCAAAGTATCGCATGGGACGCACTGAGGTATTAGCAGGCTTGCTCGCTCATCCAAGACTGTATTTCAGCGATTATTACTATCAGCGGTTAGAAGTTCAGGCTCGTGAGAATATTGGACGGGAGATTACTTCGCTGATAGTTTGATAAATAGCTCACTACCTTGGCGCGCGGGATGTGAATTATAACAAGGCTCCATGATCTCGATATCAAAGTGCGACTCGAAGCGTCGCTTATACTCCTGCTTATCACCACCAAACGGTGGATGACTATTGCCAAAATCCTTATCAAACAGCACACCTACTAACTTGCCTTTTAGCTTTAATAAATTTGCCATCTGCTGTACATACTCATTACGGCGCTGCGGGTTTATCGCACAAAAAAACGTCTGCTCCAGTACCCAATCGAACTGATAGCGCTCAGGTGATAATGCAAAAAAGTCCGCACAGACTAGCTGCTCAGACGGAAAACTAGGATAGCGCTCGGCAAAGTCGTTAATTGGCGCAGGCGCAAAATCAACCAACGTGACATTGGTAAAGCCTTGCTGATAGAGATAGCCGACTTCATAAGCATTGCCCGCTCCTGGCACTAAGATAGCATCATGCTTGGCAGATTCAGGCAATTGATCGATATAAGCTTTGAGCGGCGGCGATACCTCGCCCATATCCCATTGAATACTATCGGTCTCGTAGCGCTGCTGCCAAAACCTGGCTTGATTAACGTTGTCCATAACTTATCCTTTTTCATTTAAAAAAAGTTTTGGAAATTAATCCAACTTCCCATCTTTACCCGCTAACTTATCATGCCACTGCTTATACTCCGGCATCGCTGTTTCTACCGTTTGCCAAAATGCCGAGCTGTGATTGGCGTGATGCAAATGACATAGCTCATGGACAATGACGTACTCGGTACATTCGATAGGGTAAGCAGGCAGGTATACCGATAGCCAAACACGGCCGACGCGCATATT
The DNA here is from genome assembly GCF_051847375.1 of Psychrobacter sp. 2Y5. NCBI lineage: Bacteria > Pseudomonadati > Pseudomonadota > Gammaproteobacteria > Moraxellales > Moraxellaceae > Psychrobacter > Psychrobacter sp. 2Y5. The sequence continues at coordinate 211,110 of NZ_JBPYDA010000003.1, forward strand.
ACAACTGCCCCAGCGCGTGTGCATCTTTTTGATACGCGTCTCTGTCGCTTTAGTCCCGACTATCGGCTGCCATTTTTCAAACAGCTCAGGCATAACTTGTAATAACTGCTGACGGTAAAGAGCGATTTTTTTGTCATGATTAAGCGTAAAGGTTTGCTTATCTCCCCATAACCAAAGCGGTTCAGCTTTTTTTACTGAGTTAGATTGTGGGTGCTGGTTTTGTTTACGCTGATAATTCTCTAGCACTTGCTGATGGTGAGCCAGCGCCCACGAGACACGTCTATCGACAAATTGCGCCATTTGAGTGGTACTGATGGATGTGGGAACAGAAACGGTTAGTAGATTGGGCTTTAGCCGGAAATTAATATTTTTAACACGTTTTTTGCTGATCTGCAGCTTAATATTAGCTGCCGCCAAGCGCTCAATAGCGCTCTGTAATAAAGGCGTCATATTCATATTTTTAGCAGCAAGGTTTTGGCTAGGCATAGAGTGCTCTCATCAAAGCGCCTGCAAATGATTATCAAAAGACATTTTATGGTGTCGCTGATCGCTGGTAATCATTCTATTTTGCTTATCGACACTTAGAGTTGTTAACTGCCCTTGCCCATCGCTAACAATAAAACCGCCTTGCTCGCCTACACTCACTGAGGCTCCAGCACAATCAAGCAAAGCAATCGAATCAATAAGCTCATAAGTGTTTAAGTCGTAGATAGCCGCGCAGCCCCCAATAGGCGTGGTTACACAAAGTAGATCACGCTCGCTATCGACCGCGACGCTTGCGATATATTGATGGAAACGCTGCCATTGATTATTTGGCATAGTTAGCGGGGTAAATTCAATATCACCGCGCTGATGCGTCAGCACTAATGGCACATTAATATGCTTCTCGCCTTGGAACTGAATTCCCATCATCACCGTACCATCATCATGCATAGCCAAGTGCCGAATACTCATCTGATTATGCTCAGGTGTTATTTGTTCTAGTAGCTCTCCAGTATGACGCTTGAGATAAACTAAAGATGGACGCATGCTATCTAGATTCAGCTCCTCACGTGAGGCCTGTTCGGTTTTGATACCGCCATTAGCAACGATCAAAGTCTCGCTATCAGGGTGCATAATTAGCTCATGCGGACCAATGCCATGTGAGTCGAATTCAGCAATTTTTTGGTAGTTATTAATCGCATCGTATATACCAATTTTACCGTCTAAACTGACAGTATCGTTTTCGGTAATATATAGTTTCGTACCGTCCAAACTATAGCAAGCATGACCATAAAAATGGCGATCGGTGGCGGCTTTGATAGCATACTTTACTTGACCAGTAGCGGTATCTAGCACCCAGAACCTTTCACTAGGACGGCGACCCATGACCACGACATCGCGAGCTTCAGTTTTCTCACGACTGCTAAAAAGAGGCTGCACCACGATGTCATGCACGCGCTCGGGCATGGTCGTTTGCCAAACGATTTGCCGATCGGCATCGATACCGACTACCCCAAAATCATTCTCGTTACCGTCATTCGAGATCAAACGCTTGGGTATAGCCGCCACCCCGCTCACCCAGCAGACCGCACGCGGTAACATAGTAGTGGTATGACGCTCGGCTACCCCACTGACTTTACCCTGAATAACAGCAGCATCAACAACCGCATCATGAACACTATCTTCAGGGTAATTTTGATAAGCTAATTTAGCTTGTTGATAAGCGTGCTGTAGTCGTGGTAGTGGTGCTGATGAATTCAGCTTAGCGTTGATGCCAACCACGTAGTCTTGTAAACGAGCTTCTGGCTGTTGCTGCTTGCGGTAATAATGATGAATAGACACTAAAGCGACTGTGGCAGTCACAGTCGCTGATAGAGTACTTAAAAAAGCACTAGAAACATCGTTTGACGTTTTACTTTGCATCGATATTTTCTCGTATTTTTTATGGTCAGCCATCATAAGCCTTTGAGTCACCATTTATACAAACTATAATTTTCTTATCTAAACACCAAGAATAACTTTTTAATCACCATCGGTACTATTAAAGCCGACACGGATACCCAGCGTCGGAATTAATTGACGTTTGATAACTCGGGTAATCTCTGCCATTTGCTCAAGCAATTGCTGTTGCTCGGCTTTATCCGCTTGTGTGATATCTTCCGGCATTTGCGCTAGTAAGGTCGTCGTCTGAGCTAGTATAGTCGATAAATTATTACCGACGACGCTCTCCTGATTACTATTTAAGATAGCACTCAGCACAGGATCTGTCAGTGCTTTGTTTAAGGTCGCAAGCTTAGCATTGATAATCGCGCGGCTTTGTCCAGCCGTAGCGGCAGGTACGTGACCTTTAGCTGTACCGGTGAGACCTAACGGCTGGTCAATAGCGCTCGATTTGGTGGTCTCAATCATTGATAGTAAAGAGTTAAACCATTGATTGAGGCCTTGGTCGCTATCTGCAGTTTTATCAATAGCGAGCAGCTCAGTCGCATTATTTTGCCAATTATTCTCAATTTCTGTTAGGCGCGCGCTTAGAGCATCGCTGGCACTCAATACATAAGCGCACTGCGCTGCATTTAAGCTCTCATTGGCATACAAGGCTTCTTCTAGACCAGGGACGCCTTGCACAATAGCACTCTCGTCAGCGAGCTGCTCTTTGGTGAGATTAGGATTGGCAGCGATAAGATCGGCGACGCCACTATGCACTAAGCCGCGCTCATCGGGGTAGTAGTTGATATATAAGTTACTCATGCTCTCACTTGCTGGGCCGAAGTTGATCATCTCAGCCTCTGCCCACGCTTGCGCTAACACTAACCACTGATCACGAAGCTGCTGTAATGCTTCACCGCTAACAGGAGCGCTTTTGCAATGCTTTTGGGCTAAATCATGCAAGATAGCACTTTGCTTAGCGGCATTAGCGTAAGCGGGAATGATAAGATCATCAGCGACATGAGTTAGATAGGTTTTTTCGGTCTCTACGCTAATATTTACAGGCACAATGGCAGCTGTAACAATAGCATTTGCATCGGTTGTATCTGCAGTCGCGCTATTTTCTTCTACCACTTTTTGACTATCATTATCAGTCGCTTGCTTTTCATCAGCAGGCTTAACGCAGCTGATAAGTAGACCCGCGCTCAAAGCAGATAGAACCATTACTAAAGTAGGATTAGCTTTGTTTTTTTTCATATTTTTCTCGGTATATTTAGTTCAATTTACTGTATTTATTATCGACTATAGCGATTTTAAAAAGGCATTAAGTTCAGCTCGGCCTTGTTTATCGAGTTTCAGCACTTTTTGTTGTTGCGTTTGTGCCTCACCGCCATGCCACAGCACCGCCTCCATAAGTGTGCGCGCGCGCCCATCATGCAAAAATGTTGCTTGCGGATCGACAGTTTGTGCCAGACCTATGCCCCATAGCGCTGGAGTACGCCATTGATAAGAGTTGGCAAGGAATTCTACTTGTAAGTCCTTTGGTGGCAGCTTGCTGGCGATAGTACGATCGGCAAGATCATCGCCCATATCATGGAGTAATAAATCGGTATAAGGATAAATCACTTGTCCATGCTGCTCAAGATGATCATCGTCCGTTTTTGGTAGCTTATATCTGGGTGTATGACAGCTTTGACAACCCATCTCATAAAAGCGCTTTTTACCCGCTAGTACTAGCTCGCTATCAGCATCACGGCGATGCGGCACGGCTAAGTTGCGAGTATAAAACTCTACGAATTTTGCCACTTCATCACTGACTTCGACAGGCGATTTACCATCGCCTTGATCATCAGCGCCAGTGGTGGCATTAAGACAGGCGGTTTGTAGCGGTGTACAAGACTCAGTAGGACGAATCCTTGAGGTGAGACCCATATCTTCATTAAAGGCGCTTTGGTTTTGCGTTAATAGCTTAGTTTGCCCTGCTTTCCAGCCGAAGCGACCTAGTGCCGTCTTGCCCGTTTGCGGATCCATAACCCAGTTAAAAGTGCCACGAATACCATCGTTGTTTTTGTCCTCGCTATCGGCTTGTTTTTTGATATCTGCATCAGGGATTTGCTCAAGCAATCCTAGCCCTATCATAGGTAAAGCTACCCTTGGTGAGACCATTAGCTCATCATCAAAATCACCGTAGCCTGGATGGGTCAGCTTAAAGGTTGGCGCACGCAGAGTCTCGATATGACCATCGGCGAAGGTGACTGGTTTATCCGCCCAACTCACCGATACTCTCGCCTCAGCAGGCACGCCTTGAATACCGCGATCTTGCAGCTGACCGCCGTACATAGGATGAGCAACTTTTTCGATAAGGGATTGATCTAAAAGTTGCCGCTCCTCATCAGTAGTCGCTGGCATAGCTAAGCGTATCAGCAAACTATCGGCGTCATCTTCGCGAGTCATCGGCGCGTGACCGCGGCCATCTTTAACATGACAAGACTGACAAGCGGCGACATTGAATAGCGCCCCAAGACCATCGCGGCTATCAGTGCTAGCAGGCGCTATCACCCAAGGCTGTTTAAAAAAAGCATTACCAATAAAAAAATCACCTTTACGTGAGGCGCTCAAATTAGATGACGGTTTTGAATAGCTCTCGCTACTGGTGATAGTGATACCGGTGTCACCGCCTTGCTTGATCTCTTGTGGGTCAAAAGTAGCCAGTGTCTGCATCGGTACACCAGCGATAGCTTCTATGGTTTGCGTGCGCTCAGCAGATAGCGCTGATTCTAGCTTTGATTCTTTGGTATTAGCGTCTTTATCTGAGACGCTATCAATAGGTTGGCAAGCATTCAAAACCATTACCGATACTAAGCTTATCGCTATTTTTAATACGGTTTGCTGAGATAAAGCATTAAGAGTGAGCCGTTTAAAGCGCAGAGACTGTACTGATCCAAGCTTAGAGGATGAGAGGATGACACTCATAGAGTTACCTTGTGTACTATTTATCTTTAGCAGGACAAGCTTACTGTGATATAGCTGATAAGCGTTTGATAGAAAAGAATAATAGAGATATTGGTAATACCTTTAATTATCTGATTGTCTAATTGTTTGATTAACAATTTCTTTAAAAAAAAACACGCTGCTAATAGTCATTAACAACGTGCTTGTTGTATCGTCAAAATATATAAAACAAGTATAGCAAAATCTTCTCTCTAAAACTGTGAGCCTGCATCCGCATCTAAATTATCAATACCGACGGCTTTGGCCGCGCTTTCAATACCAGCGGTCAGCTCTTGTAAGCTATTAATACCATTCTCAATCCAACCACGGCGCTTGTTTTGCTCTTCAGCAGTGACGCCCTGTTTAGTCGCTTGACCAACAGTAGCTATCATTTGATCGACTTTGATGCCTTCGTTTTCGCCTTTTTCAACTAATACATTAAAGGCGTCTTCTACGCGCTTAAAGTCAGCAGTGAGTTTGTCTGCTTCGGACTTATGACCTTTATCAATGAGGTACTGTTTGACACCATAACCACCAACTGATTTGCCAGCGACGGTTTTATAGCTACCATTGAAGACATTTTGGATACCACGAGCGTTATTGGCGTAGCTCAAATGAGTCAAATCACTGAAACACTCATGCTCATCTTCGGTGGAGCCAGTGACAAAGGCAACTTGCATGCGCTCAGAAGCCAGCTCACCAAGCGCTAAACTGCCCATCTGATACATGATTTGACGTAGTGCATTGTCGCCTCGGCGCTCTAGTAAATCACTGCGTAAAGTATTCTCGCTCTCAGGCTGCCATTCGGCTTCCATCGCACTCAAATCATCAACTAATAACTGAGTCGCTGCTTTTAGATACTCACCACGGCGCTCGCATACACTAGCATCGGCATTGACAGCATCACCGTTGGTACATTGACCCTCCGCAGTTAGATAGTCGCTAACAGGACGTATACCTTCTCCTTCGCCAACGCCATTGATATCTTGACCCCAGAGTAGAAACTCTATCGCATGATAGCCGGTAGTCACATTGGCTTCGCTACCACCAATTTCACTCAGCTCAGCAAGCAACTCAGGAGTAATGGTACTAGTATCTTGTTTGACACTCCCTACCGCGATGCTATCGCTATTAATAATATTGTCTTTGCTATTGTACTCGCCTTGATAGCTGTCGCTCACATAATCGATTAGCGCTTCATCAAGTGGCCAAGCATTGACTTGCCCTTCCCAGCTATCGACGCTACCTATTTCACGCTCATCATTAGCGCTGACAAAGCCCTCATCGAACCGAAAAATCTCCGTCTGCGAGTAAGGTTGACGTGCTGCTTTATAGGCCGCTTTTGCCGCTTCTAGGTTGTCCTCAGTTGGCGTCTCAACATAAGTATTTACTGCGTTTTGTAAGGTTTTTGCAGTCTCTAGCGAGTCTTTATAAGCGGCATGCGCCATATCTGCATAGCTGACAAGTAGTCTATCGATACCCGCTTGCTCTGTCGCTGCTTGTGAGCTAGTGGTCTCTGTCTGCGTCGTTTGCGCATCAGTCGCTACAGCTTCCTCATCGGTCTGCTTTGTGCAGCCCGATAGCAGCAATAAACCAGCTAGAGTCGCTGCTAAAGTTGTAGGCAGGATTCTACGGTTCGGCACAGTATTAATAGTCATGGGCATCCTTAGTAAGACCTAGTAAATATAAAATAATTCTGTTTGCGAATTATATTGTTATTGATAACTATTATCAACTATAAATTAGCTCGATTTCAATCTCCTCTTATGCTGATCTCATACAAAGCCCATGTTCTTTATGAATATTGTTTAAACAAAAAAAAGCCAGCGTGAGCTGACTTTTAAATAATGATTTTAACTGTATACGCTAGCCATGATATTAGCTATAGCTTTAGTTTATGGCTTAGTTAATGCTCTGTGGAGAGTTAATAGTTAACTCAACACGGCGGTTTTGCTGACGGCCATAATCAGTGTTGTTATTAGCGATTGGACGCGATTCGCCATAAGCTACTACATTGATACGGCTAGAAGATACGCCACGAGCGCTTAAATAGTTCGCTACTGAATACGCGCGATCTTTTGACAGACCCATGTTGTAAGAAGCAGCACCGCGACTATCTGTATGACCTGCGATGTTTACAGTAGTTTGGTTATATTGATTCATAGTAGATGCAAGTTTATCAAGCGTAGGCTTGAATGAAGGGCTTAGAGTCGCATCATCAAATCCAAAAGTAATGTTACCTGGCATGACTAAATCAATATTACCTGTCGTTGGATTTTGCTCAACAGTCACGCCAGTCCCTGCCATTTGCTGCTCAAGCTGCTTGGCTTGACGTTCCATGTAATAGCCCACGCCTGCACCTAAAGCTGCACCGATAGCCGCGTCACGACCTGTTTTGTCGCCGCCTGTCGCTTTAGAAACTACCGCACCGCCTGCTGCACCGGCTAGAGTACCTAGAGCGGTTTTATTCAAACGCTGTTGCCCAGTATTTGGATCAGTAGTACAACCACTTAAGGCTAGACCTGAAGCTACTGCTGCAATCATAAGTTGGTTACGCATAATTGTTTCCTCTCAAATTAAATGAATAGTTATAATATAATATATAGTAGCACTTGAAAACGTTGCTATTTTATTCTGATAACTAGTGATTAAAAAGCTAGTTCAAACAGCTAAACTTTTCTGAAAGCTATATTCCTAGTTAATTATATTTTTACCTTATCCTTAAGCAAAAACCATAGCAATTACAAAAAATAGCTTACTAGTTATCAATAACAATCGATACTATTATGACCAGGCGGAGCTCTCTATGTGTAATATTTTGTCATACCTCTGTACAAGAACTGCATGAATTGTCTTTGATTGATTCCACTTATTACTGAACAAACCTAGATTCATCGCGTAGAGTCAATAAAATAATACAAACTTAATGACTTCTCGACTATTGGCATAGTTACCGATAGTAGTAATTGAGTCAATGTGCCGACAGTTTTTGTATTATTATTTACGTTTACACTCGTACACTCAGCGAAAAAACTGCTAGAATCGATGCTATTTTTTAATCATCGTCACTGAGTAGGCGCTACTTAAGAGCAGTAAGGATACTTTATGAAATTAGCAACACTAATGCAAAAGCTCCATCAGCGCACGCCAAAGCTTGGTAAAGCGATTTCTTTGACCACTGCTACTGGCGTGATTACTAGCACTAGTATGGCAGCAGGCTTACCAGTATGGTTTATGGGGGTCGCCAAAGTCATTACCGGCTCAAAGATAGCTGATAAGACAGTCATTAATGTGACCAATCGCTGGATCCATAGTAACAACGCGCTGATAGATAATATCCTACCTAAAAAAGATTGGCGTATCAGCCTGCCTAAGGATGTCAGCCCTGAGGGTAAGTATCTGCTGATTAGTAACCATCAGTCGTGGGTCGATACCAGCATTGTGCAGTATATTAGTGAAAACCGTTTGCCACTGACGCGCTTTTTTACCAAGTTTGAACTTATTTATATCCCAGTTATCGGTCAGGCCTTTTATTTTTTGGACTTTCCTATGATGCGCCGGCACTCTAAAGAGGCGATTGCCAAAAACCCAGCACTTAAAGGTAAAGACATTGAGGAGGCCAAACGCGCTTGCGCTTTGCTAAAAAACAAACCCTTCACCCTACTCAACTACATAGAAGGCACTCGCTTTACTCTAGCGAAGCGCGATGCCCAAAACGCTCCTTATACGCATTTGCTCAAGCCGCGTGCAGGAGGGCTATCACTTGCTATCAATGCTTTAGGAGATGAGATTGATGGGATATTGGATATGACCATTGTTTATCCCGATGGCATACCGACTTATAGTGATTTATGGAAAGGAAATATCAAGCGGTTAGGAGTCGATGTGCGCTATATCGACATACCCAAACAGCTACTGAGCGATATGCAAAGCGAGGATTATCAAACCAACACCGCGGTAAAAGAGCAGTTTTTTGCTTGGGTTGAGCAGGCTTGGCAGCAAAAAGATCAGCGAATTACTGATATGCTCGCCGATTTTGAAAAAAACCCTGAAAATGATTTTGTGTCTGCGGCGCAAACTACGCTAAACTCTTAATCCATAACTTGCTTTGATTAGATTTTATAAGGCAATACTAAGTCTTAACCATCGCAGATTTTATGCACTCACTACTTAACAAAAAGGGATAACTGTGTCCGCACTTCATAGCGCTGAAAAGCCAACTATAGACCCAAAGCTATCCCCAGATCGTCCCAAGCCCAATCGCTTCAAGCTAACTTACGATATCATCATGATTATCGTTATCAGTATCGATCTGTTTTTGATTAGTCTCGATGCTATCTTGATGAGTAGTTTTAGTAGTAATGTTGCAGGATGGCTGTCACTAACGGAAGCGCTGAGCTGGTATAAAGAAGTGCTGCACGACCCACTACGTACTTTGGGTGGATTTTTTACGCTGTTTTTGATTTTTGAGCTGCTAGTGCGCTGGGCTATTGCTATCAAAGAAAAGATCTATTATCGTTGGTTTTTCTTCCCCTTTGTTCACTGGTATGAAGTGCTTGGTTGTTTCCCGCAATTGCGGGCGCTGCGTTTGTTTCGAGTCGTGATTATCGGTCGTCGTCTCTATCAGCTTGGCTATCAAGTATTGCCTCAGCCTTGGTTGAATCGAATTAAGTTTTATATCGACTTAGTATTAGAAGAGTTGTCAGATCGGGTGATACTGACCGCTATTGACAACTATCGGCAACAGCTCACTAACCCGACTACCCAAAAATCACTTATCGAATCAAGCCTAGGCAGCAATCGCGATGATATCGAAGCGGTACTACTAGATTTGCTGCGCTCTGAGCTGGTACCACAGCTACGCAAAATTAATAACCAATCCACTGGTGAGGATATTATAGCCAAAGAGGTCGGTAATGCTATCCAAGACGGCATCGCCAATACTCCTGAGCTGCATCGTTTGCTACGTTTAATTCCTATCGCTGGCAGTCTTATCGAGTCGCAGCTGCAAAGTATCGGGCACAATATTGGCGTCAATACAGCCGCTTCACTCAATGCGCGTCTGCTTGCTGATAAAAACCTAGATCCTCTCATGGTTGCTATTGCCAAAGGAGTGGCACAGCTTGATATTGACCATCCCGCTCTAAACACCCTGATAGCAAAAATTATCAGTGACAGCTTAGTCGCCTTTGAAGCACAAGTAAAAGTACAGCAATGGAAACATCAGGATATGCTGAGGTTTTGATGGGTACTTTTTTTATTAATGCTGTTTTTTATTAGTAGTTTCTTGATTGATACTTTTATAAAAATGCAGAAGTGGGCGCTTTTATAGCAAGAATAATCGAATCTGTTGAACCTGCTAATTTTTATACGTAAAGGCTTGTTAATCTCTAGCTACCCTTAGTACACTGTCAGCTTAATAATAGTAAATGTCTGACAATTATCAAAAACGTCATTTTACTCTGTTACTCTTACCCTGTAGTGTTTTAAGCTTAGTCTTTTAAGGATTTATATAATGACCATGACGGATACTGATAGTCAAACGGCTGCTCCTGCTATGACTTTGTATGGCAAAATGCTGACGTTTTCGCGCTTACAACTACACACTAACGACTTGAGCCTGATTGACGCACAACTGGCTACTACGCTTAGTAATAAGACTAGTAATATACCCGTGATTATCGATAGTAGTGTCGAACAAGACTTGCCTGCTTTGGTTGAGTTTCTGTGGTCATGGGGGCTACAGCCTATCGGCGTAGTCACTGGCATACTCGAAGAGCAAGCGCGCGCGCAGCGTCTGGCCATATTTCCTGCTGACGGTAAGCGTATTGAACGGATTTTACCTGTTAAAAAGCCCGTCACGCAGCCAGTAGCCGACAGCAGTGTTGAAGCTACTGATAATTCTAATAATAGCACTAGCAATGATGCAGATTCGGTAACACCTGACCCTCAAGCTAGTTACTCTATAACAGCGACAGACTCCGAATCTTGGCTGCCTACTGAACATATCACCAGTATGATTTATGATCAAATGCTACGCTCAGGTCAGAGCCTAAATCACGTTGGTGGCGACTTAATCTTGACAAATAGTATCAACAGTGGCGCTGAAGCTATCACTGATAATAGCTTACACGTGTATGGCCGTGCCCAAGGGCGCCTGGTCGCTGGGGCAACAGGCGACAAAGACGCTCGTATATTCTGCCAAGTATTTAACCCATCGTTAGTCTCGGTCGCCGGCACTTATTGTTTACGTGACAACCTACCACAAGATATCATCGACAAATCAGTGCAGGTGCGTTTTGTAGAAGGTGAAGGCTTAGTATTTACGGTTATGGATGGTGCCTAATTCCTACTGTCAGTAAGTGTTTAGAAGAGAGTATTGACTCATAAGAAATATAACGGTAATTTACAGTAACAAAATTGCGCTATCATAACCTTATTAATCCGCCATTATAGTTAGTTGTTTTTATATACTATTTATAAACATTGAATTAATATAGCTTAAAGGATAATAACGGTAGCAACTGTAACTCTCTATCGATTTATGTTAGGGTTACGAGCGCAGACTGTAAATAAATCTTAAGTTTCAAACATTATTAGTGGTTCCAATAACTGTAAGCGCGTGGCGAGTTAAAATTTATTCAATAGCTGTTTTATTAGGGTCTAGAGTGGACTCTAGCTTTCATTCATTCATAGGAGTGTGCCACTGTGGCAAAGATTGTTGTAATCACTTCAGGCAAAGGCGGTGTCGGCAAAACCACGACTAGCGCCTCTTTTTCCGCCGGTTTAGCATTACGTGGCTATAAGACAGTGGTCATTGATTTTGATGTCGGCCTGCGCAACTTAGACTTAATCATGGGCTGTGAAAACCGCATCGTTTATGACTTCGTTGATGTCATTAACGGTAACGCCCGCTTATCACAAGCTTTGGTCAAAGATAAGCAGCTTGAAAATTTATATATATTGCCTGCCAGTCAAACTCGTGACAAAGATGCGCTTACTGATGAAGGCGTCGCTGAGGTGATGGCTGAGCTGTCTAAACAATTTGATTATATTATCTGTGACTCTCCCGCCGGTATCGAGCGCGGAGCACAGTTAGCCATGTACTATGCCGATGAAGCCATCATCGTCACTAATCCTGAGATCTCATCAGTACGCGACTCTGATCGCATCATCGGTATATTGCAAAGTCGCACTAAGAAAGTTGAAGAGAATCAAGGAACAGTGCGCGAGCATCTTATCATCAGTCGCTATAACGCTGAACGTGCGGCGGCCAATGAAATGATGGACATTGATACTATCTCAAACGACATTCTAAAAGTGCCTTTACTTGGCGTTATTCCTGAGAGTCATTCTGTACTTGAAGCTTCTAACCACGGCGAGCCGGTCATTCACTACACCGATTCGGTAGCAGGTCAATGTTATGACGATATTGTTGCGCGCTTCTTAGGAGAAGAGCGACCACTACGTCATATTGATGTGAAGAAGAAGAGTTTATTACAGCGCTGGTTTGGGGGTTAAGGATGAGTAAAAAGAAAGGATTTTGGAGCAGTTTATTTGGCACAGAAGACAACCGCAATGCCGGCAGTGCTAATATGGCCACCGAACGATTAAAAGTAATCGTTGCTAGTGAAAACCGCTTAAATAGTCGGTTGACTACAGACCGTATCGAAAAAATGAAACGTGAAATACTAGAAGTGGTCAATAAATACGTCAATGGCGTTCAGATAGATGATGTCAATATCAATCACCGCTCTGAAGACAGCCTTGATGTCTTAGAGATGAATATTAATTTGCCTGAACACAAGCGCTGATCTTGTTAGCTGACTTACTCTAAGCATTCTGTAAATAGCGATAACAGCGCTAACAATAAAGCCCTAAATACAAGTATTTAGGGCTTTATTGTTAGCGCTGTTTTTATCAATTTTTAAGTTTATTAATTCCAGACTTATCATCCTTTCGGTTCTCTGTTAGCGTTGTTACTGTCATCACTCTACATAGATTAAATAAAATAGACGATACTTTTAAAAGACTTACTGGCTGACAGTGACAAGCTGATGCGCGATTTTGTCTAGATCTGGTACGATATAGGCCGTCTCTTCAATGACAATCGCTTGAAACAAATAAGAGGTGATTGATTCTTCACTTACCTCCCCATCTTTTGCTTCTGCGCTTTTATCCATGACGCTATCTTCTGCATACTCTGTGGGTAACTCGCTATCTTGAACCTCGGAGATACTGACTTCAATACGGCGTAGCTCACCTTTGGTGTATAAAGCTAAACGCTCCTGTGCCGTATTACCTTCCAATATAACCACCTTATCTGGCACTTGATCTTTAGCGAGCAAATGAAATACCGCAACTGACTGCTGCTGCCAAGCATAAGTCTCAACAGACTCCTCGCTGCTGCTCTGAGCTGCATCACTATGATCCTCATTATAATCTACGCTATCTAGTATCAGTGAGCTTGGTACGATCCAGTCTGGTTGATTCATCGCCGGGATAATAGTAGCTTCAAGCATACCGTTAGCGGCAGTCAATAGACTAACCGCTTCGAAGGAATGTTTCTTTATCTGACTCATACATCACTCACAGTAGATAGGTTACTTAATAAGCGTCAAATTAAGCCTTTGGAGGCTTAACAAAGGCTCTGGTTTTCTTCAGTTATTATCGCTAATTATCAGTCGTTAAAGCTGTAGATATAAGCCTTATACCTGTTGCTTGTCATCGATTTTTATATTTAGCAATGTCTGAATTTTTTCTAGCAGCTCGCTTTCTTGGAAAGGCTTACCCATATAGTCATTAACGCCAGTCTCGAACGCTCGCGTGCGATGCTTGTCACCAGTACGCGAGGTAATCATGATAATAGGAATCTGCTGCAAACGCTGATTATTGCGGACTTGAGTCGCCACCTCAAAGCCATCCATGCGCGGCATCTCGATATCGAGCAATATCAGATCAGGCGTAGACTGTTGCAGAATCTCCATAGCATCGACCCCGTCTTTGGCGACTACAGCGCTTAAACCTTGGCGCTCTAAGAATCGAGAAGTCACCTTACGTACCGTTACAGAGTCATCGACTACTAAGACAGTCGCTTTGCGCTCTGCCGCCTCGAGATCAGCCTTTGGCTTAGCAGCTTTAGTTGTCGTCACTGTTTTAATATTCGATTGACGTAACAATGCAATAATATCTAATATCAGCATAACTGAGCCATTACCCATAATAGTAGCGGCTGAGATTCCTGCTAAGTGCGACAGCTGTTGACCCATAGGTTTAACCACCACCTCGATACGGGAGCCGGCAATCTGATCAACTTGTAACGCTAAATTCTGACCTGAGCTATTTTTTACGATGATCACCGGTAAGCTAGTGTTAGTGTTCATCATCAGCTCATTGAACTGACTACCTGATATTAGCTCATTGAGATAGCGAACACGGTAGTCTTTATCTTCAATCTGCATGGTGTCTTTAGCGGAGTGATAATAGTCGTATAGCACTTCTGGATTAACCCGGACTACCCTCTCGATTTGAATCAGCGGGATAGCATAGTAGCGATCCGCTGCTCGGACGACTAAGGCATCAGAGACCGCTACCGTCAATGGTATGCGCATAGTGAAGCGTGTGCCCGCGCCGGTCTTGGAGCTAACAGAGACGGCTCCGCCTAACTGGCGAATTTCGCTGGCGACTACATCCATGCCGACCCCGCGTCCAGAGATTTGAGTGACTTGTTTTGAGGTCGTTACCCCAGCATTGAAGACGTACTGCATAATCTCTAGATCAGTATATTGATACTCGCTTGGGTTGATTAAACCCTCTAAGACTGCTTTTTCGCGAACCTCATTAACGTCGATACCGCGGCCATCATCGGTGAGATGAATAACCACCTCGCTACCTTCACGTAATACCTCTAGGGTAATATGACCGCTACGATCTTTACCTGTCGCTAAGCGCTCTTGTGGGCTCTCAATGCCATGATCCACCGCGTTACGTAGCATGTGCTCTAAAGGCGAGGTAATACGTTCTAAGATGGTTCTATCTAGCTCATCATCCGCAGTAATAATCGATAGGTCTACCGACTTATTCAGCTCATTTGCAGTTTGCCTTACAATTAAATCTAAGCGTGGTTTTAAGCGTAGGAACGGCACCATTCGCGAGTTCATAAGACTATCTTGCAGCTCAGTTTGGGTACGAGATAATTGCAGCAGCAAGTTTTCGTTATCTCGGGTTTTTTCGAGCAATGTATTATTAATATCGATTAAATCTGAAGCGGACTCTGACAATGATTTTGATAACTGATTGAGTGAGGAGTACTGATCCATCTCGAGTGGGTCAAAATCCTCAGACTGGATTAACTCTTCATCAATTTGCGATAAGATCTGTGCCTCAAGCTCAATCTCCATACGGCGCAGCTGATCAGCTAAACGCTGGACCGTAGCGCTCATCTCGCCGATACTTCCAGTCAGGCTGCTCATACCCATATCGATACGTGCGCGGTTGATGGCAGACTCCCCTGATAGGTTAATCATATGCTCAACTAGACTACCAGAGATACGGATCATCTCATCACTACTATCCATACTACGCTCAGGCTCAGCAAAGCTACCGGACATAGCAGGCATCTGACTGATATCTATGTCGCCGCGTACCTCTCGCTGCTTGGCTTGCACGGCTAATATCGCGCTAATTTCTGTCTGTAACGACTCGGCGGGTATATGCCTAGAGGACAGTGTGTCTTTACTAAAGTCTTGTAACGCGTCAATCAGCGCCGTTGGCATAGGAGGATTGACGTGATGTTTGAGGATAAATACCGCATCTTTTAGCCAATCATGACAGCTAATCAACAGCTCAGAGATAACCTTGGTCGCTGGACGACGCCCAATCGCTAAAGACTCATAGACGCTTTCCATCTGATGCGCAAGATCAGCGATACCATTGGCCGCTACCATACGCGCGCCACCTTTGATGGTGTGCAAGTCTCGCTGTAGGGTCTGTACGGCTGCCACATCACTAGTGTTATTTAAGAATAATTGCAGATATTTTTGACTGTTTTCGACCAGCTCTTCTGCCTCTTCTAAGAAAACCTCCAAAATATCAGCATCAGGTAAGCCCTTTGACCAAGACTTGACTATTAACGACTCTAAGCTGATAGACTCAGCGGCGGTGGTTGGATCTACCTGTTCCTCACTGTCAGGCGTTGTCGTCTGCGCAGGATTCTTGAGAATCGGTAGTTTTAGAGTAACTGTTTGCGGTAGCACGCTATGTTGCTCAAACTCATTTAGCTGCTCGATGAGCTCACGAGTCCAAAATGACTGCTGATAACGCGCGACGTATTCGAGCTGCAATGACAGGGTATCTTGTATCATTTGCATGACATTGACCCATTGTAGCGTCGCTGCTACTTTATCAGTGATAAATGCTTCATAGATACTTTCAGCAGCGTGCGTCAGATCGCCAATACTACGGATACCCGCCATCCGTGCGCCGCCTTTTATGGTGTGCAAATGACGCTGCAGTACTTTTAGCGTGCTAATATCAGTGACGTCTTGACGCCATTGATTAAAGGTTTGGGCAATAGCGCTATCAAGCTCCTGCGCCTCTTCTAAAAAGATTTCCAATAGTTCGACGTCGGTATTGACTGCCTCTAATTGTAACTCTTCCACCGAGATGCTTTCGACGACAGGTTGTACATCCAAAGTCTCACTTGCTGCTGATAACCGCGCTTTATTATCAGTAAAATTCTCGCTAGTAGCGGCGATATCACCGGCATGATGCTGACGATGACCACTGATAGCAGCTTGTAAGTCATCGAGTATTGAGTGATTCACCTTAAACGACATACGGCCCGCAAGCGAATCAAATAAAGCCACTAAATGAGTATGAGCGGCTAATAATGCAGCTTGAATATGGGTATCATTACTCGCTTGGGGTGAGCTAGTAAGATAGCTATAACTGGCGGCTAGCGCGGTTAGTATCGCTGTAAATTTTGGCGACTCCGAGGTACGGTTTGCTAAGCGTGCAATCTGCTGTGCTATTTGCTCGATATAAGCCTTAAGCGGTTCTATGCTAAGCTCAGTGAATGCCTCTTCTAATTGCCATTCCGCATCTAACAAAGTATCAATATCTAGTGCTAGTAGCTGCTCTATGCTCAACTCGTTATCGGTTTGTGTGCTTGGCTCTTCTGAGATATCTAGCATCGCTTGTAGAGACTCTACATCTTGCTTACTTTGGCTAGTCGCTGCCGAAGAATGCTGCTGAATATTTTCCTCATAAGCCTGTAGATAACCTTTAATTAGCGCTACCGACTGCGCTAATGCCTCTATATGCTGAGCATTGAGCGGGGTGTCATGCTGCTGCAAATGCTCTAAGCTTTTTTCAATAGTTGCACTAACGTCACTAATGGCTGCTAATGCGTTAGAACCCGAAGCGGCACGCAGCGTATGAAAAGCCCTAACGATCTCTTCACTTACCTGTACGCACGGCTGGTGTTGATGAGTGCTGATAAAGTCATCAATTTGCTGCAATAACTCTTTAGCTTCTTCTACAAATATATCCAATATTTCGCGCTCTTCGCTGCTTTGTGCCGCTATAACGATAGGCGTTTCGGTCATCATATCGTTGATAGAGTGGATGTTTTTTAACATCGTCTCAGCGCTACTGACCTCATGAATAGCCAGCTTATCTTGAATATTCTTATCATCAATATCATTCATAACAACAGGGCCGTCTACCGCCGCGACCTCATCAGTAGCAGTATTGTCTATAGCTGCAGCGCTTGTCGCTGACACTCCTTTAGAAGATAGCGCACTATAACTGAACTCATCGCCCAACTGCTGACTATAAGCGTTTGCAGCAGCGATCCATAGTGGCACCATAGCCGGATATTCCTGTTTGCCTTCCGCAAAAGTGTTAATGATCTCAGGATAAGCAGCTAAGACATCAGCAACCAACTGCTTCATATCTTTCGATGGTGTCAGACTCTTATCTAAGAATCGATTAAGCATAGACTCTAATGCCCAAGCAAGCTCAGCGCTGTAGTTAGCACCTACCATGCGACCTGAGCCTTTTAGAGTATGAAAACCGCGTCTAATATCAGTTAAGCTAGCGATATTTGTATCGTCTAGTTGCCAATTATCATAAAGTGGCACAATCTCCTCTAAGACCTCATAGGCTTCCTCTATAAAAATCTCTTTGATATCGGGGTCAGCGTCATCAGCGTCCGCAGGCAACTGTTTTGTTTTTTCTACAAAAGGCAGAAGCACAGCCGGTATCTCTATCGCCGCAGTCTGGTCAGCCTCGGTGGTTACTGGTTGCTGTGATTGAAATTGCAGCTCTGACTCAAGAGCAGATGACTCTGTCACATTGGCTTCTTTAAGCTCATCTTGCGCTTCCATACCATGAGATAACGGCAAGCCGGCAAGTAAGTTATGGCTTTGCAAAATAATCAAAGCAGGATCGAATTGCGGCGGCTGAGCGGCGCTAAAGTTAGCAATCAAAGTCGGTAGCTGCTCTACCACCTGCGCCACTAAGCTGACGACCTCATCGTTCACTGGCAAAGACTGGTCTAGTAGATGAATCAGTAGATTTTCGATAGCATACGCCGTCTCACTGATGCTAAAAGCGCCAATCATCCGTCCTGAGCCTTTGAGGGTGTAAAAGTTATAATGTATCGCTGTTAATGGCGTCAAGTCATCGATATCTTGTTGCCAAACAGGTAATAAGCTCGTTAACTCCGCCACACTTTCTGTGGCCTCCTCGATAAAGATCTGGCGGATCTCTTCATTCATATCGAAAACATCAGGCTGCACTTGCGCTCTTGCCGTTTGCCAAGCTGTCAAGGCTACTGAATCATCGTCGTCGAAGCGGTCCTGATTAGCATTTGTAACATCAGTATTAGCAAAACTAATATCAGCATCATCGCTCTTAGCGTTATGCATCATCGTCATTTGCGCGGACAACTTGTCAATCAGTGCGCGCGATGAGTCATCTAGTGTGGCAAGAGAACTTATATTAATATAAACCGTCACCAATAGCTTATCGAGTAAAGCATCAAAAGAGCGATTGTCTAAGCTTTCTACTGCGCTAGTACCTTTCTTTTTCGCATTCTCTTGCTGGGCGGCAGTCTGCTGATAGCTCGTCTCAAGCAGCTGATCTAATCCTGATAATAGTGGCACGTAGTCTTGTGGTAAGGGCGCTTGATTGTTAGTTAAATTATGTAGCCAAAGCTCCGTTAAATACCATAAGCGCTGCTGTTTACTATGATGCTCTTGAGACAAGTCCACACCTTGCCATAAGTAATGACAAGCTTTTGCGAGCGCGGCTAAGGCTGCAGGCTCGTTGGTGTTGGTATTTAATAGTTGCTGTACTTGCTGACGCCATCCGGTCAACAACTGCTGATAGTGTTTCGGCTTTAGAGGTTCAGTTGGCGAGTATTTAGGGAGATAGTTAGGCGCATTAGCCTCAGTCAAAAAAGAGCTGATCGTCTTATAAAATTGGGTGATTTGCTCAGCAGTAGCATCCGTGCTGCTCTGCCAGCCATCAGACAGCTGTGATAATTGCTCTTTTGACAAAGGCAGCAATGATCCTAGCGCCGCGATATCATTAGGCTGGTTTTTCATAAGGTGGTCCCAAATCGTTTATATTGCGAGTCTTATCAAGTATTGACTTGCTGACAGCGGCGAAGCCACAAAGATTGGTTATCACACTATGATTATAATGACCAAAGTCGTTATAATCATAGCTCGATAACGATAGATTGTGACTCATCCCTGATCCTGAGCAGTGGTCTAGCTAGCAAATGCTTGTAGTGCCATTTAACATCAATAAGGTGTTAAACAATCTCTTCGACATCTTCAAAATGCTCGTCGTCATTAGAGACTTTGAAACCAGTGACTGATTGCTGCAAGGCGGCTGCCATCTCGTTTAGCTCACCGACTGAGCGCGCGGTTGCCATCGTACCTGAAGAGGTTTGTGAAGTAATACCTTGAATAATCGTCATAGTGTTAGAAATGTGACCGGCAGAAGCGGCCTGCTGCTGTGCGGTATTTGAGATACTCTCAATCAGATCAGCCAAAGTATTCGATACTTTTTGCACTTCTTCTAGTGCCTCACCAGCATCTTTTGCTAAGCGAGCACCGCGTACTACCTCGGAGGTCGTTGACTCCATTGATGTCACAGCCTCACTAGTATCGGCCTGAATGGTATTGACCAAGGTTTTAATCTGTTTAGTAGCGTTGGCTGAGCGCTCTGCTAGGCGCTGTACTTCATCGGCAACGACGGCAAAGCCTCGTCCGGCCTCCCCTGCCATCGATGCCTGAATAGCGGCGTTCAATGCCAAAACGTTAGTTTGATCCGCAATATCATTAATCAAGCTGACGATATCACCAATCTCTTGCGAGGACTCACCTAAACGCTTAATACGTTTAGAGGTTTCTTGAATCTGATCTCGAATGACGTTCATACCTTCTATCGAACGCTGAACCACTTCTGCACCATTATGAGCGATAGCAACCGAGCGCTGGGCAACATTCGCCGACTCAGTAGCGTTGTCAGAAACTTGGTCAATTGAGACGGTCATCTCACTGATAGCTTTAGAGACGCTAGCAATCTCTTGCGTTTGGTTTTCAGAAGCTTCCACCAACTCTACGGCGTTGACCTGAGTTTGTTCGGTAGAGTTTGTCACCCTATCCGCCGTCTCGTTAATGACCAGTACCAGCTCGCGTAACTGCTCGATGGCAAAGTTAACAGAATCAGCAATCGCCCCAGTGAAGTCCTCTGAGACCGTAGCATTTACGGTCAAGTCACCATCTGCCAAGTCAGCGAGCTCATCAAGCAAGCGTAAAATAGCCATCTGGTTACGCTCATTTTCTTCTTGAATTTGACTTGAGCGTTCTGATTCGATATTGGCTTCTTGACGACGACGCAGCGTTTCTTGTTCAATCAATAAGCGCTCGTTGGCACCTCGTTCTTTAAGCAGCCGTGACAAAGCGTAAGCTGCCCCAATAAGCCCTACTATAAATATAATAGCAGGCAAAGATATCAGCTGATTAAAATCGTTCACATATTGGCTGATCGACGCAAGTGAGCTGATCAGCCATATCAAACAGGCCACACTCACTAAAGCAAAAACGGCTAATACAACTCTCCACCTGCTTGCAGCATCTTTTACAGCTGGTGTTTGGTTACTGGCACCAGTACTAGGACTTTTTATAACATCACTCATCGTGCTTATTCCTTTCAAACAGTGGTCTAAGTTATATCATGACTGAATTGATTAATTGTGCGTGCTGGGTCTACTCTTTGCTTTATTTATCTAGCGGTTATCATAACGAGCGTACTCAAAAAACTACAGTCGCAAGCGTTGATTGCCAAGGCTTGAGACAGAACTTATATAGCGGCGTCTATATAGCGCTTATCTTGCGCCAGTAAGCTTGGCATAAAGACAAACCAATCTTCTTCATCTTTGTGAAACTTACCATGGTTATAAGGCGCGAAAGCCGAATCACTAGGTAGGGCTTCAGGGCGATATTGATCTTGGGTGAACTGCTCAATGCCTAAGACTTTGTCGACAATGAGTCCTGAAAACACCGTATGATGATCGATGACCAATACCTTTCTTGAGCTGTCTTGGGCTGAGGTGCTCGGTGTCTGTAAGAACTTCGCTAAATCCGTCAGTGGCAACAATCGGCCACGTACATTAGCAATACCCAGCAGCCAAGGCTGAACTAACGGCATACTCGTATACTCGGGCATAGTCAGTATCTCCGCCACCTCGCCTAGAGGCGCAACTAGACGTTGGCCACTACTCTCAAAGACTACTCCGCGCCAGTCGTAGTCTTTTCTACCCTGACGACCGCTACTGCGCGCATTAGCCAAATCAGCCAGACGCAAAAGCTCAATAAACCCTCTAGAAGCCACAACTTACTCCATAACTTTACGAATAATGCGCATAAGCTCAAGCTCGTTGATAGGCTTGGTCAGATACTCAGTAGCGCCTTGACGCTTACCCCATACTCTGTCTGTTTCTTGACTTTTGGTGCTGATAATTACCACTGGGATGTGCTTGGTAGTACGATCGCGAGTGATTTTACGAGTGGCTTGAAAACCATTCATTTCAGGCATGACTACGTCCATCAAAATCACATCTGGTACATGCTCGGTAGCCATCTGATAGCCTTCGATACCATTGGTAGCCTCTATAACCTGAAAGTTATTTTTAGCCAATATATCGCGAAATTTTGCCATCTCAGACGGCGAGTCATCAATGACTAAAACAGTGGTCATGATTGTTTCCTTTGTATTAAGTATCCGTAGGATCTGTTATAAAAATATGCCAAAACGAGTAGCGAGTATAATCTATAAAACCCAAAAGCAATTAGCGATAATGACTGATAGCCTCAAATAGCTCGTCTTTACTAAAGGGCTTCGTCAAATACTCATCAGAGCCAACAATACGCCCGCGAGCTTTATCAAATAACCCATCTTTGGATGACAGCATAATGACAGGCTTATCGGCATAATTAGGATTATTTTTTATCAAAGCACAAGTCTGATAACCATCTAAGCGTGGCATCATAATATCGACAAAGATAATATCCGGATTGTTATCTACAATTTTTGCTAACGCATCAAAGCCATCAATAGCGGTAATTACCTCGCAGCCTGCTTTTTTTAATAAGGTCTCTGCGGTACGGCGCATGGTTTTTGAATCATCAATCACCATGACGGTTAGCCCTTCAAAATTACTATCCATTCTCACTATCCTATAAACTTTAAATTTACTATCCATAGCTAAGGTACTATAGAAGGTACTATAAATAGCTAATATTTTGCCCTATTATGCTTCTACTATTATCTACTTTGTTATTTTGTTTATAATTAGAGCAATATCAGTCGCATAACATCTAAAATTCATCCAAAAATCAACTATTGCAATATGACGGTAACCTAACAGCATTACTATAATCGTGTAAGATAAGTTACCTATATAAGACGAAAGTTATAATTATTTTAATAATATACTAAACAAAGTATTAACAATACAAGATTGATTTGCAATTAATAAAACCGCTCAAGTCACTTTTTAGACACTTTACCCTAAAATATGGTTATATATTCCTTCTAACTTAGCTATTTGCTGTCCACGGTGACTGATATGATACGTTTTTTTTATAACAAAAATACTGCTTTATTCATCGGTGTATTGTTACTGACAGCATGCCAACCACCTGAAGATACGAGTCAATCTGCGATAGCGCAAGGTGAGACGGTGACTAAGGACGCAGATTTATCTTTCATCATCAGCGACGATACCGTTACGTTATCCTCTGATAGCATCTTAAACCTCAAATCTTCACGCTATCAGCCAAGTCTCGGCCTACAAGGTGAGATAGAACCTATCAGGCAGTCGCAATTTGTCACTGCCAAAGCAGTCACCGTACAAAAAGTGCTGGTTCAACAAGGGCAGTGGGTAGAAGAAGGTTCGCCATTGTTCATCTTAGAAGCGCAGGCTAGCAATGAAGATAAAACTGCTAATGGTGCAGAGTCATTGTCACATAATAAAAAAGCTGAGAAGCAAGCTGATGATATTGCAAGTAATAATATAAACGACAGTGCCAATGAAAATATAAATGACAATACGAGCCGCGAGACCGCAAGTAGCGATAGCGCTGACAACCAGCAGGCACAGAGTATTGAGCAAGCCGCTAAGCAGACCAACCCACAATCCGCCCTAAAAACACAATCAGAATCACAACTAGACACACAGACCCAGACAAAAGCGCCAGACACCACTATTATTGTTCGGGCCAGTTTTTCTGGACGAGTGAATAAGCTGCCTGTGGCTAGTGGCGATAAGCTTGCAGCCGGTACGGCGCTTTTATTTTTAGCGGATGATACTCATTTGCAGTTCATTGCAACCCTACCTATTCAGGCTGAACCGCAGCTTTCTGTCGGTCAGACCGTCAACTTCAGTACTGACAATAATGCCAAAAAAGCTACCGGCCAAATCAGCAAGCTTAGCGTTGGCGATAACCCGAACCAACTAAAAGTTCATGTGCAAGTATTAAAGAACGATGCCAGCCGCGAAGGTAGTCTTAAAGTAGGTACGATTGCTACAGGTCGCGTTAATTATGGTCAAATAGCGGTAGGTACTATTGTGCCTGAGCTCGCCATACATGATGCTGATCTGAGCGCTTTAAAACGCCCTCCTTATCAGCCGTTAGTGCCGCTTACCGCAAACGTTTGGATTATCAAACAAGATCAGCGCTTGACTCGCCAACCTATCGAGATCATCGAATATAACCCAGATACAGAGCAATACCTGATTGCTGGAGTCAATAACGACAGTCTGATCTGCTTGGCTGATTTACCCGTTGAGTCAGCAGGTAAAAAAGTAGTTATCTCTTAACGTGTAACTACAGCATAATTGTCCTGCGCTATCTTTTTTAACGCAGCTTCGTTTATGTAGGTTTAATACTTTGTTACTTTAGTTCTACTACGGTCTTAAATAGCGTCTAAATTCCTAAATAGACAGTTACATTGTGTAGAAATATTAACAAAGCGCGTCTTGTTTGCTTAGGTGCTTTTTTGGCAAACTGATGACTAAATACAAAGATTGAGCACAAAAGATTAAGCGCAAAGTAACTTATCTCAAAATAGCGCTCACTTTAAAAGGCACTAAAAAAAGATATCGAAAAGCTCAATATAAATAATAATGACGTAGCCCTTATAAAATAGTACTTATTAAGATGATGGCAACTATCTATCACCGGAAGTATTTTTAGGAGATGAACCATGAGTAAACAGATTTTATTAATAGAAGATGATCCAGATTTGGCTGAACTTATCAGCGACTATTTAACGATGAACTATTATGACGTTCATCATGCTGGTCTTGGTCAAGAAGGCTTAGATATTTTAGACACCAAAGAGCGCGACATTGATCTGGTCGTGCTTGATCTTATGCTACCGGACATGGATGGTATGCAAGTCTGTCAGAAGATTCGCGGTAATAATAGTATGACCAATAAGGTACCTATTATTATGCTGACTGCAAAAGGTGATACGACCGACCGCGTGTTAGGGCTAGAGATGGGCGCGGATGATTATATTGCTAAGCCGTTCGAACCCCGTGAGCTATTAGCTCGTATTCGCGCAGTGATTCGTCGCCATGAGCAACCAAACCAAGCAGATAGCCAATCAGATAGTTTGACCTTTGGCCGTTTGAGCGTCTTTCCCGATAGTCATGAAGTCACTATCGACGACCAGCCAGTACGCTTGACAACACATCAGTTCCAATTATTGCATTATTTTGCCACTCATTCAGGCAAGGTATTAAATCGTGAGCAGCTCTGGCAAGCGATGCCTAACGATGATAGCTCAGATAATATTGATCGTGCCATCGATGTGCATATCTCGCGCCTGCGAGCTTTGATCGAAGACAATCCACGCCAGCCCAAACGCATTATTACTGTGCGCGGCGTTGGCTATCAATTTGCCACTGATCAGGTATGATAGTGCTTAATATACTAGTATCTAGTATGCTAATGCCTATACGTCTATGACACATATGCGCCTGATAGTAGAGACTCTTTGATGCAGCAGCTCGGTTTTCGTTCTGTTTTTGCCAAGTTATTTGCCAGTGTTATGCTGGCACTTATCTTGTTTGCAGTCGCTATGGTGCTTTTGACGCAGCTGGTACACGATAAAGATGCGGGTATCCGCTCAGAAGTTTTAGCGACGCAAATCCTGGGGCAGATAGATCCTTTTTTAAATGATTTAAACATCGCTGTCAGTAAGGATAATCGTCTGCAAGCTCGCTTTATGCTAGCGGTCGTCAAAAAAAGCTTCGATATCTTTGATGAGTCCTTACAGGCGAAGATGGGCTTATATGACAACGAAGGTCATCTGCTGATGCAGACCGACAATAGCGATTTGCCGTTACTACTGCCTGACGAGCCCTCTTTGATGACTCGCGTTTTCCCCTCCTTTTCTGATACTCCGCCTAATCAGCAAGCGCAAGTCTACAGCAGTACAGGCTATACCTTATTATATGAGTCTCGTTTACCGCCAAAAAAACCAGTACTCTCCGCCGTCCTTAATCTCTTTACAGGAACGCTGCTACTACTTTTGATTATGGCTGGTGTTCTTTGGTGGATTGCCCGGACAATGACTTGGCGAATCAATCAGTTAAGTCAGCAAATGATTCAGTTGGGTGACGGCGACTTTAGCGTACGGGTCAATGCTCGCGGCAATGATGAGATTGCTTCTCTGGCTCATGGCTTCAATCAGGCGGCGCAAAAGATTGAGCATCTTATCGATGCCAATAATTTACTATTAGCGCATGCTTCACATGAGCTGCGCACCCCTATTACCCGTATTCGTTTGCAGATCGAAATGATGGATATGCTAGCGAACGTTATGCCTCCAGACACCAAAAAGAAGTTTGACAAACGCGCGCAAGCTATCAATCGCGACCTATCGGGCCTTAATGATTTGGTTGAGAGCATCTTATTGGTCAGTCGCTTGGACGCCGGTCACGTGCTGCAGCAAGTTGAGCGTCTAGATTTGTATGACTTGATCAATCAGGAGCGCCAACATTATTCTGAAGCCACTTTGATTGGTGAACACCTAATCATCGATGGTCAATCGGCGATGCTGACTCATTTGATCCGCAATCTACTAAATAATGCGATGCTACACGGCGTCCCTCCTGTTACTGTCTTTCTGTATGGCGTACAGCAGATTGAAGAAGCGGGCAATGTACCTGATTATCTGCTGCAATCAGTACTCAATAGTAGCTTTGCTGATCATGATAATTTGGAGTATAAGGATTATGAGACGTTAGACACTAACAATCAGCCCTTAAGTAATGAGCTCGATCTGTTTATGAGCTCGCCTGTTGAAGACCATACTTTTAATAATACAGCAGAGGGACAAAATGCGGCAGCACCTCTGCCACCGATTTATCGTAACGGTGAGAGTATCAGTATTAATCCGGCCAGTGATGATGAGCAGTCTATAGACCTTAATAGGGTCGCTGATATAAGCACTAATGTAACCACTAACGAAGCAACAGACCCCTTAACGCAAAGCCTCAAACAAACATCAGCACTAACCCATTCGTCTGCTACAGCTAACGTTTATACTACTCGCTACCCTATGCTCACAGCCGAGCGGATAGATAGTATTAAAAAAGAGATTTGGCAAGCTATTCCTACGCAGTTCTCTGCTAGCAATCTCATGAAGCTTACCGCTGACTCTACTCATTCAGTCACTAACGATAGCTCTGCAAAAAAGGCTAATGATAAGACAGACGTAAAAGCAGACGCTGACGAGCGTAAGAGCGAAACGACGATAGCACCAAAGAAAGAAGGCTTATTCAAAAAGCATCTCAAAAAAGCAAAAGCCGACCCTGTGCGCCCCGCTCCTAAATACGCTGTTCTTGCAGTAATTGACGAGGGCTCGGGTATCCCTGAAGACAAGCGCGAAGAAATCTTTAGCCCCTTTGTGCGCTTACAACAAAAGAAAAAAGGCTCAGGCTTAGGGTTATCGCTAGTTTCACAAATCGTCACCGCGCATCAAGGCCACATTCTAACGGATACGATTAATGGGCATACTCGCTTCTTGGTCGTGATACCGGTCAAGCATGATCCGCATTATAGTTATAAAGAAAGCCAAAGCGTACAACCTAACTCTAATCGCTGATTGGCAGATCTAATGTCAGTTTGTGAGATTCGTCTACCTTAAACATCCAAAACCGCTGCCGTTTTATTGTGGGCTTAACAGCGCTTACCTATTCTTATCTTGTTTGACCTTGTCGCTCATCTGAATTATTCACTCTATTTCTACTGCTCGATTGACAATTGCCTGTGCCATATTACTCAATAATATGCTATATTACCGCCCCTTATTCTATCGTTAACGCTAGTCCTTATTTACTTTATTCTCTATCAAATTTTGAGCATTCCATGAGTGACATGATCGTCCTAAATGATGTGACCAAAAGCTTTATGAGCGATCGCTCCATAAAAGGAGCAGATGGTAAGGCGCATTGGTTTACCGCTGTTAAGCCGACCTCTTTGACGGTCAAACAAGGTGAGATATTCGGTCTCATGGGCTATTCAGGCGCGGGTAAATCGACCTTATTACGTCTAATCAATATGTTAGAGCGTCCCGATAACGGGCAAGTCATCATCGATGGTACGGACTTGACCACCTTGACAGCTAGCGACTTACGCATCGCGCGTCATAACATCGGTATGATCTTTCAGCAGTTCAATCTGATGTCGAATCGCACGGTCTTTGACAATGTGGCGTTTAATTTGACCGTATCAGGCTACCCTAGTCGTGATATTCACAAACGCGTCATGGAATGCTTAGAGATTGTCGATCTCACAGACCGCGTCAGCCACTACCCCGCGCAGCTCTCCGGCGGTCAAAAGCAGCGCGTAGGTATCGCCCGCGCTATCGCCCCGAGTCCCAAAGTATTACTTGCCGATGAGCCTACCAGTGCGCTCGACCCTGCAACTACCCGTAGCTTACTCACCTGTCTGCGTGATATCAATCAGCAGCTTGGGGTGACTATTGTTATTGTTACCCATGAAATGAGCGTCATTCGTAGATTGTGTGATCGCGCCGCCCTACTGCACGAGGGGCAGTTACTTGAAGTTGCCCAAGTCCAAGATGGTCTAATTCAAGCCACCACTCCGATAGGCCAAGGCTTAGTCCACGAAGATTAGAGATAACCTGATAAGGCAAGAGAAATAGATATGTTGACTGGTGCTGAATTATCCGCCTCGATTGATAAGTTGCTGGCTCTAAAAAAAGAGATCTGGCAGGCTACCCTCGATACTTTTATCATGCTCGGTATCTCTACTACCGCTGCGGTAACTATTGGTGGTCTATTCGGGATATTTTTATTTTTATCTAGTGACCGGCAGTTTTTACAAAACAAAGTGCTCTACGCTGTGCTTGGCGGCGTCACAAACTTTATGCGCGCCTTTCCTTTCGTGATTTTGATGATCGCGATGAGTCCTTTTACTAAAGCTATCGTCGGTACAGGTATCGGTCCGATTGCCGCCTCCTTAGTGCTTGCTATTGCCGGCTCCTTTTATTTTGCGCGCTTGGTCGAACAAAACCTGCGCGAAGTCCCGCGTGGTATCATTGAGGCCACTGAATCAATGGGCGCCCGCCCCTTCACCATCATAAAAGTACTACTCAATGAGGCACGCTCAGGGTTAGTGCTGTCGGTGACTATCCTATGTATCAGCCTGCTATCATACTCGGCAGCGGCTGGTATGATTGGCGGTGGCGGTTTGGGCGACTTAGCTATTCGTTACGGTTACTATCGTTATCAGACTGAAGTTATGGTGTTTATTGTCATTATGCTCTCTGTGATGGTCATCTCCATTCAAGCTTTTGGTAACTGGCTCGCGACACGTTTAGATAAGCGTTAGTCTCAGACTTTATTGTCAAGACGCTATTGTTAGCGCTGGTTTTGATGCTGATACCGATAGAATGGACTTATCGACTCTCACTGCTTAATATGAGCTTATGAATATTACTCCACTTTTGATGCAGATTACTCATAAGCAAAAGGCTTGACTTTATACGGTACTAAAGTTACTTTTGTGCTCTTTTTATTCGCATGTTATTTAGCAGCATTTCCTTGTTGTGAATCTCCAACAGACTCTAATCGTTCTTTTTAATGGCTGATTGCTAAGCCGTGACCCCTAATGCATTTTTATTAAGGATAATTTATGAAATTAACAGATATCAGCCGCCAATTAGCGCTTGGACTTGCCACTGTCGGTGTCTCGGGCTTAGTATTAGTCGGCTGTAATAACTCATCAGCGCCAGAAGCGACTAAAGAAGCACCGACTAACGAGACTGCAGCGGCAACCGACATCGACCCTGAACACAGCAAAATTGTCATCGGTACCACCGAAGGTGACTTTGCAGACATGGTGCGCAACCAAGTCAAAGGTTCGCTAGAAGAGCAAGGTTATGAAGTTGAGCTGATTACCTTTACTGACTATGTCCGTCCTAACTTAGCCTTGGCTGATGGCGACTTAGATATCAATATCTTCCAGCACAAGCCTTATCTCGATACCTTTAAGACTGAAAACAACTTAGATTTGGTAGAAGTCTTCCAGGTACCAACTGCACCGCTAGGGATTTACTCAGGTAAAAAGAGTGATCTGCAAGAAGCTTATAAAGGCATGAGCGTCTCAGCGCCAAACGATCCGAGCAACTTCGCTCGTGCGCTAGTAATGATGGATGATCTGGGCTGGATTACTTTAAAGGATAATATCGACCCGCTAACCGCAGCCAAAACAGATATCGCTGACAATAGCAAATATGATATCGATATCATTGAATTAGAAGCGGCGCAGCTGCCACGCGCGCGTGATGAAGTGGACTTCGCGGTTATCAATGGCAACTATGCGACCGATGCCGGTATCGAATTGACTGAAGCTTTATTCCAAGAACCAAGCTTTAACTATGTCAATTGGTCAGCGATCAAATCAGCCGACGTCGATAAGAAATGGGTTAAAGATGTCACTAACGCTTATAACTCTGCAGCTTTCAAAAAATACGCGCATGACACCTTCCCTGGTTATAAATATCCAAAAATCTGGGATGCAAATAGTAACGAAGTTACCGCTACTGCTGGTACTGCGTCTGCTACTGGTGAAGTTGCAGTAGCTGAATAAACCGATTTGAGTATAAAAGCTTTATCATAAAGACGCCCCTTATTTAGGTAAGGGGCGTTTTTTAGTTTAAAGACAGCATGTAGTCATGTCGCTTATCACTACTTAGTCGCTCGATACATATCCAACTCAATCTCATAACTAGGTTCGGGTTTTTTGAACAGATATTGACCGTTACGAACAGAGGCTAGCACATCAGCGCGTTGGCGCACCGCCTCAAACGGTGTATCAGCATCTAACACTAAGAAGTTCGCGGCGCGGCCGACTTCTAAACCATACTCCTTTTCGATGTTCAAAGTCTTTGCACCATTAAAGGTAATAAAGTCCAAGCAGACATCCAACTGCGGCAGTGACATGGTTTGCGCCAAATGAATACCGTTATCCAAGATATTCATCATATTACCATTACCCGCTGGATACCAAGGGTCGTTTATAGAGTCTTGGCCAAAGGAGATATTAATACCATTTTCCCAAAATTCTTTCACTCGCGTGAGACCACGGCGCTTAGGATAAGTATCTTGGCGACCTTGTAGATAAGCGTTCTCAGTAGGCAACGCAATAAAGTTCATACCTGATTGCTCAAACAGTCCCATCATCCGAAACGCATAAGCATCATCAGCAGAGCCAAAGGAACAAGTATGACTCGCGGCCGTACGCGCACCGATATCTTCTATCATCACTAAAGCATTCAATAGCTGGACGTGACGACTCATGGGATCGTCGGTCTCATCACAGTGTACGTCGATAAGCTTGTCATATTTCAGCGCTAATTCGACGGTTTTACGCACCGAATCCTGCCCAAACTCATATGCCCACTCAAAATGCGGAATACCGCCGACACAGTCCGCGCCTATCTTCAGCGCCTCTTCCATCAGCTCAACCGCGCCTTTATAGGCATACATGCCTTCTTGCGGGAACGCCACAATCTGAATGGTGACCTTGTCTTTGAGTTCTTCACGCAGCTCTAGCATGGCTTTGAGTCCGGTGAGGTCAGGGTCGCAAATATCGATATGGGTCCGTATATATTGCACGCCTTTGGAGACTTCTTCTTGAATACCTTTTAGCATACGCTGTTTGGCATCTTCAAAAGACTGGGTTTTTTTGACATCGTGCCAACGCGCGATACCTTCAAACAAGGTACCAGATGCGTTCTTCGCATCATCGCCGCCGCCCGTGTAGACATAGTCTAGATGTAGATGCGAATCGACGTAGGGCGGTACAATCAAGCGACCTTTTAGGTCAATCTCTTCCTCGGCACTAGGCAAATTCTTACCCATCTGCTGGATGATACCGTCTTTAACTAGGATTTCATTGGCATCTTCATTGCGATAAATATTAGCGTTAGTAAATTTAATCATAACAAACTCCTATTATTGATTTATAAGTAATTAAACAAGTCATTAACTAAGCTCTTTTAAACAGTAGGGGCATCTAAAGTTCTCTTAGATATGAAAGTAATGATTATCGCAGGGATAAAACAAAGAATAGACAAATAGACAATACCGAAGACCCCAGTCTCTGGCATATTGACTAAAATCAATCCCGCTAGCCACGTGGCAATCATAATCGAGAAGTTGAACACACTAGACTGTACTGAAGTAGCAACGGCTTTAGCTTCGGTAACCTGATGACTGACTGCCGTTTGAAACATAGTTACTAGCGGACCAAACGCCAGCCCCCACAATAAAAAAGCAATATGTGCAAAACCATTAGCGCCTCTAAAGAAGACAAATAGCAACATCGCTATAAGGCCGCCGCCCAACATTGAGACAATTAAACCACGCAAATGGGTATCGATGATTCGAGCCGATAATATTACTGAAATCACCGAACCGATACCGAAGATCAGCAGCGCAAGGCTAATACCGCCAGTAAAGGCTATCGTTTCTACCAAAAGCGTAATATACGTATAAGTACTATAATGGGCAACGACAGCCAAAAAGGTCAGCGCTAGCACAATCCAAACGCCAGGGATTTTCAACACCGCAAGCGGCGAGTTACTTTGGGTCAGCTTCTCACCCTTTACCGCTGGCAAAAACTTCATCGCCAGTAGGGCAATAAGGGCACCTAACCCACCAAGGACCAAGAACGACATGCGCCAGCCGACATGAGTACCGATAAAGGTCATAATCGGCAGTCCCAAACTGACGCCAAAAGTATTACCCGCCATGATGATAGTAATCGCTTTCCCATGCATGTTTTCGGGCACCAGCGCGGTACCGTAAGCGGCAATCATCGGCCACATGATACCAGCGCAGATCCCGCCCAAAATCCGCATGACAACGATAAGATAATAAGAGGACGTTAGCCCAACGACGATATTGGAAACTGCAAAACCTGCCAGTAGAACCATCAACAGGATTTTTCTATTGACCCATAAGGTGGCACTGATAAGCGGGATAGCAAATATCGCTGAGGCAAGCGCATAGATACCAACTAAAAAACCCACTTGCGTCTGTTCGATGCCTAATCCCGCGGTCATCTGCGGCAAAATACCTGACGGCATCAGCTCTGAGAGAATACCGATAAAGGTGACGCTCGCCATCAGCCCAAAGACAAACCACGAAATAGGCTTTTGCGCCATAGGTTCACCCGCTCCTATAGCGCTATCGGTTATAGCATCTGACATGATTACTCCTGACAATACTGTTTATAAACAGTATTTCTATACCTAGTATTTGCTGTTATTAGTAGTTGTTTAATATACGTTTTATTCTAAATTTTCTTTCATTCAACTATAGCATAAAGGGTATATATAAAACCTTTATCGCAGTAAGGATTTGTAAGCCAGTAAGACAGCGTCAAAATTTAGCGGACGTTACAAGCTGTTTGTGCTTTGTAGGAAAGCGTCACTTCCTCTTTTGCATTGAATAATTTTTCCTTATAGTAATTGAATGATTTTAAAGACTCCTAAACTTTCACTTACCTTCCACCCCACCTTTTAGCGCGCTTTTCTATAGCTAAAAACAGTAAATACAGATGATAAGGATAATAATATGAGCACAAAAAAATATAATATTCGCACAGCGGGTCAAGCCAACATTCCGGTATTAGGTTTGGGTACTTGGCAATCGACAGGTGATGACTGCGTTGAAGTCGTTAGCCAAGCGCTACAGATGGGCTATGAGCACATCGATACCGCGCAGGCTTATGGTAATGAGAAACAAGTCGGTCAAGGTATCAAGCAATCTGGCGTGGCTCGCGATAAATTCTTTTTGACCACTAAGATATTTCCAGATGATATGAAGTTTGAGCCTGAGAAATTAAAAGCTTCAGCACAGCGCTCGCTAAAAGACTTAGATACCGATTATGTGGACTTGTTGCTGCTACACTGGCCAGATGATCGCGTACCTTTATCCGAGACGATTCCTGCACTGTGTGAGCTGCAAAAGCAAGGCCTGACTCGTCATATTGGCGTTTCTAACTTCAACATTGCTAACATTATCGAAGCGAAAAAACACGCTGATGTGCCTATCGTAGTCAACCAAGTCGAGTTTCATCCGTTTATTAAGCAAAATACCTTACAGACCTTTTTAAACAACCACCATATTTTATTAGAAGCTTACTCGCCACTAGCGCGCGGCGATGTCTTCGATAATGAGGTGATTAAACAAATCGCTGATAAACATAATGTTACCCCAGCGCAAGTCTCATTAGCTTGGATACTCTCAGATAAGGATCGCGTCGCTATTCCCAAGACTTCCAACCCTGATCACTTACAAGGTAACTTAGACGCGACTGAGCTCGAACTAAGCGCTGATGAGCTAGAGCAAATCGGCAACTTGGCTCGTAGTGATGGCCGCAAAATCGAGCACCCTGATTATACGCCTGAATGGGACGACTGATTTTAAAGGGTGTTTCAGTAGGTTAATTACTTTTTAAAATAAAATCATTAAACGCAAAAAAGCCACCGATATAAGTATTGGTGGCTTTCTTATTTGAGCAATTAAATTTTTAACTGCCGTTTTTACTGCTGTAATGTTTCAGTTTTATGGATAGGTTCAGCAGGATTGTATTGTTCTGATGACGGCGTAACACTCGCACGGTTATTTTCTTTTAGCGATTTTGCGACCTCTGGTGCCATGTAGTTTTCATCGTGCTTAGCCAATACTTCGCCGGCGACAAAAGTTTCGCCTTGCATTTTACCAGTAGCAACCACTCCTGAGTTTTCAGCGAATAAGTCTGGCAAGATACCTTGATAGGTGACGGGTACTGTCGATTGGAAATCAGTAATAGCGAACTCAACATTCAAAGGATCACTAGCAGCTCGCTGTACGCTACCCGCAACCACCATGCCGCCAGCACGAATGCGCTTATCTTGCGGCGCCTCGCCTTGAGCAATCGCCGTTGCATCGAAATAGTAGTCCGTCTGCTGACCAATAGCATAGATGACGAGCACCACAGCGATAGCCGCACCTGCTAGCGTAAACATAACCCACATAAGCTTTTTACGTCGAACGGCGTTCATATCTTACCTCATTAAAAATGGCGCTTTTACCAACTTTAGATTTATCAGCTCAAAATGCTCAATAAAACCTTACAGTTTTTATATGGTAGCCTTTATCATACAAATCAATGACAGCTGTCATCATTAGGCAAAATGGTTCCGTCATTGTATTAATGGCAATAAAAACAGTAAGTTATCAGCGAACTAAAGGGTTTGAGTTAGCCTATTGAATAACCTCTGAGAAATAGAGGCTTAAGTTTTATGCTTAGGCGCTCTGCTGCTTCGCTGTGCTTGCCGCGCTTGTTGAATAGTCAATTGTTTCAGTAAAGTCTTTCTTTGAGCACGGCTATAGAGGATAAAGGCTAAAACAATACCTACCGTAATGGCCCAACAAGACCAGACAAAAACACCATGCTCACCCATAGCAAGAAATTCTGAGAGGCTATAAAAGTAAGGCTGCATTTGCTCTCCTATGACACAGTGAGTTCAATATAAAAAATACAGCGGGGCTAGAATGAATTTTTTGCAGCCGCTGTATGCGTAAGCACAGCACGCCAGAAAAATTCATGCCAGTTCCGCGTTGCAACATAACACATCTGTTTTATTTAGAATTAACTATACTTGTTAACCGCAATCTACCATAACGCTATGCTAAAACACTCAGAGCATTTTGGCATTATTTACGTTGGTTACGGATATATTCTTTCACCCAAGCTTTGCTTTGATCACGATTTAAGATCAGGGTGTTAGTCCGATAGATCGCAAGCGCTGCTACTAATAAATAGCTGCCAATCACCATTAGCAGCAATGGCAGCCACATATCTGCTGACATTTTTGGCGCTTCGGTCAGCGTAAAGGTCGCGCCTTGATGTAGCGTATTCCACCATTCAACTGAGTACTTAATAATAGGCAGATTTACCGCGCCAACGATGGATAAAATGGCGGCGGCTTTACCGCGATTAGGCGTATGCTCAAAAGCAGCAAATAACGCCATCACTCCTGCGTATAAAAACGCTAAAATTAGCATCGAGGTTAGACGCGCGTCCCACACCCAGTAAGTACCCCAAGTGGGTTTGGCCCAAATAGAGCCCGTTAACAAACTAATCACGCACAATAAAAACCCAAAAGGCGCTAGTGCCTGCGCCACTAAGCTAGCTGTTTTGATTTTCCATACCATAAAGATTACCCCTAATACGGCTAGGGCAAAATAGATGGAGATCGCAAGGCTGGCAGCGGGGACATGAATGAAGATAATCCGGTAGCTATTGCCTTGTAAATAATCAGGCGGCGCAAAAGCCAAACCCCAAATGCTGCCTACAGTCAGACAAATAGCTGCTAAAATACCAAGCCACTTCACCCAAGGTGCAAAGATACGAAAGAACTGCTTAGTCCCTACAGTAATCAAGAAACCTTGCCAGAGGCGCTGCCACACGTTTGGCGATGAGACATTGTTTAGGTTGGGCATGGAATAGACCTATTACACAGCAAGTGGATGAAGCATTCTAATGGTTTACTAATGAATATCAAAGCTAGCAACATTAAGCTGGTTATTATTGCTAACGTCTTGTTTATAGTCACTATTTGGTCAACTTATCACTACTAGGAAACCAACAATAACGAGTGCCTTCTATTATAGCAAAGTTGGCGCTTTTAACCACGTTGCAAACCCAAAGCTTAGGCTTTTACAAAGATAGTCGCTAAAGCGCGTTTTTTAATTCAGCCAAGACATCTTCAGCGTCATCGCAATCACCCAAGGCATCACCAGTACTGAGACAATGCTACCGGCTAATAATAAAGCCAAAATAGGTAACCCATTGAGACCGGTCGCAAACAAATCCACGGCGCCCGTCGCAAAAATCAACACCGGTAGCTGCATCGGCAGCGCAATCAGCGGCACTAGCACCGCGCCGTTTTTCAGCGATAAGGTTAAACTACTAGCAATCGCCGAGAGCATCAATAGCATCGGACTACCAACGATAATCGACGCCATCAAAATACCCGCCTCAAACCAGCTCAAACCAAATAGCGGTACAGCCAATAAACTCAGTAGCGCCACAATTCCACTACTAAAGATCCAATGAATGGTTAGGCGCATCAGTACCCATAACGGCAGTGAGGCTTTGGCGACTACTAATTGCGCGAGCGTGCCATTGTCGAGCGCGGGCTTAAATAACCCATCGATACCCATCACTAGCGACAATAAAGCGGCAATCCACACCGCTGAAACGCCTAAGCGTTGTAAGAGCTGCGGCTCGCTACCAACTGCCAACGGGAACAAAGTAATAATCACCAAAAACAGTACTAGCGGGTATAACCACTGTACCGCTCCTTGCTGCTTGACTTGCCATTCGCGCCGCCACAACTGAGTGAAGCTAATAGCAAGGGCAGCATAACTTATATCGCTAACATTAGCGCCGCTATTATTATTGATACGCTCACTATTTATATTTTGTATGTGGCTCTCCGTCATTCGTTACCCTTTCTAGCCGTTTATTTTATCTATATAGCATCATAGATTAAAGTAATCAGTGTCTAGCCTTGCTATTATTCAAAAACTGTCGCTACCTCAGACAATCACGGTATATCTAAATCCTCATAATCTGACCAATCAGGCTCTGTTATATCAGTATCTGATAAATCATACTCTGACAAATCAAGCATTTGATTGGCCACGCCGACCGCCTGATGACTGGTCATCACTATCGCCCCTCCTGCCGCGGCAAACGCTTGTAAGCGCTGCTGCATTCGCGCCACCATATCCACATCGAGCGCCGTAAAAGGCTCATCGAGTAGCCATAGCGGTGTGACTTCGGGTGTCAATAAATAGAGGCGGGCTAAAGTAATCCGCCGCGTCTGCCCAGCTGATAAATGGCTTGAGCTGACGGTCTCGAAACCTTGCAAGCCTACCCAAGCTAAAGCTTCGTCGATATCATCAAGACTTGGCGCTATACCATATAAATTAAGCAAAAAAGTCAGATTTTGTGCAACAGTAAGGTTGGGATGAATACCAAGTTGATGCGAGATATATAGCGGCTGTATAGGCAAACCGGCGCGGCCTTGATATTCAATCGTGCCAGTTAGCACAGGTAACAGTCCAGCCAGCTGCATAAGTAGTGTGGTTTTACCAGTACCGTTAGCACCAATGAGATGACAAATACCGCCAGCCGCTAACTGCAGATCGACGCCATTACACAAAGGCGTCTCACCGCGCTGCACAGTCACCTTATCGAGCGCTAGCACAGGCGACGTTTGAGTAGCAGAAAAAGATGACTCGCTCATCACAACCTCTTAGTTATTAATGTCTTGGCACAGCTTGAGACGCAAACTCGCAGCGGATTTAAAATATGCTCTAAGTACTTGTTATAAATAGTCCTCACCGACACTAACATTCACCAAAAACATCCGTTACCTTCATGTCATAATACGCTATGCTAATAAAACCACTGCAAACCTATAGTATAACAAATAGTCGAATCTCATAATTCTAAATATGGCTGTAAATATGACCGCAAATATCTCATCAAACACGACATCAGCAAAGCCTTCAAACCACTCTATGCCTAATACTTCACAAGACAATAAACCAAGCCATGATGTCAATAAAGAGCAGCTGCCCATCTCCTCATTGTATGAGCTAATAGAGGCGCAAATTGACTTTATGCAGCAGTGGCTCCTTCAGCAAGCTGAGCCACTGGCTAATGAAGCTTGGCAATGGCTCAGCGCCCAGCCGATGAGTCGATACCTAAGCTGCGAGGACTTGCAGCGTCTCATTAATGACTGGCTATTGAGTCAACCAATGACTGAGGTCATGCGCACGGATATTAGAACTATCCTGCAGACCGTTATTTATCATCCTGTTAATGATAATGTGCCGCTAGCTGATCTGGTGGATGAAACGCAAGTGCATACGCTAGCGAATTATATCGGCAGTCATCAGCAGCAGCGTAATGGGCTGATACACGCGCTCATCGGTAATGATACCTTTGCCGATCTGCTGACTCGAACCTTATACCACGCTATCAATGACTTTATGGAGAGCACCCTTGATAAAGCTGGCGGCGTCGGCAAGCTGATGAAAATGGGGCGCAGCTCTTTTGAAAAAGCCACCAATCGTAACTTAGACGAAAAACTACAAACTTACTTACATCGTAATATTAAGGACTTGACGAATAAAGCAGAAGCGAATGCCCAAGCGCATTTGTCCAACGACGAAGTCTCAAGGCTGCTAGTGATGGGCTGGGCCCGTATTAAAGATCAGCCAGTTAGCCAATTAAAAACCTACTTAAATAACGACCCTGATAATGGCAGTATTCATCATATCGAAGCCAGCGTGCAGCAAAGCTATAATCGTCTGCGGCTCTCGCCTTATCTGCGCAGTTTAGTCGCTGCTAGTGTCGAGACTTGGTATGATAACCACCAGGCCGACACTATCGCAGCCTTAGCCGCTAGCGTCAATATTGATGAGCTAGCCGTATTGAAACTCACTCCTACTCTACTGCCTATCATCAATGATGCCATCAATAGCGAATGGCTCAGCGTTCATATGCGGGATATGTTGCAAGCATTTTATAGACAGCCTAATATTCAACAGGCATTAGCAAAAAAAGACGAATAGTCGCTTATTTGCTATTATTTTACAAACGAGAAGATAATGGATTATCTCTGAATTAATTAGCTCAAACTTATAAGACGAAACCTATGGATAGTAAGTCTAAACTCAGCTTATGGCAAAAACTCAAACGGCTATTGACCAGTAGAGCGCCGCAAGACATCAGTTCTGCTGTCAATGTTAAAAATGCTGTTGATGCTGACACTATAAAGCCTGAAAGCTTAAACGCTGAACACAGTGTAAAGGATGATAATAATAAAAACGCCAACCGTGCAGCCGATAATGCCACCACTAGCAGGTCGGCCAAAATCTCTTTAAGCAAAGACTCTGTTACTGGTCCGAATCAGACGCCGATTATCGATTATTTGAAGCTCTATTTTCGTAGTAAACACTGGCATTATACTCACTACAAGCCAAGGATCTCGGACGCACAGCAGTCACATCATCTATCACTGCGCATGAGGAATCGTAAAATAGATTGCGGCTACTTATTTCGAGTACAAGAAAAAGAGGGTTTACTCGCGGTTTATGGGATTTTACCGTTTTTGATACCAGAGAGTCATCAAAGTGCGGCGATGTTACTGATTACCCAAATCAACTACGATATGATCGTTGGTAATTTGGAGATGGATGTGAATGATGGTGAAATACGCTACAAAAACGCGCTTGATGTCGAAGTATTAGGGCTCGATGACGATATTATCGAGCATTTACTACAAAGCGTTGTCGCTATGACCACTGTCGCTTATGAGGTGTTTAGTGACTTGCTGAATACGCAAGAGCCTAGCGAAGATATGCCCACCCTATTAGGTGAATTACGCGCGCAAGCGGATGCGCGTACTTTTTTCTTAGCTAGCAAAAAAATGCAATAGCAGCGCTACACAAAACTATGAAAACACTATTACTGCTAAATAAAAACAAACCAAAATCATCGACTGCTACTTTATTAGCTTATCCATTATACCCTTAAATAAACACCGTTATAAAAAGTTGAATTATGTTAAAAATAGCTTATTCCGAAGTTTTTCGTTATTCAGTGCCTGAAAGACACCGCTTCCCTATGCAAAAGTACACCATGATTCCTGAGCGTTTACTGCGTGAAGGTACGATTACTCCCGATAACTTCTTTGCGCCAAAACGGCTGACAGAAGCGGAGATTTTAACTACGCATACGTCGGAATATTGGCATAAGCTCAAGACTCAAACTTTGACTCGCAAAGAGGCGCGACCTATTGGCTTTGAGATGACGGAGGCTTTGGTCGATCGAGGTCGTCATATCGCGCATGCGACTTATGAGTGTGCATTGTATGCCCAACAGTATGGGGTGGCAATGAATGTCGCCGGCGGTACTCATCACGCTTTTGCTGACCATGGTGAGGGTTTTTGTGTGTTTAACGATGTCTGTATCGCCAGCAATTTACTACTAAATCGCGGACAGGCTAATAAAATACTCGTTATCGATTTGGACGTACATCAAGGCAATGGCAACGCCAGTATTATGGCGAATGAGCCTAGAGTCTTTATCTTTAGCATGCATGGCGCCAAAAACTACCCTTTTCGCAAGCAAGTCTCTGACTTAGATATTGAGTTCGATAACGATACCGGCGATGAAGAGTACTTGCAGGTATTAGAGCAGACTTTGCCGCGCCTGATAGCAGAAGTCGCCCCCGATATGATTTTTTATCAATCGGCGGTCGATATCTTAGCCACTGATAAGTTAGGCAAATTAGCCTTGACGCATGCGGGCTGCAAAGCGCGTGATGAGTATGTATTGCAGCAAGCAAAAGACGCCGATACCCCAGTCGCTATCGTTATGGGCGGCGGCTATTCAGAGGATATTGAGGATGTGGTTGAGGCGCACTGTAATACTTTTCGAGTAGCGCAGCGGCTTTATTTTGGTAAAACCGCTAACTCCTAGTTTTTTTGTGCTTACTTATTATGTTAGCTTTTACGGCGTTGCCCCAGCGCTCCGCCGATCAGAGCGGTTAACTGCTCTGCGATCTTATCTTTGCTGGTTTTATCGAGCACCACTGAGTCCTGATCATAGGCTTTGGCAAAAAACACTTGCATAGCATTGTCATCGCTAGCGAAGCCTATATCTGCTCGGGAGACATCATTACAGGCAATCATGTCTAAATCTTTAGCCGCAAGTTTACCACGCGCATAACGTTCAACGTCTTGAGTCTCAGCAGCGAACCCAACCACGAACAGCTCTGGATGCGCCAAAGAAATCGACGCTAAAATGTCTGGGTTTTTAACCAGATCAAGCGACATGGCGTCTTGAGTTTTTTTGATTTTTTGCGGAGCAGCGTCGCGAGTCCGATAATCGGCAACGGCAGCGGTAGCGATAAAGATATCTGCCGATTTAGTTAGACCGCTATCTTCTGTAAAGCTATCCGTCTCCTCACAATCACAACAGTCGCTATGCTCGTGGTCGTAGCTATGCTTATGATCGAACGATAGGGTTGGTATCATTTGCAACGCGCTATGAGTGCCATCGACACACTGCTGCGCGGCGATGAGCATTTGCTCGGCTGACAGAACATCGATGCGAGTGACATTTAGCGGCGTTGGTAGGCTCACCTTACCGCCGACAATGAGCACCACCTCAGCGCCAGCATCACGACAGGCATTAGCCAAAGCAAAGCCCATCTTGCCAGAAGAGTGATTGGACAAGTAACGCACCGGATCTATCGCCTCAACCGTTGGTCCTGCGGTGATAACCACGCGCTTGCCCGTCAAGCGCTGTTCAATAAACTGCTGCTTATGGAACAATTGCACCTCAGCCAACAGCTGCTCAGGCTCAGGCAAGCGCCCAGCACCAACATCACCGCAGGCCTGCTCGCCACTAGCTGGCATAATGATATGATAATTCATATCACGCAAAGTCTGCACATTGAGACTGACCGCCGGATGCGCCCACATTTGCTGATTCATCGCAGGAGCAACGATAACGGGCGCAGTAGTCGCTAAACAGACCGTCGTTAGTAAATCATCCGCCATCCCCATCGCCAGCCGCGCTAAAGTATTGGCAGAAGCGGGAGCGATAATGACTAAGTCGGCCCACTTTGCCAGCTCAATATGCCCCATGCCAGCTTCAGCTTCTTCATCGAGCAGTGAGGTATGCACCTCATTGCCCGTCAGAGCTTGCAAGGTGAGCGGGGTAATAAAAGCTTGCGCCCCTGTGGTCATGATGACGCGCACCTCAAACCCTGCTTTAATCAATAAGCGGGCAAAAAAAGCAGATTTGTAAGCGGCGACACCACCGGTGATAGCGAGTAGAACTTTTGACATAAGCATGACATCGATAGGTAAAAGGTAAAAGAAAAGATAAAATTTGCGCTTATAGTAACAAGTATGAGATAAGTTAGGTAAGGTTTTATAGTGCTATCGATAGCTAAGCCATTTTTATAACTAAAACTATAGCTAGCTTTATGATTAACCTATAGCCGATACATTTTAAAAACGGTATAGCGCTGCTGGGATGAATTTTACGTAGCATCGAAAAAATACAGCACGCCAGTAAAATTTATACCAGTAGCGCTCTTGAACATATGATAGTTTTCATTTCAACTGACTATAACTCAGTTAAGAAACGCGCTCCAAATCTTTCTATGAATCTTAGCGAAGAAAGGAAAAATAATGGCGATCAAGGACTGGCACGAAGATGATAGACCAAGAGAAAAGTTACTAAAATTTGGCGCCAGTCATCTCTCTGACGCCGAGATATTGGCAATATTTTTGCGTACCGGTACCCAATCGCAGTCTGCTATCGAGCTAGCAAGGCACTTAATCGATGAGTTTGGCTCACTTGCCGAGCTATTAGCTGCGCCAAAGGAGGTCGTCCTTGCCTGCCATGGCATTGGTCCTGCCAAATACGCACAAATACTGGCATCGCTTGAGATGGGCACGCGCTACTTAGATAGCAAGCTCAAAACCGGACAAGCGCTAGGTCGCTCACAAGTGGTCAAAGACTACATTAGCACTCAGCTGCGCGGCGAACCGCGAGAGGTCTTTGCCGTCTTGTGTTTAGATAATGCCTTAAGTCTGCTGAACTTTGAGATACTATTCACCGGCGGTATCTCCTCCTGCTCTGTATGCATCAAACATGTATTACGCCACGCACTCACTCATGCCGCTAGCCAGTTGATAATCGCTCACAACCATCCTCATACCGACTCTAAGCCTTCAGCGGCAGATAATATACTCACTTATGAACTCAAAAAAGCTTGCGACTTATTAGATCTGTCTCTAGTCGATCATATCATCGTTGGCCGCAATGATACGTTGTCTTATGCCGAAAAAGGCTTAGCCCCTTTTGCTTGAATACTCATTATCTTAAATGAGGATTATAAAAGTTATCAGCTATCAGAGGATACATATTCCCGACATAGAACAGCATTTTTATCCTTGATAATTGTCAAGTATTATTTCATATTGAGAGATAAAATTACATTACTGTGTTATTGCAGACTGAAAGTTTGATCGTTAGATTTCTGTTGCAATCATTGCACTCTTTGACGTTATATCGAGAGTCACCTACTGGTGACTACCATAATTTTATAACGACTCTTTATTTATCACTATTTTTTAGTTTTTACTAGCGCTTGTTAAGGAGACCATCATGGCGATTGGTTTATTTATTTTGGCAATA
Organism: Psychrobacter sp. 2Y5; assembly: GCF_051847375.1. Taxonomy (NCBI): domain Bacteria; kingdom Pseudomonadati; phylum Pseudomonadota; class Gammaproteobacteria; order Moraxellales; family Moraxellaceae; genus Psychrobacter; species Psychrobacter sp. 2Y5. Next base: position 255,431 of record NZ_JBPYDA010000003.1, read on the forward strand.
CTTATTCAGTTAGCCGTGATTTTGGCCATCTTTTTAATGTCATTATCAAGGGTGACGGGTAGCATAGTCGCTATTGCTACTGTAATAGTGACTGCTTTTATCAGTCCTTGGTCGCTGATTTTGGGGGTGCCTGTCGCCCTATTATGCCTAGTGCTGCTTATTGCTCCTGTCCGGCAAGCGCTCATTACTAAGCCTGTGTACAAAACCTTAGGCGGAGCGATGCCTAGCATGAGTGATACTGAGCGTGAAGCACTCGATGCGGGTACGAGCTGGTGGGAAAAAGAGCTATTTATGGGGGCGCCTGATTGGAATACCTTTGCTGAATACCCTTATCCCAAGCTATCTGCTGAGGAGCAAAGCTTTATCGATAATGAAGTCGAAGAGCTCTGCGCGATGATCGATGAGTGGCAGATTCAACATGAAGATAAGGATTTATCCCCAGAGACTTGGCAATTTATCAAAGATAATGGCTTTTTGGGTTTAATTATTCCTAAAGAGTTTGGTGGTCTAGAATTTAGCTCTTACGCGCAAAGCCTAGTAATGAGTAAGATTGCCTCACGCTCGCCCACAGCGGCGGTCAGCTGTATGGTACCAAACTCGCTCGGTCCAGGTGAGCTGCTCATGCATTATGGTACAGACGAGCAAAAGCAGCGCTGGTTACCGGGGCTCGCCAGTGGTGAGGAGATTCCTTGCTTTGGTTTGACAGGACCAGAAGCCGGCTCAGATGCAGGCGCTATCCCTGATACGGGTGTGGTCTGTTATGGCAATCATGAGGGCAAGCAAGTCCTTGGCCTACGTATGAACTTCTCTAAGCGTTGGATTACTTTAGCACCTATTGCTACGGTGGTCGGTCTAGCCTTTAAGATGTACGATCCAGAAGGTCTACTTGGCGATGCCGATAAGACAGATTATGGTATTACTTGTGCCTTAGTTCCAGCCAGCCACGAGGGCGTTATTACTGGCCCTCGTCATCATCCTAGTGGTTCGCCCTTTATGAATGGCACAGTCGATGGCAGTGATGTCTTCATTCCGCTTGATTATATTATCGGTGGGGTCGAAAATGCGGGGCGCGGTTGGCGGATGCTGATGGAGTGCTTAGGCGTAGGCCGCGGTATCTCCTTGCCGGCGCTCTCGACCTCAGCAAGCGAGATGACTTATCTCTCGGTTGGTGCTTTTGCCAAAGTACGTGAGCAGTTCAAAATCTCAGTGGGTAAGTTTGAAGGTGTGCAAGATGCAACGAGCCGGATGGCAAGCCAAACTTATATGCTTGAAGCCTTTCGCCATTTAGTGACTTGTGGTCTTAATCAAGGTGGTACGCCTTCGGTGATGACTGCTATGGCAAAATACTATGCTACAGAGACCATGCGTGAAGTCGTCAACGATGGCATGGATGTCTTGGGTGGCCGCGGTATCCAGATGGGTCCACGCAACTTCTTATCTACGCCCTATCAAGCTATCCCCGTCTCCGTTACCGTTGAAGGCGCTAATATCTTGACGCGCTCTTTGATGATATTTGGTCAAGGCGCTATGCGCTGTCACCCTTATTTGTTCGATGAGCTACAACTCCTACAAAGCGAAGATAAGCAAAGCGCTGTTAAAGAATTCGATACTTTGTTTTTTAAACATCTAGGCTATACCTTTAATCGCGGTGCGCGTGCCTTTATAGCAGGCTATGTTGGTGGTAGTAATAAAGCGCCAAGCTTTGCCGATACCTTCACTCGCCCTTATTACAAGCACATCAACCGCTTGAGTGCTAGCTTCGCACTAACCGCAGACATGGCGCTTGGGCTACTAGCAGGCGACTTAAAGCGCAAAGAGATGCTCTCTGGCCGCCTAGCGGATATCCACAGTCACCTATTTATTGCTACGGCTATTTTGCAGTTTTATGAAAATGGTAGCAAGTCAGCAGCAGAACGCTTGCATGCTGAGGTCGCTCTACAAGATAGCTTGTACACTATCCAAGAAGCCTTTGTCTCTTTGTTTGCCAACTTCCCCAACCGGATAGCAGCAAACGTAGTTAGCTTTGTTACTTTCCCTAGTGGTCGTATCTTTACGCCGACAAGCGATGAGCTAAAGGTGAAGCTTGGCGACACCTTTATGGACGATTTTGAAGCTAACCCGTTCCGCAATTATCTCAAAACTATGGTCTATTATAATACAGATCCTAATGATCCTAATGGCCGCATGGAAAACGCTTATCAAACCTTGCTTGAGGTTGAGCCGTTATGGCAGAAATTTAAAAAAGCGGAGCACAAAGGCGAGTTTGCTGGTCTGACTTTTGAAGATCATGTCGTGCAAGCCAGTCAAAATGGTGATATTACCGAAAGTGAAGCGGAGCAGTTAATCAGTTATAACGGAATCCGTTACGATTCTTTATTGACAGATGTCTTTGATAAGCATCTGCAGCAAGCGCAGGAGCGGGATAATCCTCATAGTCTAGAGAATGCCGTCCATAAGCTTACCGATTATGCAGAGCTCAGTAGTGACGCCGCAGCTAAAAACACGCCATCACCCACTCATGATGAAGCGACACCTAGCTTTCATGAGCAGACCGGTGATGCCAATCCCAATCACGGCTATGAAGAGGATGGTGATGTGGAGATGCTCAGCGAGCACGATACCGTTAAAGAAACTACTGAGCAAACCAACTTTGCGCAAGCTCATCCTGAAGAAGAGGCGCTTAAACATCGTCATCGCGATGCAGAATCTACGCTGAATGAGCGCATGAGCTATAATCACAGTCGTAGTGACGCTCTAAAAACCAATGGCTCTCAAGATAACGATACGGCTTCTATTCAAGACTCGTTCACCAAAGCGGGCGATGCTGCTGAGACCACAGATAAGCCTGCTCATAGTCGTGATCATGGCCTAAGCGATACCAAAACCAGTAAATGGCAAGATGGTCTACGTCGCAGTGAAGCCGATGAAAGCGATAAAGCATAGATAAATAGCTGCTCAACGCCAAAACCAAAAAACTTCAGTCTAAAATAGGCTGAAGTTTTTATTTGCGATAAGTCAGTTGTTACTAGCCAACAATGGCTACGCTTGGCTCAGCCAAAAACGTATTTCGTGATCATAGCTAAGCAAACCATAACAATCATCGGACGGATCAGTTTACTGCCGCCTTTGACCACCATGTGCGAGCCAAAATAAGCCCCGAGCGTTTGCCCAACCATCATCGCGAGCCCCACAATCCAAAGCACGTTACCGCCTAAAATGAAAAATATTAATGAGCCAATATTGGTAGATAGATTGAGCACTTTTGCTGCGCCCGTTGCCTCAACGATCTTTTGGCCTCGTAGCGCTACGTTGCCTAAAGCAAAAAACATGCCAGTGCCTGGACCTAAGTAACCGTCATAAAAGCCAATGAGAGGAGCAGCTACTTTTTGCCACTTGCCCTCAGAGATACGCGGCGCAGCTTCCACCTCACCAAGCTTAGGGGCAAATAAAGTATAAATCCCAATAGCAGCGATAAAAAACGGAATGAGTTTTTCTAGCATATCAGGAGGCGATAGCTGTACGGCAATAGCGCCAATAATCGATCCAATAAAAGCGGCGATAATAGCCGTCTTTATACGAGCTGGTTTCACTACCCCTTTTTTGATCATCGTCAGTGAGGCTGCGAGCGCTCCTGATGCCGCTTGTAATTTATTGGTGCCTAATGTCAGCACTGGCGGAATATTAGCAAGCAGCATGGCCGGAATAGTCAGTAAGCCGCCACCACCTGCAATAGCATCAATGAAGCCGGCCAGCGCTGCGACTGCCGTCAGCATTAAGATAATCTCTAAAGAGAGCGATACGTCCATGTCACTGGCCTTATAAATACTTTATGACGAAAGAACTGCTGATTAGCGGTTTTGATGTTATTTGAGCCTCAAGCTCCAGAGACTAGCATGCTCTAAGCCCTGTATTGGTAAAATCGTGGAACAAGACGGTTAAAATAGCTCATTATAGAGTCAAATCGACAAGAAAACCCAAAAGCATGACAAAGTCTGCTAAATTTGTCTAAAGTACTTTATATGCTCTAGGGGTTGACCAATATTTTTTATGATAAAAATAACAAACCATTCTAACTTTAAGTAATTGACCCTAGAAATCAAAAAATTTTTGCTCATTTGTATTGTCTTATAGTGACATTTAATGCATTAAATTTTTTATATTGAGAGATTTGTGAGAAACTAAAGCAAACTATTTGTCACCTTATAAAATATAAGTAGAGCTACTTAAGTTGACAGTATTCATTGAACATATGAGGATGATATGGCAGTAAAAAGATTTAAAGCGTTTCTTGAGCTCGAGGCGTCAGGCGGCATTGTATTAGCGTTAGCAGCTATCGTAGCGATGATTATTGCCAATAGTCCTCTTAGCACTTGGTACGAATCCTTTATTCATGCGCCAGTAGCCATCCAAATAGGTAGCTTTGCAATCGCCAAAGATGCCCATCATTGGATTAATGATGGTTTGATGGCGATTTTCTTCTTTTTGGTCGGTCTTGAGCTCAAACGCGAAGTACTTATCGGTGAGCTCTCTAACGTCAAACAAATCATCCTGCCGGCCGGTGCCGCTATCGGTGGTATGATTTTTCCGGCCATCGTGTACATTTTATTCAATCTAAATAATCCAGAGTACTGGAAAGGATGGGCGATTCCGGCGGCTACGGATATTGCCTTTGCCCTCGGTATCTTAAGCCTGCTTGGCAACCGAGTCCCTAACTCTCTAAAGGTGTTCTTAGTATCGATTGCTATTTTTGATGATATTGGCGCTATTTTAATTATTGCTTTATTTTATACCAATGAATTATCGCTTGGCTCTTTAGGCTTCGCGGCGCTTTGTCTACCTGTTCTATATATTCTTAACCGCCGCAATGTGACTACTATCACCCCTTATATCCTCGTTGGTGTAATCATGTGGATAGCGGTACTAAAATCTGGTATTCATGCCACTTTAGCCGGGGTGGTATTAGCATTATTTATTCCGATGTTTGATCGCACTGATCCTGAGCACTCCCCGCTTGAAGAGCTTGAACACGATCTACAAAATACCGTGTCTTATGGTATTCTACCGCTGTTCGCTTTTGCCAACTCTGGTATCTCACTTAAAGGCGCAGGGTTTGCTGAGTTATTCCATTCTGTACCACTCGGTATTGCTGCAGGCCTATTTATCGGCAAGCAAGTTGGCGTTATGCTCGCTTGTTGGCTGATCTTCAAACTTGGTATTTCAAAAATGCCAAGCGGTATGAACTTCCAACAAATTTATGGCGCCGCGCTGTTATGCGGTGTTGGTTTTACCATGAGCTTATTTATTGGCGGCCTAGCATTCGGTGGTGGCTCGCCATTATTCGATGAGCGCTTAGGTATTATCATGGGTTCTATCGTCTCTGGTATCGCCGGTTATCTCATGCTCAAAGCGACTCTAAAGGATAATATTAGTAGCACTTCTGTGGACTTGACTCGTCATTAATACGGGGACTAATAATCACTTTGAATAGGCAGATATATCAGACCTAAAGACTTAGCATTTATTAAATAAAGCGGATAAAAGAGAGCTTACTATGCGGCTTACCAAGCTAATCTTTATCGTTGTTAGTAGCGTTACGTTGCTCTCAAGCTGCGCGACGTTATCAGTGGAAGAATGCGTGGTCGGTAACTGGCAAGCTATCGGCTACAATGACGGTGTGGCAGGCTACTCTGCTAATAGGCTTGCCGCGCATTCAAAGGCTTGCGCTAAGGCGGATGTCGCCGTGGACTTTGAATCCTGGGAGCGCGGCCGCCAATTAGGACTAGAAAAATACTGCACTGTGAGTAACGCTTATAATATCGGTCTACGTGGTCTTGAATTAAATAGCGTGTGCCCCGCCAAAATAAGCCGTACTCTGCAAAAAGCCAACCAACAAGGCCGCGAGTATTACCGTTTGAAAAAACAGCTTAGCGATGATAAGGAGCTGCTAGATAAGTACGAGGCAGAGTATATCAAGCTGCGCGATGGTCAAATGCTCGATTTTGAAGACGAAAAAGAAGCACGTCGCTATTTGCTATCTCTGCCGAATGAGCTTCGAAGGCTTGAACGCCAAATAAGCCGCACTGAGAGACGGCTCAATCGCTTAGACCATATTGATCCCTACTAACCACGATTCACTCGTTATGTCGTTCGGGCTCAGAACATTCAAACTAGCTGCTGTAGGCGCTTTATGAGGCGGACCCCATCTTGTGAGTGGCAACCTCAATGCTATAATAAAGCTATGAATCCCTATCGAAACGGTGCTGCAAATATGGCTCACTATAACGACATGAAAACAGACGGCTATCAGCATCATGGTCGTAGCACTGCTATTGATGACCATAGTGATCTGCAAGTACTCAAGCGCATTAAGCGTTATTTATTACCCAAAGGTTTTGAGATTGACCTGAAGTTATTGGCTGAGATTGTCGAGGGTTACGACATTGGTGACCCCTTAGCAGATCAACTGGCTGCTGATAATATCCGCTTTGCCAAGCCTTTACAGCAGCTCATCTTGCAAGCAAATACTGGCGATGCTCAGACAAATCATAAGCTATTTGATAACGATAGTATAGAGGGCAATATTCGCTCTCATCCTGGTTTTGTAGCTATGACTGAGCAATTTAGCGCTCATCCTGATTGGTTCGATCCAAAGCTAGCAGAGATTGGCGCTGTCGCCTATCGCCGTTATCCGCTCATGCTTATTTGGTTGCTGCGTAATGTGGCGCTAATGGCAGGCTATAGCATTCCAGCGCTGTCTTTACCGCTGATTCAGACTGGGGCTTTGATGCACGATGCGCTGCCGCGTTTGATGCGTACTTATGCTTATATTCTAGCCGTCTCTGAGCATCCACACCTAAACGACTTTTCTAACAACAAAGCACCCCTCTCACAAGTGTTAGCGATTGGCTCTGAGGGCTGGCGTCAGTCTATTAAGGTGCGGCAAATCCATACCTTAGTGCGACAAAAACTGTTAACCGGCAAACTTACCGCAGCGGATGGGGTGATTAGCGCGAGCGCTCAGCATCATAACCCTGATGGCAGCTGGAATAGCGACTATTGGGGTCTACCAATCAATCAGACCGATATGATTGCTACTCATTTGCAATTCTCTTTACTGATCATGCGCGGCCTGCGCTTGTTAGGAGCACGTATCAGTAGCGAGGAAGCTGAAGGTATCTTACATTTATGGAATCTAGCCAGCTACTGGATGGGAGTAGACTTAAAGCGTTTACCGCAGACTGAAGCGGCGTGTTGGGAGTGGCTTTATACCTACCTATCTATTCAGCAGCTTGACTTTAAGATGGGTCAACCGTTAGCTAAAGCGCTGCACGACTTACCGCGTCAGCTCATGGGCGAGGACAATCGCCGCGGGCGCTTTGTAGAGATGGTCAATGCTAGTGTCACTCGCACTTTAGTCGGTGACGATATTGGCGATGGGCTAGGACTGCCCAAATCGAGAATTCGTTTCGGCGTATTATCCTCAGTGCCGATTCTTTTTGCTCTCGATACTGCACGCCAGCATAATAGCACTATGGCTGCGAAGCTTGAACAGTTCCGCGCTAAGCGCCAAGATAATATGAACTGGTGGCTGAAGAAAAACGACGGCTATTATAAAGAGTCATAGTTGGCGTCTGTTAAAAATGACTTTGGATTAGAGCGCTTGGTTAGCGGTCTAACTCTATCCCTGAATCTTTTAGACGGTAATACCACTCAAGCTGGCGATCGAATCCGGTCTCTAGTAAGTTGGCAATAACCTTGCCCGTCAGCCCCCAAACGGTCTCACCATCGACCTCCCAGCTTGGGGTAAGTATCGTTGCCGTCTGCTCAAGCATCGTATATTCTATCGCATACTCCGTAGTCGGCTGAGTGATGAGCGTCTCAAAGTCCGCCCAAAAGATACGAGATATCTCACCGATCTCAGGTACTAATGGTAGGTCTGGCGCAATAAGCGCCACGATAGGACGGACACTCATCCCACTTTTTGAGGTCTGGATAGGCAGTTGGCCGATGAGCTGAACTTTATTGGGCGGCAGCGCGGTCTCCTCGCAAGCTTCACGCAGCGCGGTGACTACGTTATTACCATCACTCAGCTCATACTTACCCCCCGCACATGAGACCTCTCCTGCATGACTTTTCATGTGCGCCGCGCGGCGCGTCAGTAGCAGCTTAGGCCGGCGCTCACGAGTAATCGCTACGAGTACAGACGCATCAGCGATAGGAGTCTGATATAGGCTTTGTAACACTCGGTTGTTATAATTTTTGTCGTAGAGAGTAAAAGGGGATGCGCTAACTAAAGAATTAGGTGGCGTCTCAGATAAGGTCTGTAGCGTTTGTTGTTGTACACGCTCCGCCAACTGTCTGAGCCTGGGATGACGAATAAAAGCAGGCCGCGCTACTGCTAGCTCATCGAAGCTTTCAAAATCATGGATTACTGTCATTGTTACTGCCTATTTTCGTCATCAGTAGCTTATATAAAGGATCATCTTAGCATGTCAGTCGTATGGTGTTGATGACTGCGTAGGCCAATTTAGCTGCCCTGTCCCTTAAGTTGTCTATAACTCATACACCGCCTATACAGCTTGTCGTATATCGCATCAATAACTAACACCTGCTCCTGCATTACCGTTTATATGGTGTTTTTTTATTCTAGAATGAGAGCATTATGATATCGCTCCCTGCTAAAACTAAAAACTATGCTATCTTAGAGCTATCTAAGCTTAAGCTCTAAATATTCGAAAGCTAAACTTCTCTAGATTTTAAATTAAATAAGGCAGCTGTTATGCAATATTGTCTCCAGTGCGGTCATGAAGCCGAACGCAAAATTCCTCCTACGGATAATATGCCGCGCTTAGTCTGTCCTAATTGCAACTACATTCACTATGAAAACCCTAAAGTCATCTGTGGATCGTTAGTAATTTATGAAGACAAAGTGCTCTTATGTCGCCGTGCTATCGAGCCACAATATGGCCTTTGGACGTTGCCAGCAGGCTTTATGGAAAACGGTGAGACTATGGCAGAAGGCGCGGCGCGCGAAAGCTTTGAGGAAGCGGATGCGGTAGTCATTAACCCTCAGCTTTATTGCCTCTATGACATTCCTGATATCGGTCAGATATACGTGATTTACTTAAACGATCTAAAGGACGGCGCTTATGGTATTGGCTCTGAGAGCTTAGATAGCTCTCTTTTTAAAGAAGAAGATATCCCGTGGGATGAGATCGCCTTTGAAGCGGTCAGACGCACACTAAACAACTACTTCGCTGATCGTAAACGGTTCGATAAGCGCGAGAGCTTTCCGATTCATCAAGATCAGATTGCTAAAGACAAAAGTATTAAGCGGTATTAAAATTTAAACATAATAGCTTATTTCTTCACGCAAAAAAGCCAAGCATAGTGCTTGGCTTTTCTTATTTTAAAACCTCAGTATCGGTTAGCTGTTGATTTTACAGACCTTAAAGCCCAGATCTTTTACAGCTTCCTCTTTATCATAAGGCGCTAGCACCGCACGCACGTGCTTTTGGCCTTGCAAGTATTGCTTGGCAACGCGCTGTATATCTTCAATAGTCACTGCCAAGATAGCGGCTCGCATCTTACGCTGCCAGTCCTCGTCGCGATTATGCAGATTGGCAAAGCAAGCCTTTATCGCCTCGCCTGCTGGAGAGCCAGGCTTATCCATACCAGATATGATGCCAAGTATCGCTTCTTCTAACTGCTCAGCACTTTGTGGCTCATTTAGTAGCCACTCAATGCTAGCTTCAAAGTGCGCAAAAGTCTCAGCGCAGTGCGGATCACGGTAGCTGAAGAATTTAAAGGCACAAGCGTTGGCGTCATAACCTGCGCCGCCGCCATAAGCGCCACCGCGCTCACGAATGGCACTGTGCAAATAGCCATTGCGTAGATATGGCGCTAGTACCATTAGGGCTGCCGTATCTGGATGATCGGCTGCAGGCACACTGTAGGCGCTAGCGTTGTGATAGACGTTCGTGGCGACTAGCCAAGCTAAGTCTTCGGCGATAGGATCACTCTCAAGCGCCTTGACAGCATCTGGCTCACCGCTTAACGTTGGATCTAATTCAAGCTGAGTGAACTCGCTTGGGATATTATCTTCTATCAGCTTAGCATTAGCTATTGATGACTTATCGTCCTGCCAGCTATCCACAATCAAGTCGCTTAAGCGCTCGGTTTGCTCGGCTTCACAGATGATAACTGCGTGCTTTGGCAAGCTGAGTAGACGCTGATGTAGCGCCATCAAGCTAGTAGCAAGCTCATCCCATTTTGTATCATCACTACTAGCATGACCCAAGAAGTCCTTTAAGGCATTAAGCGCCGGCAGACCGCTACGCACATACTCAAGCTGCGCTTGACGGCTCATCGCGCGGCTAGCGGTTTGTAGAGCGTAAGCATGGCCAGCACTACCGAGGCGCGACTGCCAACTGGCCTGACGCTGCTGCAAAATCTCTTTGATACGCGCGTGCTCATCGAAGACACTATGCTGCATCACTTCTTTTAGCAACTCTATCGCTTCAGTCTTCCGGTTCAGTGCTCGGGTCGCCACCACAAAATAACTGCTAATCGCGTGGCTATCATCGATAGCGGTACGTTGGCTGATACGCGCGGTCACTCCGGATGAGTGCGCCGCTTGCTTGGCTTGCATCTCATAAGCGTCTAGCTGATCTGTGCCAAGCTCTGAGAGTAAGCTTAAGTAGATAGGCAGTAGCGGATGATTGATCACCTCATTAACCGGCAGCTCTTCAGCACTTTTGCCATTGATAGCATCGGTCAGCGGCACAATCACTTGATAATAGTACAAGCCATTGGTCCCCGCTTCGTATTCAAATAGCGTACTGTCTTGCCCGCTTAACGTGATCTGCTTTTGCTTGCCATGCTTAAAGCTAATATCTGTTGGCACATCCTCTAAGCCCACTTTGGGTAATAAGCTCAAATCGTCAGGCGCAGCTTGACGCGCCGCTAGATCTAGCGCTTGCTTCTCAAGGATTGCCTTATCATCTTCGGTCAAATCCATCGCGATAGTATCAAGGCGCACTTGCTCAGCGGCAGCTAGGCGCGCTGATTTTTCACTATCAGGAACCAAAGTCACGCGCACTCGGTGGTTATTTTCGAGTAGATGCGTCTTAATCAGATTGGGCAACCACTGCTCATCTTTCACTTGTTCGCGTAACCACGCCAGATGCTCATCAACCTCCCACACGTCGATAGGATTGCCATCGTGAATGGCGGTGCTAAAGCCTTCTAACATCAAGTTTAGGCCATAAGGCATACTATCGCCGCCGATATGACGCTGATCAATCTCGATCTGATGCAATATCGTCTCGATAGTCTCGCTCTCGATAGCTTTGCTTGCGACATCGGTGAGTAAGTCCATAACACCTTGCTCGACCGCCTCAGCATGTTCAGGTTCAGAGCCGCGCAGTCCGGTATAGAACACCATTTCATAATGGCTATCGTCAAGGCCTAGTAGCGGACTTGGTGACGTGCCTAGTGGATGACTATCTAGATAAGCCCGTAGTGGCGAGCCGGCGTGCTCGATCAGCACCCCTTCTAGCAAGCGCAAAGCCAAGCGCTGCTTGGGATCAGTAATCGAGGGTAACAACCAAGCGATGACATGATGGGTTTGATTTGGACCCGCTTCATCAGCGGTATAAGTATCGATCGCGCTAATCGGAGCCGATAGGCGTACTTCTGGACGCGAGACGTGTTTTTTTCCCGCTGCGAACTGAGTTAACGCATCGTTATGAATTCGCGCTTGCGTTTCGCTAACGGGAATATTACCAAAGCTCATGATGACGCTATTCGAGGGATGATAATGGCTTTGATGAAACTCCACCAGCTCAGTATGGGTCAAATCAGGAATATCAGCAGGATCACCACCAGAGTTATAATGATAAGTCGTCGTCGGGAATAGGTGATGCGCGACCGTATGATAGAGCTGATCAATCTCGCCGCTCATCGCCCCTTTCATCTCATTAAATACAATACCTTTAAATTGAGGTTTGTCTTCACTATCTAACTCAACACGAATGCCTTCTTGCGCAAAATCAAGCGGATGAATATTCGGAAAAAAAGCGGCATCAAGGTAGACTTCTAATAAATTAAAATAATCGTTTTTGTTTTGTGTTGCATAAGGATATGCGGTCCAATCGGCTGCCGTCATTGCATTCATAAAGGTGTTTAACGAGCGCTTAATCATAGAGAAAAAAGGATCACGCACTGGGAACTTCTCAGAGCCACACAGCGCAACATGCTCTAACACATGCGCCTCACCTTTGGAGTCCATCGGCTGCGTACGAAAGCCCACCAAAAACGCATTTTCGTCACTAGGGTGCGCCAAATGATAATGCATAGCGCCGGTTTTGACGTGCTGGCTGATGAGTACATCGATAGAGAGCGCTTCGATGTGGCGATGTTCGATAAGCGCAAATTCAGGATGCAAAGTAAGATCTGCGGTAAATGTATCAGTCATAAAGATCCTTGTGGGCTATTATTTTGTTCTTTAGTTCGTTCTTTAAATAGTTAGTGCTTTTACTAATGAGTTTTCTAAAAAGTATCGTTGCTGCTAGATGGGGCTAGTGGTTTCATAAGTCAAGCTACAAGCGATAACTATCACTACTCGACTCGCGCTCATGAACTTTAGGCGTATAGCTTTCTTTATAACCACAATTATATTATGGATTTTACTTAACAAAGCTCAGCACTACTGCTACTATGAATTAAAGCAACGTCAACAAAGGAGTGAGTTATGGGTTATCAACATATCTTATTAGTCACAGACTTACTATCAGATGCCGACATCGTCGCCCAAAGAGCGAAACGCGTGCTTGCAGGCTCTCCTGGAGCCAAATTATCGGTATTACATATCGTTGAAGATGACATGGTGCGCTTCGGTTATGAGCTGGTACCGGCCTCTAGCTTATCTGGCGAAAAAGATGGTGAGCACTGGCAAGAAGCTAGAGCGAAGCTGGTACAATTTCTTGAGCGTAATGAGCTACATGCGGTCAACTCTGAAGTGACAGCCGCGATCTCCAACGATAAAGGTATCGTCAATTACTGCCATGAAAAGGACGTTGACTTGCTAATTATTGGACGCCATGAGCGCCGCGGTATCGCAGCTTGGTTAGTTGGGGCCACCGCCGATAATATCTTGCCCAATGCGCCTTGTGATAGCTTAGTAGTCAAGCTTGACGAACCAGTAGCAAAATAGCTAAGGTCATTACGGTAAACATGGGTTAATACGGCGAACACGACTCGGTCAACATCCCCTATCATATGCAGCAAATAGCTATGAGCGCTACTTAACAGCGGCTATCAGTAGTGCTATAGTAAATAGTATATGACACGAGGAAGACACTATGAGCTATCAACATATTTTATTAGTCACCGATCTTTTGCCAGATGCTGATATCGTCGCCCAAAAAGCCAAGCATATTGTGGCTAACCGCCCAAACTCTAAGTTATCAGTGCTACACATTGTCAAAGATACGATGGTCGGCTTCGGTTATGAGCTGGTGCCAGCGTCCAGCCTATATGATGAGATCGATGATGAACGTTGCCAAGAGGCGCGCGCAAAGCTAGCGCAGTTTTTGGATCGCAATGAGCTAAATGTTGTCAACTCGCAAGTGACTACCGCTATCTCTAACAGCGAAGGCATTGTCAATTATTGTCATAAACACGAAGTCGATCTGTTAGTTATCGGTCGCCATGAGCGTCACGGTATCGTTGCTTGGCTAAGCGGAGCCACCGCTGATAACATCCTACCAAACGTGCCCTGCGACAGCTTAGTCGTTAGACTCGATAAACCAGACTAGCTACCGCTTTAATATTCTATCTGCTTAAAAATTATATAAGCTATAGTCAGTTCATTATAAAAACGATACAGCGGGACTGGGATGAATTTTATGCAGCCTCTATATGCGTAGGCACAGCACGCCAGTAAAATCTATACCAGTTCCGCGTTGAAAAACTATATCTCTATTTTATTTAGAATCGACTATATTACTCAAAAGTGCTGTGCAGAGACTGCATAGCGCTTCATTCATTGAATAATATCAATAAAGGTCTGCCAAATTGGACTTTGATGCCGAGCTTTGTGCCAAACTAGCCACCACGTCCGTGTTAGATCTACTCCCTGAATTTTGACAGGTACTAAGCTTTTCTCGGCAAGCTCTTTTTCAATGACGTGCTGCGAGAGACAGCCCAATCCGATATCGGCATTGACCATGTTTTTTATGGCTTCTGACTGCGCGACTGCGCGAATCACCTCAGCACCGGGCAGATGCTGTAGTAATTGCTCATCAATAATTTGCCGAGTGCCTGAGCCTGCTTCTCTCACTAGCAGGGGCAGCTTTGAAAGCTGTTCGGTTGTCAGCTCATAATACCCGCCCGCTTCGTTATAATCACTTATCCCTCTCAACCATCGACTATGACGCTTAGAAAACACCATCAAAGTGTCAGTACGCCAAGCGCGTTGCTCTAACACCTTGCTATCACTAGGTCTTGGCATACCTTCTACAAGGGCAATATCGATATTGAGTTGCTCGACTTCGCTAACGACCTCGCGCGTATTAGCGATATACAGCTCGATACTGGCTTTGGGCAGCGCCTCATATACCTTAGCCACTAGCTCGGGCAAAACATAATTACCGATAGTGGTACTCGCGCCAATATGCAGCTGACCCGCTTGATGCTTATGGTAATGCTCAAGTGTAAGCGCCTGCCCTAATATAGCCTGTGCTTGCACGTAAACTGCTTGGGCATTGCTATGAGGATTGAGGCTACGGCCTACGCGCTCAAATAACGGCATTTGCAAGCGCTCTTCTAGCGCGGCCAAGGCACTACTGACCGCTGACTGTGATAAATGCAGCTGCTCGCTGGCACGGCTAGTGCTCCCCGTCTGATAGATACTGACAAAGACCGAAAGCTGTTTTAGGGTAATCTTTGGCAGTGTCTGGCTAGATTTTTCCATTAAAATAAACATCCTATAACGAGTAAGCCATTGCTAGACAGATACAATCAAGCTTATAGATACCCACTTACCTAAAAAATCGATAGCTCCTATCTTATCAATCTGTTTTTATTATATAAGAGCTTTGCTTATAATATCTACACATAAGCTAATGCTTATTAAGACTATAAGTAAGTATGATGGCAACGCCTTCAAATAGTCTTAACAACAGCAGTCAATGAGCAAAAAACGCCCGTTAGGATATGAGTATGCCCTCTTTCGTACAAGCCATAACTGATTATATGCCTCGGACTCGCCATCTAGCAGGGCTGATCGTCGTGCTCATCGGTAGCTTATTTTGCTTATGGCTAAATACTCGTTTGGACATCTGGAGTCAAGGGCGCATTATAGGCTTATCTTCGTTAACGCTGGCGATTTTACTTGGCATGGTTTTGGGCAACACCATTTATCCCAAGTTTGCAGCCAGTCTGAGCGCTGGAGTTGGCTTTGCTAAAGCTCAGATTCTACGTTTGGCTATTATGTTTTATGGCTTTAAGTTGACCTTGACAGAAGTGGCTGGCGTCGGGATGCCTGCAGTATTGAGTGATGCTTTAGTGCTGACTTCTACCTTTTTATTAACCTATTGGATCGGTACTAAACTGTTAAAAGTCGATAAAGAAACGACTTTGCTCATTGGTTCTGGTGCGAGTATTTGCGGGGCGGCGGCCGTTATCGCCGCTGAGCCTGTCATCAAAGCAGAAGCGCACAAAGTCACTATCGCGGTGGCAACTGTCGTAGTGTTCGGCACTCTTGCCATGCTACTATATCCCTTTCTTTATCATCTAGGCTGGTTACAAGTCTGGCTCAGCCCGCAAGACTATGGCGTCTACACTGGATCTACCATTCACGAGGTCGCGCAAGTGGTCGTCGCTGGTAACGCCATCAGCGCAGAGGTTGGCGATACGGCGGTAGTGACTAAGATGATTCGCGTGATGATGCTAGCGCCATTTTTACTGATTTTGTCCTTTGCGCTAACCAAAAGCGGTAATGGCGAGGGCGAGAAACTGTCGGTCATGAGCCGAGTTAAACAAGTCAAAGTGCCTTGGTTCGCTTTTATTTTTATCTTAATTGTGTTGATGCATACTTGGTTAACTATGTCAGAGAGTTTTGAGAGTAGAATGATCCTGCTCGATGATGTTTTGCTGACTATGGCAATGTTCGCGCTAGGACTAACCACTCATCTAAGTGCGATCAAGCAGGCTGGCTCCAAACCGCTTATCTTAGGCGCTATTATGTTTGGCTGGTTGATCCTTGGCGGTGGCCTAATCAATATAGGTATTAGCTTTATTTAATATTTATAAGCAGCATAAATAAAAACACAGAGCAACCTACGCGATGCATGATCTTAGCGTAGGTTTTTTAATGTCTGTTACTATCGGCGGGTTACACTGCACTAACCTCACCCTGTGAGAACAAGTTTAAAGGTTAATTAAACGCTTAAATCCAAATCGTAGACAAAAAAAAACGAACCCTTAGGCTCGTTTTTTTACATCTATTTATCTAATCATTTGTCATTAAAAAGACAACTTAGATAGCAACGATGTTATGTGCTTGTGGGCCTTTTTGGCCTTGAGTTACAGTAAACTCAACTTCTTGGCCTTCAGCCAAAGTTTTGAAACCAGAACCAGAGATTTCGCTGTAATGAGCAAAAACGTCTGCGCCGTTTTCTGGAGCGATAAAACCAAAGCCTTTAGCTTCGTTGAACCACTTAACTGTACCTTTTTGAACGTCTGACATGTTGATAATCCTACTTTTTAATTTATTGGTGGTCTCATTGACCGGTAACGCTTGCAAATAGCTACTGACGATAAATATTAAAACGAAGGATTATAACTAATACTACGAGGTAATGATTTGTGCAGAACTGCTCTTAAGCTTGTGGGTATTATAGAAGCCTTATCGCACTATCGCAAGCGATATATAGCTTTTTGTGTAACTGGTTACAAATAAGCATTATTCATGGTTAACTTGTTGTTTTATTGAGCATTTGGTAAGCGAAAAAGATAGATAGCAACGCCCGTACAGACGATCGCGACGAGCCAAGCCATCCACATAACATCATCGGGCAGTCGATAAAATAGCATCGCCGTGGATAACCCCATCATGATAGTCGCAAGCCATTTGGCGTACCAAGGCACCGCATGATTCTCTTCCCAATCGCGGACAAACTTACCGAAATACTTATGATTAATCAGCCAAAAATGAAAGCGTCTTGAGCTGCGTGCCCAGCACCCTGCTGCCAAGAGTATAAAAGGTGCGGTCGGCATCACTGGTAACAATACGCCGATGATACCCAGCACAAAAAATATCCAGCCTAGTATCACAAACGTCCAGCGCACCGTTGGGCTATTAGACTGATTGGTCTTGGGACGATAGTAAAAGGCTTTTTTGTCAGTCATATTGATTACATCAATGCTAATGGGTGTTTCGCTAATGGGAGTGTCAAAGCTATTTTTATAATTCGACAATCATGCAATAAAGACTAATCTGGCTCAATATTATTTTTGCATTTTTATGTGGTTGTTTCATATCTAGCGCTCTGTCTCAACCATCAGACCAAAAAAAACCACTTACAGCAGACGCCAAAGTGGTTTTTTCTTCATTTTAAAAGGAGCTTATACTAATAGCAGCACAATCACAGTGAAGATGACGAAGTAAATAAAGACGCCCGCAATCGCATAAAATGTCTTAATCTCTTTATTATTAATCTCGATCTTACTGAGCGTCGTGCCAAGCTTGAGCATAGAGATGGCAAAAAAGTAAAATGCTAAAGCCAATAGCGTGATACTGATAATGAAGATCACTACCGGAGAGACGATACCGAAAAAGGTCTCCGTGCCCGGGAACAGAATTTTACCTTTAATAACCAGTATCAATAGTACGGCGGCAAGCCCCGATGCGGAGGCATGAAAAAAGATAATATCGTGCCAAGAAGCCGTGGTTCTATAAAAGCTGTTTTCAATACCGAAGTGACTTTCAGCATGGCCAACTTCGGCCGCTCCTCTTTTTCCGACGGCTCTATAAGAGTTTATCTTACTGACCGTAATCAGGAAGGTAAAAAAAGTAAAGGCAATCCACAAAAAGACGTACAAGTTCAAGCTCATAACTACCTCAAGACTTATATAATTATGCGTTCAATATATCATTTATATCAATCATATTATGTATTAATAAGACTAACAAGTGCACGCATTGGTTATTAGTCTCGCTACACTGTGAGCAATTTAAGAGTAATGAGACTGGTTCGACTATTTGATATAAGAACCGCTATAGCTTGAGGAGGTAAATATCTTTTTATCCTAGACAAAATAAAAGACAAATTTTAGCTACTTTAATTTTAAACGCTAAGGGTAAGCTGTGATTTGATTATAGGAGTAGAATGCAAATTATGCGAATACACTCTAATAATGTTGAGTAAATAATATACTCATTTTCGATAAACAATGCTAAATTAAACTCAAATGGCATTAATGAATTAAACTTATGAGCAAACTACTGCGAAAACACTTTGAAGACCGTGAAATAAAAAGAGGCTCAGGGCAAGTGGCTGCCTTTATCGCGGTATCTTTGGGCATACTGACTACGCTTGCTGCTTTGTGTTTTTTATTCCCTAATCTGCTTACTACGCCAGATTTTAGACCCTTATATAATGCCAATATTTTACGCGACCTATTGTTTGCCAGTGTAGTTATCGGCTTTGTTTCAGGTATGATTAGCCTACTACGTAATCCGTCTAAGCGCTGGGGAATGGCGGGTATGTTACTCAATGCCTTGGCCGCGCTGCTCGCCTCAGGACAAATCGAGCCCAATTACTATGAGCGTAATCTGTATGCAGGCTTGGACTATTTTATTTTAACGCTGGTGATTTCCGCATTGGTGTTTATTCCTATGGAGCGGTTTTATGCCAAATATAAAGAACAAAAACTGCTGCGCTCGGGCTGGGTAACTGATATCAAATACTTCATGTTTAGCCATTTAGGTATTCAGCTACTTAGTTTTTTTACGATCATTCCTGCGCAGATTTTATTTAATCAATGGCTTAATCCCTCATGGCATCAGCTGGTCAGTGGTCAGCCTTTAGTGCTGCAATTTATAGAGATTTTGATCATAGTGGACTTTTTTAGTTACTGGATTCATCGCACTATGCACAAAGTCCCGTCGCTGTGGCGCATACATGCGGTACATCATTCTTCGCATCAGATGGATTGGCTGGCGGCAAGTCGGGTGCATGTGTTTGAGCTGATTACGAATCGTTTTGTCGGTTATATTCCCTTATTGTTTATGGGCTTCTCTCCAGCGGCAACTTACGCTTATTTGGTGTTTATCTCTTTTCATGCGATCTTTATTCATGCCAATGTACGTTTTCGTTTTCCGTATTTTCGCTGGCTGCTGGCAACGCCAGAGTTTCATCATTGGCATCATTCCTCAGAAAAAGAAGCGTGGGACAAAAACTTTGCCGCCTTTTTACCCATTTATGATGTGATATTCAAAACCGCGCACCTGCCAGAGCATTTGCCCAAAAAATATGGTACGACAGCGAATACAAAAATACCAGAGGGCTTTGTGGCGCAGTTGGTATATCCGCTGCAAAATGAACGACGTAAGAAAAGTTGACTTAATTTATTGACTATCCTGATTTAAATATAGGGTAGCCCTTCCCGCTTTCTGCTTGTAGTTGGCAGGGCGTGGCGCACAGCGCCTAAGCCTAGCGGCGTTCCTGTTGTCTCGATACCACCTCTAGGCAAAGCGCTGTATGCGCCACACCCCACCAAGCTACCGCGTCAATCGTGGCTAAACCGCACCCACGGCATGGGTCAGCTTGATTATCAACAGCGGCTCAAATGACGGGCATAAAAAAACCGCTACGGCACGACGCAGTAACGGTTTCTCGTCTTGAAACAACTATACACTTTTCGAAATGTCATACTTATCTATATTTTGTCTTATCTCTAAAGCCGCCTCAATCCAGCCATTATAATTACTTGTAAACTTCTCCCATGTAGGCATTAATATATAAGATTCGGAACAACCGCTTTTAAACATTTTTGTTGGGTAACGGTATTCTAAATTATTTCTATTTTTATTAATAATTCCAAATCCAAAATTTGGATTCCTTGCATACTCATAGCTTCCATTTCTATCAGGTAGAATAATAGCTAATATCGCATTAGGTTTACTTGGAATACCATTACGACTTTTTTCTCTTAATGAATATGATATTTCCCACGGTATCCACTGATCTTTTTCTAAACTCATCCACTCTTTCATATTTGGAGATAGTAAAACTATAGTAACTGTACTATCGTATATTTTATCTGCTAATCTTCCCCTAATAGTATCTCTCTTGAATTCTGCAAGGCTTTCATTATTTCTCTCACCTTTATATATGTGATCGCCAGTATTTTCAAAATGTGATTCAATTATATTGACATAGTCACGTGCTTTCGTTAGCTCTGAACTCCACGTATTACCTAAAGAGCGAACACTAGTATCACCGTGTTTGTAAGATATAAAAATCTTTTTAGCCATCACAAATAATCCTTAAACAGTCTATAGAACAAAGCTATGTAAGCGTAGTCATCTTTCAACTCTTCTTCAAAACTACCTTTTTTAAATATTTCAAGAGCAGCTGCCCCAGTACTAGCTATTGGTAATGTTAATGAGTCAGGATGAGCATCTATAAAAGCTTCATACTCATCTTCTACGCCTTCCATGCCGCCTACGAAAATACCAGCAATAAAATCATTCTCAACAATCATCTTTTCGCGCATCAAAGCGAGACTTTTATCACGACTTCCAATATCATCTGTAACAACAAGAGATTCAGAAAATTTTTCATTCTCTACAGGAAACATTTTGCGGAAATATTCTGACTGGTAAAGGTATACATGTTCAGCAACGTCTACGTCCAAACTTTCTAAGACTGAGCTTATTAAGGGTGTAATAGATGGGTGCCCGCCCCAGATTAGACGACATTCAGGCAAAACAACTTTAGCTAAACTGCTAATACAATCTCGAATTGCAATTACATCAGCTGTATCATAATACATAGGGTTACGTTCTTTCAGAGGTATACTTGCTGAAAGAAAAATGTTTTTTAGTTTGTTAGCCATTTTTGTACCCTCAAAATACTCAGTGTCTCTACTGTAAGGCTACTATCTAACCATTCCAAATGTTTCAACCAGAAATCACGAATACAAGTTTCGTCAAAGAGTATGCAAATGTGTTCATAATCTTTTTTCTTAATTTCTTTAATCAAAGTGGAAGAGCTTTCGTAATTTAAAGAATTGGGAATACCTACTGCTGGAACTAAAACTATCTCTTCATCATCCTTAGACATTGTGATAATCTTATAACTATCTAGTTGTGGTTCATAACCATTGGACTTAGCTATTTTTACAAAGTTTGATATCAAATTATCTCTTCTAGCAGCTAACGTTCTAGCTCTTATACTTTCTACGTTTTTAATGATTTGATCGACAATATTACCATTTAGTCGTTCGTTTTTATCATTGAAGTCATTAGCTTTTAATTGAATTGGAAACGATATTTCAGCATCTTTATGATCCTTTATAGAATGCTCAGGCCAAGAAACAACAACCATTCCTAGCAGCAACTTATTTGCCGTGGCTAGCTCTTGAGTTGTCCACATACTCCCTAAAAAATTAGAAGTATTCAATAGTACAACTACGTCACTATCTGCCATACGATGCCATAGTTCATCCTGAAAAGGTTCAGATGGTCTAATACTATGCGTATCAAGAAATACATCGAAGCCATTTTTTTCTAAAGCTTCGTATAGTTGAATGGCTATACTGGCGGATTCATCACGCTTATAGCTGATAAAAATACGACGATTTTTTCTTAGAAGAGAAAAAGCTTCTAAGATATTATTTGCAATTTTTTCAACCTTTACATCTTTATCTTGCTCCGAAATTGCTAATCCATTGTATGTAGATATAATTTTAGGTACACATTGATTAAAATCGTCTAGCGAGCCTTGTACGATAGGCAATACCAATGATGCATCAACAACTACTTTTTCTAGTAACTCTATATCAGCAAACTGTTTATTTGCATCGTGTCGTCCTAGGTAAATACAAAAAGAAGGGCTTGCATCAGTATATTCGTCAAAATTTTCATCGTTAATTATTTTAAAATGACTAAAGTCTATACCGATTTCTTTAACTTTATTCTTGAGACTACTAATAATAGCTTCTTGCATATCAAAATCTCTTCCTAGGATTATTAACTGATAGCAATAATTTTTCACTAACTATACTCCTTCATCGTTTAATCCAGAACTCAAGAAGTTCAAAAGGATCATCAAGTACAAGTATAGAGCCATAACGTTGTACGAATGGATATAACTCTAAGAACTCTTTACCTTTAAAGCTATCTTCGCTATTTTCTGTAAGACCTAATACTGCAACCTTATCCTTGAGACCATCAAAATACCCAATTTCCCACAACATCCATTTTGAATTTTCAGAATTTTCGGTAATGGCAAATATCAGTGTTTTACATCTTTGCATACGTTTTCTGATAACTACTGCGGTTTCTTTAGTCACCTTACCTCTATCAAGATGTGAATCTTCATACCAATCAACATATACACTAAACCCTGCTTCTTCTAAAGTAATTTTTAAACCATAGATTGCTTCAGCATCTAGAAATGCATGTGATAAGAAAATATCGTAAGTTTTGTCTGGACTAATACTATCGAACTGAAACTGTCTGTTTAGAGCTTCTCTTGATTCAAGGCCAACAGATGTTTTACTACGAGCTTTGCTGCGTACTTCACTCAATGTTAAAAATGCCATAAAGAACCCTATTGAGAACATTCAAAATATTCTAGAAAACAAATCTGCTAGTTATATAAGAACTAACAGATTTAGTAGAGAATAGCATAGCTGGTAAACAATAAAATACATCATCATTTTCTACGGTGGCGTTACCCTTACGCGAGTGACGAACGCCGAGAGAAGTCTTTATAAAAACACTGTCCCATGCATTGCATATTTCTACGGTGTAAAGAACTCCAATGCTGAGGCCATGCTTTTTAAGCTTTTGCTTTTCTCTTTATTTAAAGTCTCTGCCAACGTTCTAAAGTGCTAACCCCCTATCCTTCATCTTCCATTAACTTATGCAACAGCTCATTGAGACGTACCTCAGCAGGTTTGCCATCTTTTTGTAGCCATTCAAACACTTCGTCATCGACGGGCAGACGTTTCTTAGTTAGTTTGCCTCGCACCGCATTGCTCCAGTCCAATTCTTCAGGAGCATCAGACAAGTCAACGGGACGGTCTTTTAAGGCTTCAAGACGCTCTTTTTGTTCAGCGGATAATGATGGAATATCATCTTTATGAATAATCTTTCTAATGATTGTCATAGTAAATTCTCTCTTCTTGGGAGGTAGCCTCTCTAACTGTAATCAGTCTGACAACCTCACGGTCTAATTCATCATCATATAACAAATGCCCGATAAAGAGTAATACAGCGTTGTGTACGCGCCCGAGGGTGCGCCAACGCTGTTCACCATCTACCACTTGATGAGTCTGTGTTAGAGCATTAGGATCTAAATAGGCATTGATAGCATCTTCAAGCAGCAAACCATGCTTTGCTAAATTACTCTGACTTTTATGGTCATCCCATTCAAATACGAGGTAGTCGTGCTCCAATTTTCCCATTTAATACGTCCATAGCTAAAATTTGATTTGACTACAACGCCTTCAACTCTTCCATCTGCGCCGTCATCGCGGTCAACTGCCCTTCTAACTCAGCCAGTTTGGTCTTCTCCGCATCGACTACTTCTACAGGTGCTTTACTAACAAAACCTTCATTACCTAGCTTACGCGAGATACCTTCCGCTTGCTTTTGCAGCTTCTCATAGGATTTACCTAGGCGATTAAGCTCAGCTGTTGGATCAATCAGCCCTTTCATCGGCACAAGCACGCGTAGCTGCCCGACCATACTTGATGATGACAACGGTACCTCATCGCCTTCTTGTAATATATCCAAGCTCTCTACTTTGGCGAGCGCCTTAAACTGATTGGCGATACGGGCTAGGCGCGCGTCTTCCTCATCTGAGATATTTTGCAGAAGCACAGGCAGACGTACCGCATTACCGAGTTTCATTTCGCCTCTGATATTACGCACGCTGGCGATCAGCTCTTGTAGCCATTCCATATCGGCTTCAGTTTGCTCACTGATTTGGGCAGTATCGGTTTGTGGATAGTCAGCGATGACAATGCTGTCGGTATTTTTACGATTGAGTAGCGGCGCAACCGTCTGCCAGATTTGCTCAGTCAGATACGGCATGATGGGATGGCTAAAGCGTAGCGCGGTCTCTAGCACGTGCAGCAGTACATAGCGGATTTGCGCTTTACGCTCGTCCGATACTGAGTCATCATTGAGACTGGCTTTGGCAAGCTCAACGTACCAGTCGCAGTACTCGTTCCAGATAAACTCATAGATATCATGGCTGACCATATCTAGGCGATACTGGTTAAAGTGCTGATGGATATTTTTGATACTCGAGTTTAGTCGGCTCATGATCCACTTTTCTGGTAGCTCCCAGACCTCTGGCTTGGCGTTTTGATCGATAGACAGCGCGTTGCTGTCTTTATCGACACAGTTCATGAGCACAAAACGGCTGGCGTTCCAGATCTTATTACAGAAGTTGCGATAGCCCTCAACACGCTTGAGATCAAAGTTGATATCACGACCGGTACTAGCAAGTGAGGTAAAGGTAAAACGCAGCGCGTCCGTACCGTAAGCGGCGATGCCGTCAGGGAACTCTTTACGCGTTTGCTTTTCAATTTTGGCGGCGTCTTTCGGGTTCATCATGTTGCTAGTGCGTTTTTCTACTAACGTCTCTAAATCAATCCCATCTATGATATCGATAGGATCTAGCACGTTCCCTTTGGACTTAGACATCTTCTGTCCTTGGCCATCACGGACCAGTCCATGCACATAAACGGTTTTGAACGGCACTTGCGGGCTGCCATCGTCATTCTTCACAAAGTGCATGGTCAGCATAATCATCCGCGCGACCCAGAAGAAGATAATGTCAAAGCCGGTGACCAAGACGCTAGTCGGGTGGAAAGTCTCAAGCACTTTTTTATCGGCAGACGGATCAGCCCAGCCAAGCGTACTAAACGTCCATAGACCTGAGCTAAACCATGTGTCGAGCACATCATCATCTTGGCGCAGTTTTACGTCGTCGCTTAGATTATATTTGCTGCGTACTTCGGCCTCATCGCGGGCGACATAGATTTCACCAGTCGCATCGTCATACCACGCAGGGATACGATGTCCCCACCACAGCTGACGACTGATGCACCAGTCCTGCAAATCGGTCATCCACGCCATATACATGTTTTTATATTGTGCGGGGACGAATTCGATATCGCCATTCTCGACCGCGTCAATAGCAGGTCCCGCAAGTTTATTCACCGCGACATACCATTGATCAGTCAGCCACGGCTCAACGATGACGCCACTACGATCGCCACGTGGCGCTTTTAGCTCGTAGTCTTCAATGCTATCAAGCCAGCCCTCTTCTTGTGCTTGTGCCACCATCTTGATACGGGCAGTAAAGCGCTCAAGGCCTGCATAAGCATTGCCCTCATGATCGCTTGGCGTTGTTTCTAGATTAGGCTCCCGAGTTTGCAGATCAGGATAGACTTCCATCTCAGCCAAGATATTGGCATGGGCGTCGAGCACATTGATCAGCGGTAAGTTATGACGGCGGCCGAGTTCATAGTCATTGAAGTCATGCGCAGGGGTGATTTTCACACAGCCGGTTCCAAAGTCGCTTTCGACATAATCGTCGCTAACGATAGGCACGACGCGGCCGGTAATTGGGAGCGTTATGGTCTTGCCGACTAAGTGCGCGTAACGCTCATCGCTAGGATTGACCGCGACAGCGGTATCACCAAGTAGCGTCTCAGGACGGGTGGTGGCGACAACCAGATAGTCTTTGCCGTCTTGCGTGCGCACGTCTTTATCGGTGAAGTGATAACGAAAATGCCAAAGGTTGCCTTTTTCATCATGGTTTTCGACTTCTAAATCAGAAAGCGCTGTTTGAAATTTAGGATCCCAATTGACCAAACGCTTACCACGATAAATAAGCCCTTCATCAAACAGACGCACAAACACTTCTTTCACCGCGTTAGACAGACCATCATCCATGGTAAAGCGCTCGCGCGACCAATCGACTGAGCTGCCAAGCCTGCGAATCTGGGTAGTGATATTATCGCCCGATTCGGCTTTCCATTCCCAAACTTTATTGATGAATTCTTCACGACCTAAATCATGGCGCTTAATGCCCTCGGCATTGAGTCGACGCTCTACCACCATTTGTGTAGCAATACCGGCGTGATCGGTACCTGGCTGCCATAAAGTATTGTCGCCATCCATACGGTGGAAACGCGTGAGCGCATCCATGATAGCGTTATTAAAGCCGTGACCCATATGCAGGGAGCCGGTGACATTTGGCGGCGGCAAAGCGATGGAGAAGGAGTCGTCTTTATCAAAAGTTGGCTGAAAGTAGCCGCTCTCTTCCCAGCCTTGATACATACCCGCTTCTACTGCGCTCGGATTATAGGCGTTCTCTAATTGGCTTAGTGCGGCTTGGATAGACTGGGTTAGATTGGTGTTAGAATTAGGATTGCTCATAAGGGCCTGGTCTTTTATTAATAATGAAGGTAAAAAATATAGATATAAATATAAGGTTAATCGCGAATAGAGTGATTTTAACGCAGATAGCTAGTTTTTGTTAGCGTTAAGGTGATTTATCAGCGCAGATTTCAGCGCTATTATTAATTCTCATTAAACAATCAACAACAGCAATCCGCCTAATGCTAAATATAATGGAGTATAGTACTTTCACAGCGACTGCTTGATACTGAAATATTAAAATTTAAGAATATTAAAAATATTGTTACTAAACACAAAAAATAGCGAGCCTGCCGTGCCTCAAAATGACGATAAAACACAGAATGTACCAAACGACACTTCTGATACTCAAAGTCAGCAAGATGTGCAAGGGCAAAGCACCGATTCTGACTATGTTTCTAAGCCTGTTTCTAATATTGACTCTGATTCGGTAGCGAGTGATAAAGAGGATCTAGAAACTAGCGAAAACAAGGCTAATGATAGCGAAGCTAATAATGACAAAGAGGATTCGCAACAAGCCGATAGCGAGTCTAGTAGTGATGTCACCGAAAACCTAACGGACGAGGACTTCCCAGAAGAATTCTCCGACGAAGAAAAAGAGACCATAAAAAAGGTCGCCAGCGACGATAATTTAAGTAAAGCCAAAAGCTCAGCGAGTATCTTAGTTGAGCAGTTCATCGATGCCAAAGAAACTTTTGGTCGCTCATTAGGCTCATTATTCACCAGCGCCTTTACCGCAGGCCTTGAGATTGGCATTAGCTTTTTTGTCATCTTGTCGGCCTTTACGTTGATTGGCGACTTTATGCCGAATAAATACGCGATGGTTCTAGCCTCACTCCTCTACCCCATTGGCTTTATTATCGTGGTTATTGGTCAATCCTTGCTGTTCACTGAGCAAACCTCTCTACTGAGTTTACCGGTACTTAACAAGATTGAACCTTTGCATAAGTTATTGCGGCTATGGGGCATCGTCATCGCGGGTAATGTTGTCGGCGGCTGCCTGTTTGCTGCGTTGATGATTGGCTTAGGTCTCAATATGGGCTTATTTACCGTTGCTAATATCGATGCTTATGCCGAGCACGTATTGGGCTTTAAATGGTGGGTGATATTTGGCAGCGCGGTACTCGCCGGCTGGATGATGGGTATCGCCGCTTGGCTTGTGACCTCTGCGCGCGACACTCTTAGCCGTATTGTTTTGGTGACACTTATCACCGGTAGCATTGGCTTTTTGGGACTGCATCACAGTATCGTTGGCAATATCGAGGTTTTCGCCGCTTTGATGTATGGTAGCTACGTCACCCTCGCCAATTATATGCTGTTTTTATTCGTCGTATTAGCTGGTAACACCGTAGGTGGTGTGGTGTTTGTGGCGGTACTTAAAAACCGGACTTTCTTGTTCGATGTGGCTAAAGTTCGAGAAGAAAGCGCTGAGGATAAGTCTAATAAGTTAGCAAGGCTTAACGGTCGCGAGCGTTAAAAAATGACTAAAAGTCTTTGTGTTGAAATGTTTTTATTCCGCACAAACCACCAAAAACCCCATAGCTAGCTTCGTAATAGAAGTTAACTATGGGGTTTTCTGTACGAGCGACTGTAAATAAACTTTATTTATTTTACTAATTAAGCATAAGCCGCTTGCTCTTTTCTGGCCTTACCACTGAATACTTTAACTAAGATACCGGCGGTAAAGAACATAATCAGCGTATAGATAGCCGGTGTCATCGACATATCATAGTTAGACAATAGTGTCAGCGCCATAAATATCGATAGCGTACTGTTTTGTAGGCCAACCTCCATCGTAATCGAAGTTCTTTGTGCTAAGTTTAAACCCAGCAGCTTACTAGAGAAGTAGCCGAGCGCCATAGTAACTAGATTGAGAATCAACGAAACCGGACCGGTATTAACAAAAGCTTCAACGATGATATCTCTTTGCACATAGCTCAAAAACACTACTAACATCGCCAAAAACGTGACTCCAAATCTGGAGACAAGCACTTGCGAGCTATCGGCTAATTTAGGTTTATAGCGCTTTATTAGCATGCCAATGCTGATAGGCAAGATAGTAATGACAAACAGTGAAATCATGGTTTTGACGATAGGCAACTGAAACTCACTGCCTGCGCCCATAAAGTGAATAAGCGAATAACTCAGTACAACTGGGATAGTGAAGACCGTAATGACGCTAGCGATAGCAGTCATCGTCACCGAGAGTGCCACATCGCCTTTGGCTAAAAATGTAAATAGATTAGAAGTGGTTCCGCCTGGGCATAAGACTAATAGCATTACCCCTACTGCATATTCAGGACGCAGCGGCATAATATTGGCAAGGGCAAAGCCGATAAGCGGTAGCATAATTAACTGATTGGCCAACCCTATACTTACTGCTTTAGGGAATTTTACCACTCGTTTAAAATCGTTTACGACTAGGGTCAAGCCCATACCCATCATGATCAAGAATAAACAGATCGGAATAACGACTGAATTGACAAAGGTAACTAGTTGAAGACTATCCATAACTACATCCATGTAGACATAACCAATAAGGTTATGTGTTAATAATTTTAATTCCTCCACCTAATCCATGGCGCAAGATTAAATAAAAAAAATTTTACTAAGGCTATCAACGATTACTGCTGATATTTTCACTGTACCTTTAGGCTACTACCGCAATGGTTCGCTACAAATTTCACCGTTTTTATCGAATGCTAGTAGCCGTAATAAAACCCTCTAAACGAACCATAAAAATAAAGACGGCAAATTAGTATAGCGAGGTTATCTCGTTATCAACTATGCTAATTGCACTACTCTCCAGTCAACATTGGGCTTTTGTGTTTGAATTAAGGCTAGTATCGCTGCTAATAACATAGCAATAAAAGTGGCTAAGCATTTCTTATACTTTGCCTCTTATCAGTCTCGTGTACTCCTTTAAGAGGCTGAGCCAGTTAATCTTCTATTAAAATTTGGTTTTCTAAATAATCGGCGGCTACCTCATTAAAATAAGTACAATTGACACTACTGCTATCAGCACCTGTATATTGGCGATAACCGTCGACAATATAATCAGCGGTATAAACACTACCATCAATCTCTACAGCTGCTTCATAGCCCACCTCACCTTTATAGTTGCTAGGGTCTACTAATCGTATGGCACGGTGTTGATTGTCTTCACCAACTTGTACTATTTCATAATCATACTGATTTGAGTTTATGGCATTAGCTTGGTCTAGCCACTCCTCGATAGTATTTTCATTAAAAAATGCGAATCCAACTTTAAAGACAGGAAAGCTTACCTTCTCAACACTCTCGGTATAACAAATTGAGTTAGCTGGAAACTGGGCGTTATTGAGCTCATAAAGCGATAGCGGGGTAAAAAATCGTTCTTCGTCGGCTGTAGTTATACCCGATATATCGTATGCTTTTAAACTAGGGGTAAGCGTTAATGACTTATTATTTGTCAAAGAATCTAAAGTGTATGAGTAGGAGGTAGGCGTTAACACCTTCAATGTCTGACTAATAAGCGCCTTAAACTCTTCATCAGTAGCTTCAAATGCTCGGTAATAGTTGGACGCAATATAAGTATAAGGAAATGATAAATTAGGGCTATTATTAACGCCTTTAAAGATCTTAGACGTGGTTTGAATTTGTCCATCACGAAGGACTATATCTGAGCGCTCTGAGTATGCTAAACCCTCGCTAAAGCCAAGCGCTATCTTTGAATACGCTATTTCAGTAGCGTGATCGTCTGGTTTATCAGGCGCTATTACCGTGTTAAAGGACGAATCATCGTCACCACAAGCGACAAGCCCTATAGAGGCGCCCAAAAGTACACTAAATGCCAATATATTTTTCATAAGGGATACCTAAGAGGTAGTAAAGGAAGGGTGGTTTAAACGAGTTTGAAACCTTGTTTACAGCGAACTAGTAGATGGTGGTAGCGAGGTTTGAGAATTGTCAAAGCTAATGACCGCGGTGCCATAAGCGATAGCTTCGACCATACTGCCAAGCTGGTTGATGTTACTGACTTCAAGCCGCAGCCCATAGATATGATTGCAGCCTTTGCTATGCGCTTGCGCGCGCATACGCACGAGCGCTTCACGGCGAGCGCGATCCAGCAAAGTCTCGTACGTGGTGAGGTTTTTGCCAAATAAGCTAAGCACTTTGGCGATAACCATCTTAAAGTAGTCTTGAGCGATGACAACGCTGCCTAATACCAGCTCCCCTTCGCTATTAGGCGCAAGTTTAGGACGATAAAAACGCTCGCTTGAAACGATAATATGGCTCAGCTCTTTTTCTGCTACCGATAAACGACCTAAATGCTGACGCTCATGACGCGCACCAAAGAACCACCCTACTATAAATAAAATAATGAGCGGTGCATAGTTGATCAACATCTGCGTTAAAGAGTTATTCATAACCCGTCTCTAGTGATAAAAAGGTCTAAGCGCTTAACGGCTTGATTTAGCGGTATGGTTTAGCTTGGTGAAAAGGCACTACTCACCAAAAGGATTAAATCGAGGCAAGTCATCTGCTGGAGGGTTGGCAGACGTTGGCTGCTCCTGATTATTAGAAGCTTGGTTATTAGGAGTCTGATAAGACTGATAACCAGTATCGCTAGGATACTGATTTGGTAATGGCTGCTCTGCGGGTACTGCCTTGACCGCCGTGCCATAGACAAAAAGCTCAGAGGCTCCTTGGGCGATACTAGAAGTCGAAAAACGCAGGCCTACGATAGCATCGGCTCCTATAGCCTCTGCTTTGACTACCATACGATCTATCGCTTCTTGTCGCGACTCCTCTAACAGCTCAGTATAAGCCGTCAGCTCGCCGCCAACGATGTTTTTTAGACCTGCAAATAGATCTTTACCGACATGCTTTGAGCGTACGGTACTGCCATAGACGACATCTAAGCGCTCAGTAATACGATAGCCGGGTAAGTGCTCAATATTGGAGAGTTGCACGCTCATGGTATGGCCCTGTTAGTCATTGACTCATTAAAAACATCTATGCAGTGTTGATGTATTGCTTGTGACTCGAAATTAATCGTCGGTATGAAATAACAAAAATAGCTCAGTCAAGTTACCTTCAATACTGTTAGCCATTTGTGCCATTTTATTGTCATCACTGCGCATTTGTACCAGCTCCTCATCCTCATCATCGATGCCGCTGAATACGACCATAGGCAAAGTTAAGACAGCGACATCCTCAGCAGTCTCTTCGTTCTCAAACCAGTCCTCAGCGTCATCAGCATACATCGCATCGACAAATCCTATCGACCAAGCGACGATATCTGACTCTTCAGAGAAGTCCATCGCAGTGTCTTCATGCTCTGTATCTTCATCAAATGGTAGCTCGATTGGCTGCTCATTTTTGAGCTCAGCAAGGATAGCCTGACGCCACCGTTTTACGCCATCTACCACGTTTTCTGGTAGTTTGTCAGCTTGACCTTCGAATAGTGACTCTAACCAATTTGGCAGGGGGCGACCGATCACCGTAGCAGTCAAAAACCCATGGGTAGCGATACTATCGAGCACATATAGGCTCTCTTGATTGTCCAAAAAATCTAGTAATTGATCAAAGCTCAATGGGTCGCTACTCATGAGGCGCTTCCTTATTGTTAGGTTGGCAAATTTTAAGACTACTTTTAGATTAGGATGTACTAGATTGGGATGTGTTAGCTTAACACGATTAGCAAATATATTATTTCAGCTAAGTGTGTTGCCCTTTTTGGCAAAAGGGCATAAGGACGTTGAGAGCTAGAGCTCTTCGTCATCATCCCAGTCGGCATCCCAATCGTCATCGAGATCATCGTCATTATCATCTGCTAAGTCGTCTTTTAAGGCTTTTGCTAGACGCTTTTCTTCTAATAAATTATCAATGAGACGACGCTTCTCTAAACTGCTAAGGCGCGTACGTACACTAGTCTCTGCCTCTTCTACCATCTTTGCATCATCGTCATCGGCAAATTCATCATTAAAATCATCAATATCAGGATCACTCATGACAAACTCCTATTATTTGTACCAAAAATTCAAAATCATTCACTTTATATATGCCTTATAAAGTCTCTAAAGGGTCTTGTCAATGCTTTTCGTCATTAAGCGCATTTTATCTTCATAACGCTCTCTATTATCTAAGCTATTTAGGCTTCACTTTCTGTCATTAGCACTGAGTTGCGCACATCGGCTAAGCGCTGCATCATAGCATCATTCCCCCCGTCAAATATCGCGCATTCACGCTCATAGACGGTGGTTGGGCGCTTAACACTTTGTACCTGCACGTAGCTACCGATTTGTTTTAGGCCCGCGTGAGGTAATAATATAAGCATTTGCTCTTTTTTTCCGACGCTGGCGAGCAGTTGGGTCATTGCCTCCACTTGCGCTTCATCACTAACGCCTATTTTGGCCGGTAGCGCGAAGCGAGACAGCTCAATATGCTTATCATGGATAATCTTATTGAGCATCAAATACAGCTTGCCTAGCATCACTCCTGCTAGCGCCACTTTTGCGTGGCTATTATCTGCTTTAAGCACCGCTAAGGCGCCATTTTCATCAAAATACGGCTTATTGACCGCGCTAATGCCCAATAATAAAGGCTGTTTTAGCAGTTCAGTCAAGGCTTGTTGCAGTAGCTGTGTGCACAAGGCTAGATAAGGCATACGCGTTTCTGGCGCCAAGCGCTCGAGCATATTGTACTCATCATGAAAGGTGATATGTACACTTATCGTCTCAAGGGTGCGAGAAGAGGACAGTCTAGAGCTCTGCGGAGCAGGCTTAGCAGCATGATATCCTGGGGCGCTCACGCTATCGGTTGTGCTATTTTCGGTGGCATCAGTTTCGCGCTCCGCTTGCGCTATAGCCGCACTCATGGTGGTCTGCTCAGCGCCGTCATTACCTTGAGCGGCACTGTGATTGTCAGCTGAGTGATTATCGGCTGACTGCTGGGATTTAAGATAAGCGTTCAACTCACTATGAATCGTTGCCGTATTGACTGGGGCGGCTTTGGTATCCATTGGCGCACCGGCGCTGTCTTGAGGCGCTGCTTGCGCGCTAGCATCAGTCTCGCTCTGCTGACTGATCTCCTCGGGATAACGACTATGAGCCTGCGCTCGGCGCGCATATTGCTCACGATGCACATCTTCTATGTCTTGGCTTAGCGCGCTGATCTGCTCTTTTGTCGGCCGTGCAACATAGCTATAAACCAGTAACAGCAGCAAATGCAAAATCATCGAGCCAATCACAAAGGGCCACTGCATAGTGATAATCTCACCCTTGCTGATATCCTTTAGGGTTAGCGCCACGCTACCGATAACCGCATCGCCATTAGTCGCTATTTGGCTAATAGTATTGCCTTGTTGCATAGGCGCATTGCCTACGGGCACTAGCACCTCATCGTTATTATCCTTAATAACCAGTCGCGTGACGTCTTGCTCACTCGTATAGCGATTGGCAATAACGCTCAGGCTGACACGGTCTTGGTTTTCTAAAGATAAGCGAGCCTCATCGATAAGCTGAGCGACCATCTGCTCGCCTTTTAGCTGACGGCTGTTACTTAATTGCTGATCAGTACTAATGACTAACAGTAAGGTTTGCAAACAAAAACTGATCAAGATAATGATGGCAAACAATCCTTGCCGCGGCGCTAAATAAGTCATGGTAGAGTAAACTTTTTTATAAGAAAGAGTGAAAAACGACACTATCGATCGTTTTTGGGAAAATCATATTGTCAATTAGCGGCTAACTGCTCTATAGATAAGCTAACTTGTGCTTGGCAAGCGAGTTTTATCGCTGAACGCTAACACGCTTAATAGCTACTATATCATCATCATGGCTATCATAGTTTATGCCTATAATAAATTTAATACTCTAAGGTTTAAGCCTAAGTATTCACTAATCCTGCTGTCGGCAGTTTAGAGAATTATCTAGCGCAAGCAGTCACTTTGCGTCTGCCATGACGCTTTTCGCTTGCTAGATAGTTTGTGCCTCACATATAGGCTTAGCGTACTAAAGCTGTTATTATTCCTAATCTTATCTGCGCATACAAGGGACAATTTAGCCATGCCAAAAAATACGCCTTACTCGTTACCAAAAGACAGCAAAGCATGGCAACAAGCCGTCGATTCTGTTGCCGCGCTGCTGCCTAGTGGCACTAGCTTGACTGACTTTGATGCTTTGCAATCGCTACCCGTCTTTGCTTTGATTGTGGTGCTCCCCGCCCATGTGCCAGCGCTAGATATTCATAACTATGTGCAATCTTGGGTTGATGAGCAGCCAAACTGGCATTTGGTCACGGTAGCCGAGGATGCTGAGGCAAGCTTTATTGAAATTGATGTTAATATTGCTACGAGCGACTCAGCTGCTACTGACCATACACACGCCAACAACCAAGCGGCCTTTGTCCCCGCACAAGTGTTCCGCTATCTGCTAGTACCCGTGACTAATGCCTTAATGCATCCGGCCAAGAAGGTGGCCGCTGCGCACATTATCGACGATCAGTTGACTACCCGTCTGCGTCATGATTTGGCTAAGCACTATACTGATTATCAAAGCACTGATAATACAGTCAATCCGAGCCTAGATAGCGATAATTTAGTCGACTGTCATATCTTGTCTATCGGTCATATGCTACGCACGCATAAGCTAGCTTGTTTTGACATGGACTCCACTCTCATTGAGCAAGAGGTCATCGTTGAGCTGGCCAAAACCGCAGGCATCGGTGCAGAAGTTGAAGCGATTACTGAAGCCGCTATGCGCGGTGAGATTGATTTTGATGAATCCTTTGTCAGACGGGTGGCTTTACTCGAAGGCATTCCAACGACGGCGCTCGATGAGATCTGTGCGCGTCTGACGATCTCTACCGGCGCTCGTACCACTATCACCGCGTTAAAAGCCTTGGGCTATCATACCGTATTAGTCTCGGGCGGCTTTACTTACTTTGCCGATTATATCGCTGAACAATTAGGCATCGATGAAGTGCATGCCAATTTTTTGGATATAGAAGAAGGCGAAGTCACGGGGCATATTCAACTGCCTATAGTCAATGGCGATAAAAAGGCAGCGATCGTCAAACATACCGCTGAGCACTTAGGTATCGAGATGTCGCAAGTGGTCTGCGTGGGTGATGGCGCTAATGACTTACCGATGATGGCGCTTGCCGATTTAGGAGTCGCCTATAATGCCAAGCCTATCGTCCAAGCTCGCGCTGACGCCGCGGTCAATGTCACCGGACTAGAAGGCGTACTTTATGCGCTTGGCTATCCCGAATTAACGCCGGCTTCCCCAGTCAGCTAAGCATAAAATGCGACAAACTCCTTTATCGTCCGTTAAGCTAATCACGCTGGGCTAATATTATTGCCTTAGCTCAGCGCTATTAGCGTTTTGGTAGACCACAGTACCTCGGACGCTAAAGGTTGCGCCTGTAAGCTTATAAATCCTCTCTAACTGTTTCATTGTTATAAGGAATGTCAATAATGACATCACCCTCACCGCGGCCAGATGCGCCGCCCGTTCATCAACCTAACACCTCCTCCCTTAGTAAGTCAGATCACTCTAAACAGTACATTGGTGTCTACATAAAAGGTATGGCAATGGGCGCCGCTGATATCGTACCAGGAGTGTCTGGCGGTACTATTGCTTTGATCGCGGGTATTTATCAGCGTCTTATTAACGCGCTTGGTAGTATTGGCCCTAGCCTGTGGCAAGTGTTTCGTACTGATGGTGGCATAAAAGGCTTGCTTGCGGTTTGGCGACAAGTCGATGCGACTTTTTTATTGTTCTTGCTATTAGGTATCGTTACTAGCTTTGCCACTTTAGCCGGGATGATTAAGTACTTATTGGATAATCAGCCTTTGCTAATTTGGTCGTTTTTCTTTGGCTTAGTTATCGCCACCGTAGTGATATTACTGAGCGAGATCAAACGCTGGACGGCTGCGCGCGCAAGCTTGTTTATCGCAGGATTGCTCGTTGCGGTCGTCATCAGTAATTTACCAATATCCTCAGCCACTCCAAGCTTGCCATATTTATTTTTTGCCGGAGCGATTGCCATTTGTGCGATGATTCTGCCCGGTATTTCAGGCTCGTTTATCCTATTGCTCATGGGCGCTTATGATGCCGTGTTAGAAGCGGTAGACACTTTTAATTTGACGGTTATTTTTACCTTAATGGCAGGAATGCTGACGGGGTTGCTATTTTTTACCCGTCTGCTCAAGTGGCTATTATCAAAGTATTATCAAGCGACTTTGGCTTTGCTAACAGGCTTTATCGCCGGCTCCTTAGTCAAGGTTTGGCCGTGGAAAGTGGATGCGCTCGGTACGCTCAATAGCGATGCGATTCATAATGTCGCGCCTTGGCACTACCCTACTGGCGCGCAGTGGCTGACAACTTTGGGGCTGATGCTACTAGGCGCGGTTCTAGTATCACTACTGTCTTTGTGGGGATATCAAAGTCAGCGAGCGCGCTCGAATTATTAGCCATGAGTGATAAACAATAAAGATCGATAGCCTAAAAAAAGAGACGTCAACTGTTGTCGCAACCACGCTTTTCTCACTTTAGCTTTTGCCCTTTTGCTTTCATAATAGGTCATTGGAATTCACCTTATGAATAGCGAGATGAATGATGTTATCAACTGTATTTTCTATAGCCAGTGTTGAGACCTTAAGTGTGACTGGCAATGCGAGCGCTTTGTTGGGTTATGGTTTATTAGCCAGTCTCATAGTCGCGATTGTCCTCTCTTCGCAGCGCTGGCTGCTATGGTATGTATTGGGCGGCGTCGCCTATTGGTTAGCTGTTGAGATGATGCATAGTGGACTGATGCTCTGGACATCGCTCTCAGATTGGCATGGATATGTGGCAGCGATGGGGATCAGTTGGCTGCCCTTATTTGCTTGGGTGCTGTATCGCGCCCTACGCTACGAGGACGTCAGTCAAGCGATGGAGCAAGAGCGCGCACTCGCGGCAGCGCGTTATGTGGAACACTCGCCTATTTATGACGATTACCAGCCGCGCTTCGAGTGATACTCCTTTAGTTTGTACTTCAAAAATGCGCGACTCTCCGGCGCATTTTTTATTGTCTTAAAAGTAGCCATCACACCCAAAGAAGCTACAACTCAAAACACAGGAGCTGCAGTAGATAATAATGAGCTATTGTTACACGATACTTAACGGTCTCTACGCAACTACTAATGAATTGCTTTGCACGCATAAGTTATCATTTGAGTATATGCTTATAGTCATAATTACTATAAAGTACGCTTTATTTTACTGACCCTTAGGAGTCTTATTATGTTTACTGTTCCTGTTTTAGATATCAAGTCTGATCCATTAGATGTATTGCTCGCAGTTGTCGGCTACCGCTTATCC
Organism: Psychrobacter sp. 2Y5; assembly: GCF_051847375.1. Classification (NCBI taxonomy): domain Bacteria; kingdom Pseudomonadati; phylum Pseudomonadota; class Gammaproteobacteria; order Moraxellales; family Moraxellaceae; genus Psychrobacter; species Psychrobacter sp. 2Y5. The sequence continues at coordinate 293,480 of NZ_JBPYDA010000003.1, forward strand.
ATGCTTGCTGATAGTGATAATGAAGAGTTTCAACAGCTACTAGCTGATCGTCAGGTGGTGATAGAAATCGCTAGTGAAGAAGCAGACATTGCTCGTCACTTTAGTTTCGATAACGGTCAATTTGAACAAAAAAGCGGCTCTGCTGAAAAAGCGGATCTGACGATCAAATTCAAGGATTCCATGACGGGCGTAAGATTATTAACGAAAGGTAGCTTGCCAGCCTTTATGACGGCGGTACAAGAAGGTAATCTCAGCATTGATGGTGATTATAGCCTAATGATGTGGTTCAATAAGCTTGCTAAGCACATCGTGCCTGCTATCCCAGAAGAGTGTGAGCCTTATATCACTAAAGCTAAACCTTACGCTTATAAAGCCCAGCAGTTTGCGGAGCATTGGGTAGGCGTCGCTAAACATAAGCTAGGCAAATAATTTTTGCCAAATAGCGACTGAGTAGCTTTATTTCCTCGCGTTAAGTATTTTAATTAGGGTTACGGTATACTAGATACCGTAACTTTTTTTATGACCTAAGGTTTGTGTTTTGGTCTGACGTTCTATAGAAATTAAAGGATTAATTATGGCAGGATTACTTAGTATCTCAGAGCCTAATGCAGTTAATGATAAAGCAGATGATACCAGCAGTTTTGTACCTTCTACCTTCGTACATTCTGCTAAATCAGCCGCTGCTCTAGCAACCGACGCCACCCAGAATCAGACTCGCCCTTTTGCTCATAAGCATAGTCGTACACAGATAGCAGAACTCTTTGATTTGCCACTTATGGATCTATTGTTGCAAGCGCAAAGCGTTCATAGAGAGAACTTTACTGCTAATGAGGTGCAAATTAGCACTTTACTATCTATTAAGACCGGCAACTGCCCTGAGGATTGTGGCTACTGCTCGCAGTCTGGCCATCACCGTGATAAGACCCAATTACAAGCCGAAAAACGCTTAGCAGTAGATAAAGTACTTGCCGCTGCCAAACGCGCCAAAGCTAGCGGATCATCCAGGTTTTGTATGGGAGCGGCTTGGAAGCATCCTAGTAATAAAGATATGCCTTATGTGATTGAGCTTATAAAGGAAGTCAAAGCGTTAGGGCTTGAGACTTGTATGACCTTGGGAATGCTCGATTCAGAGCAGGCAAGTCAATTAGCCGATGCTGGGCTTGATTACTACAATCATAACCTCGATACTTCTAGAAATTATTACGATCAAGTCGTTAGTACCCGCAGCTATGATGACAGACTAGACACCATTAGCCATGTCCGTAATTCAGGTATCCATGTCTGTAGCGGTAACATCGTTGGTATGGGAGAGAGCCGAGACGATCGCATTGATTGGGTGCATGAGCTGTTAAAGATGCCAAAAGCGCCAGAATCTATCCCTGTCAATTTATTAGTGCCTATCAAAGGCACACCGCTCGGTGATAAGGTGTTAAGCGAGGGCGAGCTCTCGGTACTGGAGTGGATTCGTACGATTGCGGTGACGCGTATCTGCTGTCCGACAAGCTATGTGCGCCTGTCAGCAGGGCGTGAGAGCTTATCTGATGCCGAGCAAGCATTGGCGTTTATGGCGGGCGCTAATTCATTTTTTTATGGCGACAAGCTGCTAACCACAGGTAATGCCAGCCAAGCCAATGACAACCGATTGATGCAAGAGCTGGGCTTAACCGCGCAGATAGCAGCGCCTAAAGCCCCAAAAGTCGTTGCTGTTTTTGATGCGGCAAGCGGTCAGCAGTCAGAAGTATTGCTTACTGAATAAGCCGCTTTGCCCTAGTAAAAACCCTTATAGAGCATTATAGATAAGCGTATTGAAAATAGAGAGTAAGTTATGGCAGATTATTTTAACTGGATTAAAGCGGCGCATATTATATCTATGGTTTGCTGGTTTGCCGCGATATTCTACTTACCGCGCTTGTTTGTTTATCATGCCATGAGTGATGATCTTGTCAGCCAAGAACGTTTTATCGTAATGGAGCGCAAACTGTACCGCGGCATCATGACCCCATCGATGATTGCCACTTGGATATTTGGTTTATGGATGGTGGGATTGGGTTGGGAGGTTTATAAGACTCAGGGCTGGTTACACGTTAAAATAATGTTAGTCATTTTGCTCTCAGCTTATCATGGCGCTTGCGGCTTTTATCGTAAAAAACTGGTTGATAATCCGCAGTATAAGTCGCATGTTTTCTGGCGTTGGTTCAATGAAGTGCCGGTACTTGGCTTAGTAATTATTGTTATCTTAGTGGTCGTTAAGCCCTTCTAGAGCGCTCACTATTGGCTATCATTAAAAAGCGTTCACAGCTTATACAGCTATGGACGCTTTTTTACGCGTATTCATTAAGAGTGTCTGTAATTGCAGCTAAATAGTTGGACGCATGATCTGATAGACATTACTGAGATCATAAACCTTATAGCGCGCAGGCTCGCGGCGGTTTTCACCAGCGTAGCTAAGCATTAATGCTTGCTTAGCGGACTCATCGACCCAGCCAACAAACAGACCACTGTGCTCGACGCCGTTATAGCCATGATTAATATAATACAGCCAGTCGCCCGCTTGTATCTCGTGACTCGCGGCATACGGGCCTTGTCGATAGACGCCTTTATGCACGGTATCGCGAGTCACCCCTGCTCTCTTAAATACTACATTTAGATAGTCCCAGCAGCCGCCTTGAATGATGGCGCGCTCATTGAGCGCCATAGTGCGTGCGGTACTAATGACCTCGCGCGCAGCCGTACTACTTTGGCTTTCAGCTTGGCTCAATATTGGCAAGTATTCACTATCTACATTATCATAACTGCCGGATAAAAACGCAGGCAAGACTTGTGGCTGATAAGAGGTTTGCGGATATTGATAAAGGCTATCGCTACGAGTAGCATTAGCCCGCTTAATGGTAGAGCGAGTACTCACTGTAGCAGTTGGCACTGTCGAATACGAAGGCGTATATCGGGCACTGGCCTGCGCTGACTTTTGCGCAATAAGTGCGCTCATACTATCCGCATGAGCTTGGCCTGCCATTGCTATCCACAACGCTGCCATTAAGCATGACGCGCCAGCTAAGTATACATTTGAGCAAACCGAAAAACGCGACATGACCCACTCCCTGTCAACATAGTCATTGTACTTATAATAGTAAATATCTAATAATAAACATCAAGCCGTAATGGTTTGATACCGCTTAGGTAAAGCGAATAACTTCAGTTATAAACTATTTATATAGGAATCTGCAAGTATTATCAGTGCAATATTACCGACAAAGAGTAATAAAAGCTAGATAAGCGGTATTATGATCTATTGAGGGAGGGTGTAATAAAAAAGACAGCTGAAAATGAAAATATAGACGAGCTTTTTCACTGTCATCTATAAATATAAAGTAAAAAGAAAGCGGCTAAGTATTTAGTTGATATAAAGAGAAACAAAGCTTTAATCTGAGCTATCCTGCATCTTAATATTGACGTGACGTTTGCTCAGCGTTTGACCTTGCAAGATTGCTTGCGCCGCTTTAGCTTCTTCTACGCTATCAAAGCCGCTAATATGGTATTTGCGGTTATCGTTAGCATCTAAAATCTGGATTTGTTCACCGAATAGCGTGATCTTATCACCTTCGCTGAGCTGAATAGAATTGCGCTTGCCATTGCTATCATGAACCAATTCGCCTGCGCGCACCCACAGTACACCACTGCTGATAACGCCGCTGAGCTGTTTTTTACGCTGCTGGCGCTGTCTATTAAAGAAAAAGCTACCAATAATGAGCAGAGCAAGGGCACCGATAGAAAGGCGCTCCGGCAATAAGCTCATCGCCATCGCCACACCAATCGCCCCTATCAATAGTGCCGAGCCAAACCAAAACAGCCCATTGTCACCAGTAGGCGGCTGTCCTTGTAAGCTAATCTTGGCACCATCATCAGTCAACTTAAGCATAGAGACAACCTGTCACAGAATAATAAAACAACTCGTGTTTGGCCCGTAGCTAGAAGATAACTAGCATAACCCGCTAGCTAATTAGATACCTTACCAGCCTAACGCTGTTTTTTGTAGATCGACCAGCTCGCTGATGCCTTTTTCGGCTAGCGCCAACATATCGTCCGCTTGCGCGCGGGTAAATGGCTTATCCTCAGCAGTGCCTTGCAGCTCAATAAACTCACCTTTTTGCGTCATCACCACGTTTAGATCGGTATCGCAATTAGAGTCCTCTTCATAATTGAGATCTAGATACGCCTGACCGTCCTTCATACCGACTGACACTGCAGCGACCAAACCAATGAGCGGATCCGCTTTGAGCTTTTTGCTTTTTTGTAGGCTCTCTAACGCATCGATCAATGCGACTGCCGCACCGGTGACACTTGCCGTACGCGTCCCACCATCCGCTTGCAGCACATCACAATCAAGATAGATAGTGTTTTCGCCCAGCTTGCTAAGATCGATCATCGCGCGCAAGCTACGACCGATTAGACGCTGAATCTCTTGGGTACGACCCGACTGCTTACCGCGCGCCGCTTCGCGCTGGTTACGGGTATTGGTCGCGCGTGGCAGCATACCATATTCGGCAGTCACCCAGCCTTTGCCTTTACCTTTTAGCCAGCGCGGTACACCGGATTCGACACTGGCGGTACAGAGCACTTTGGTATCGCCGAAGCTAACCAACACCGAGCCTTCAGCATGTTTGGTATAGTGACGCTCAAAGCTGATTGAACGAAGTTGGTCAAGCTCACGGTTATCATTACGCATATAGTATCCTAAGGTAGAGTTACGATAAGGGTATAAAATCCCTTATAAAATATAGAAGATATCCTAACGTGGCAGCGCGCTAATAGCAAGATTGGCGCGTTGCCGTACGGCTCTATGAGCAATTCGGGTTTAATGAATGCCAAACAGCAGAACATGCCGTTTATTCTAAACCTTCCATTTTACGTAACTCTTTACGTAAGATTTTGCCGACGTTGGACTTTGGCAGCTCATCAACGAACTGTACATGGCGAGGACGCTTGTAGCCGGTCAGTTGTTTTTTACCAAAATCAATTAGCTCTTGTTCGGTGACATTGCCTTTTTTTACCACAAAAATCTTTGGATCTTCGCCGCGCTCGTCATTAGGAATGCCGATAGCTCCGACTTCTTTCACCGCAGCGTGCTCGCTCATTGCCTCTTCAATCTCGTTTGGATACACGTTAAAGCCTGAGACCAATATCATATCTTTTTTGCGATCAACGATTTTGATAAAGCCTTTTTCATCCATAATGCCGATGTCGCCGGTTTTCAAATAACCGTTTTTGGTAAAGGTTTCTGCGGTCTCATCAGGACGGTTTTGATAGCCTATCATCACCTGCGGTCCTTTCACACAGATCTCGCCGCGCTCACCGATGGCTACCTCATTGTCATCATCATCGATAAGAACAATGTCGGTATTGGAGGCAGGAATACCTATCTTACCGGTGAATTTGGCAATAGTCATTGGATTGAAAGCTACTACTGGTGAGGTTTCAGACAGGCCATAGCCTTCTACAATAGGTAAGCCTGTGACTTTATGCCATTCTTTAGCAACGCTTGGGAGTACAGACATGCCGCCGCCGATAGCTGCTTTTAGATTAGAGAAATCTAGTTTTGCAAAATCATCGTGATGCACAAGGCCGTTGAATAAAGTATTGACGGCGGGGATAAAGGAAGGCTTATATTTATCCATCTCTTTAATCAAGCCGTCGAGATCACGCGGATTAGGAATCAGTAAGCCCGTATAGCCTTGGTACATACCGTACATGCCGCAGACCATAAACGAGAAGACATGATACAGCGGCAACGCAGTCAAAATCACATCATCGCTATTGGCGTCATCCTCAAAAGCACTATTCATCAGTACACTGATCTGTAGCATATTGGCGACTAAGTTACCGTGCGATAGCATTGCGCCTTTGGCCACGCCAGTTGTGCCACCAGTATATTGCAGCAGCGCCACATCGCTTAGATTGAGATTAGGGCGCTGATATTTGCTAGCGGATACGGAATTTAGCGCTTGCTTAAATGAGGTACTGTTGGGCAGGTTATAAGAAGGAATCATTTTTTTGATGTGGCGGGCGACTAAGTTAACGACTACTCCTTTGACCGCTCCGAGCATATCACCCAATTTACAGACGATAACATGCTTAACTTGACCTTTATCCTCAGCTTCTTGATAAGTCTTAGCGAAGTTCTCAACGATGAATAACGCTTTGGCGCCGCTGTCATGCAACTGATGCGACAGCTCACGGCTAGTATAAAGAGGATTGACGTTGACTAAGATCATGCCCGCGCGAATGATGCCAAGCGCCACAATAGGATACTGCAAAATATTAGGCATCATCACGCCGACTTTATCGCCTTTTTTGAGACCAAGGGACTGTAAATAACTGGCGATCTGGCGACTATAGAGATCGAGCTGCTGGTAGCTGATTGATGCGCCCATACAGATATAAGCGCTCTTTTTACCATAGCGGCGAAAGTTGCGCTCAAAAACATCAAGCAGTGAAGTATCGTCTTCTGGCATGTCAATAGTAGCATCGATGTCATAACGCTCATAAGCATTGAGCCAAGGTCTATCACTAGGTATGTTCGGTATCGTCGGAAATTCATTTTGGATGGCGGGCGATGAAGCCTTGTTATTCTCAGTCATAAATGGTCCTAAATGAGTCAATTTAAGGTAGTATTTAGAATGTCATTATTAAAAAGCACTCTTTATTTAGTAAAATTACAGGATTCTAGTGCTAGCGACTATAGCATTTTTGCTAAAAATTCTCTATCGCTAAGCAAAACCCTGCGATACAAAAAAAGTGGCACAAAAAAAGATAAGGCAGCTCGTGGCCACCTTATCTCTATTTGCTAATATCAGACATTTAATATCTGAAATTTTTAACCTGGTTTGAATAGTAGCTTATCACTCGCTAAATTTAACTTAAGCGTTGTTTTTGGCTTCCATATCACGCAAATCTTTATGCAAAATCTTGCCTACGTTAGACTTTGGTAGCTCATCGATGAACTCAACATAACGCGGGCGCTTATAGCCAGTAAGGTTATCTTGGCTATATTTCAATACTTCTTCTTTGGTTAAGCTGTCGTCTTGACGCACCACAAAGATCTTTGGCACCTCACCGCTCTCGCCATTATCGATACCGATGACGCCGCACTCAACGATTTTAGGATGACCTGACATCACCTCTTCAACTTCAGTCGGATAAACGTTGAAACCTGAAACTAAGATCATATTCTTTTTGCGATCCACAATCGTCACGTAACCATCCTCACCCATGATACCGATATCACCGGTTAAGAAATAACCATCATCAGTCATGACCTCAGCGGTGGCCTCTTTACGCTGCCAATAGCCTTTCATTACCTGCGGGCCTCGCACCCCAATCTCACCGCGCTCGCCTAGCGCGACTTCATTACCTTCATCATCGATAATGGCGATTTCAGTACCCGGCATAGGCACACCGATAGTTCCAGTAAAGGTGGTGCTATTGATTGGGTTCGCCGTTGATACTGGAGAGGTCTCCGACAGACCATAGCCTTGCAGGATAATGTTGCCGGTCACTTGACGCCATTTTTCAGCGGTTGAGCTTAGTACTGCCATACCGCCGCCCATAGAGACGAGCAGTTTGCTATGATCCATGGCTTTGAATTTCTCATTGATGGCAAGCGCGTTAAATAAGGTATTGACCGCCGGGAAGAACGAAGGCGGATTGGCTTCATAAGCTTTCATCAGGCTATCTAAGTCACGTGGGTTTGGCACTAATAGACCAATACAACCGCGATAAATACCGAACATGCCGCAGACCGTAAAGGAGAAAATATGATACAGCGGCAGGGCGGTCATAATAACAGGCTGCTCGCCGCGCTTATCAAACTCATCAAAGGCGCTTCCCAAGAAAGTATTACTTTGCACTAAGTTGGCAATTAAGTTTCTATGGGTGAGCATAGCGCCTTTAGCGACTCCAGTTGTACCACCTGTATATTGCAGTACAGCGATATCGCTCATAGTAATATCATCTGGACGCTTATACTTACGGGCTGGACTCTTTTTCAGCATGTTTTTGAAGCTGATGCTATTACGAATATTGTAATCAGGGACCATCTTTTTGACATGGCGTACGACCGTATTGACCATAAAGCCTTTAAGCGCGCCCATCATATCGCCCATACCAGTGATGACGACATTATCAACGACGTCACGGCCGATATCTTGGTAAGTTTTGGCGAAGTTTTCGACCATGATTAGCGCTTTGGCGTCTGAATCTGTCAGCTGATGCTCAAGCTCTGAGGTGGTGTATAGAGGGTTGACGTTAACTAAGGTGAGGCCTGCGCGTAGCACACCGATAACGGTAACGGGAAGCTGTAAGATGTTCGGCATCATGACGGCTACTTTGTCGCCTTTCGTCAGCCCTAGCGACTGCAGATAAACAGCGACTTGCTTGCTATATTCATCTACTTCTTGGAAGGTAATAGAAGAGCCCATGCAAATAAAAGCTGTTCTACTACTAAAATCGACGAAGCTCTTTTCGACGATATCGATAAGTGAGCTGTTTTCAGGCGGCATTTTGATATCATAAGTCAGCCCGAGATCTTCATAAGTCTTTAGCCAAACAGGGTTATTATTACGGGTTGAGTTTACTTGATTTTCCATAATCTTCTTGCTCCTAATAAAATAGTAAAGGGTAAAATAATTGATTGGACACCCGCGTAACCCTTAACATACACACTTTGTACAGACTACTCAATATAAAAGAATGTTACTTGCGTGTGCAAACTGACTTGACGGTTACTATTTTAATCAAAAGTATTCGTTATTAGTTAGATAAAGAGTACTGCATCGATGAAAGCAGTAATAATATTTACCAAACTAAAGTCTTCCTATTCAACCATCCTTGAAATTGCTCACGAATAATAACGCTAGCTTTCGGTAATCGCTGCTCTCCTACTACCTACTATTGTTTATTTTTTATAGGTTGTAGAGCTTCCGCAAGCTCCATTAATTCGACAAAGCCTCGGCGCAGACCATTAGTGTCATTGACCGTTTGATAGCTGAGACTTTGGTTGGCAAGCTGGGTGCTATCGCGATACTGCCAGTCATTAATATAAGGGCTTTGTTGTAGACGCTGTCCGAAGCTCGCTACTGCCACCGCAAACTGGGTATCGGGATGCACGCTCATTAAGGAAGTTCTTTTATTTACCGTAGCAATTGGCACCTCCAGCAATTGTGAGGATGATTGCGGGGTCGCTTTGTAGCGAATTTTCAAAAAGCCTAGCTCTTTATTATTACCTTTATTACTAGTTGCCGTTTTTATATTATCAGCATAGCGACGCGGCGAGGTTGCACCTTTTTCCCCTTTGGGCGTAAGTTCAAATAAGGCGACTACGGCCTTGCCAGCGCCTAACTCGCCGGCATCAATCTTGTCATTATTGAAGTCTTCTTCGGCTAATACACGATTTTCATAACCTATTAAACGCCATTCATCGACCTGTGTAGGGTTGAACTCTAGCTGAATCTTCACATCGCTAGCGACGGTATTGAAGGTGGCATTTAATTCATCGTCCAACACTTTTTTGGCCTCGCTTAAGCTGTCTATATAGCTATAATTACCATTACCGTTATCCGCCATTTGCTCCATCATATAATCGTTGAGATTGCCGCGACCAAAGCCCAAGGTGGATAAGGAGATACCGCGATCGCGATTGGCTTTGACCAAATCTAGCATCTCATCGACATCGCTAATGCCGACATTGAAATCGCCATCGGTCAGCATCAAGATACGATTGATACTGCCTTTCTTTAACGTTTGACTGGCTTGTTCATAAGCGAGCTTGAGCGCGTCCTCGCCATTAGTACTACCCGCTGCTTTTAGACTATTGATTGCCGCTTGGATGGTGGCTGTCTTATCACCGCTCGTCGGTGCTAGCGCTACTCGGGTACTACCTGAATAAGTGACAATACTGATAGTATCCTCAGCGCGCAGCTGCTTAGCAAGTAAGTTTAAAGTGGCTTTAGCAAGCGTCAATTTATCAGAGGAATTCATAGAGCCTGAGACATCGACCAAAAACACTAAATTGGCCGGTGGCAGCTGAGTATTCACGCTACGGGTATACTGGGCCGGATCGACAGCTTTGATACCGACCTTCAGAATTTGATTGGCCTGATCGACTCTATCCCAAGGCGAATCGACAATCTCTGTTTCTACCACAAATGGCGCTTGCCCTAAACGCTGACTATTGGAAAAATCATAAGGGAAATAATTGATCATCTCCTCGATTCTGACCGCATCGGCAGGCGGCATCTGGCCTTCGTTGAGATAGCGGCGCACATTGCTATAGCTGCCGGTGTCGGTATCGATAGATAGCGTCGCTACTGGATTATCTATCGTACGATTGATAGGATTGGCGATGTTTTTTTGGTAATTATCACCGGTTTGCTCTACTACTATAGGCGCAGGTCTAATAATGGCTGGCTCTGAGGAGATATCATAGAGCACATTGGCCTGGCTCATAGATTGGCTTGTCGCTTGCGAGTTTGTGGCCTTTCGCCTGACTTGAGATGCTGGCGCTGACACTACAACCGGCGCAGAAGTCACTGAAACCTCACTTTCTATCATGCGGCTGCTATTGTCGCTAGCCGTCGCGACGCTTTGCTGTGAGCTGCAAGCGCTTAAACTTAGAGCCGCCAAAATACTGACAAGTAAGGTACTAGTCGACAATTCTTGCAAGCGAAAGTCCTTAGTAGATGAGAGTGACATAAGTAACATCCTTGTAATGAGAGGTAGGCCTTTATTTATACTACTGAACTCCCTCTATAAAATCCATCCCTAAAGCCCTATCTAAGATAGAGTATCAGGGCGTCATGACCTGTCGTCTATTGTGCTATAGGTCTTTTTAAATAGCATAAATTGCTTTACGATAGCACTAACGAATTTTTATACCTTATCCCTTTTATCTTTATAATATAGCTATTTTTATAATCAACAACTGCATTGTATGACGCCAATTTTAATCGTCATTTTAAAACATCATTCCAAAATAATCCCTTTGCAAAAGCGAACCTCAAGTTATGTCTGATATTATCGATAACGATCCTGCCCTCTTAGCAACTGAGGCGATGGATAGTCGTTCTGTGGCGGAATTCACTGAACAAGCCTATCTCAACTATGCCATGTACGTCATCATGGATCGCGCGCTACCCAATATCGCCGATGGTCTCAAACCCGTACAGCGCCGTATCGTCTACGCGATGAGCGAGCTGGGTCTAAAAGCGAGCGCCAAACCAAAAAAGTCAGCGCGTACCGTCGGTGATGTACTTGGTAAATACCATCCACACGGCGACAGCGCCTGTTATGAAGCCATGGTGCTGATGGCGCAGCCGTTTAGCTATCGCTATCCGCTGATCACCGGTCAAGGCAACTGGGGTAGCCCTGACGATCCCAAATCCTTTGCCGCGATGCGTTATACCGAAGCCAAAATGTCCGCTTATGCCAATACTTTGCTTGCCGAGCTGGGACAAGGCACAGTCGATTGGCAAGATAACTTCGATGGCTCTATGCAAGAGCCCATGACTCTGCCCGCGCGTCTGCCCAATATCTTACTCAATGGCACCACAGGTATCGCGGTAGGCATGGCAACGGATATCCCGCCGCACAACCTTAATGAGGTGGTGCGCGCTGCAATTCGCCTGCTAAAAAATCCTGAGCTCTCGGTTAAACAGTTGACACAATCGATACCGGCCCCCGATCTGCCAACGCCTGCTGAGATCATCACCAGTAAAAAAGATCTGCAAGCTATGTATGAGAGCGGACGCGGTAGCTATAAAATGCGCGCCACTTTCCATATCGACCCCAAAGAAAAGAACCTCGTCATCATCGACGCTCTACCCTATCAAGTCTCCGGTAATAAAATTCAAGAGCAAATCGCCCGCCTGATGACGGATAAAAAACTGCCTTGGGTGGTCGATATCCATGATGAGTCTGATCATGAAAACCCTTGCCGTATCGTCTTAGAGCTCAAATCAACGCGGGTTGATGTTGAGCGCGTGATGAGTCATCTGTTTGCCAGCACCGATCTTGAGAGCAACTACCGCGTCAATATGAATATGATTGGCCTTAACGGTAAGCCGCAAGTCAAAAACCTGAAAGAAATCTTGGAAGAATGGCTGGTCTGCCGGCGCTCGGTGGTTACCCGCCGCGTTCAGTTCCGCCTCGATAAAATCGATAAGCGCTTGCATATTTTGGCAGGATTATTGATAGCGTATCTGCATATCGATGAAGTGATTCGTATCATCCGTGAAGAGGACGATCCCAAAGCCACTTTGATGCAAGATTATGATCTCACTGACATTCAAGCCAATGCTATCTTGGACATACGTCTGCGTCAATTGGCAAAATTAGAGGAGATCGAACTGCGTAGCGAGCAAGACGAGCTCGCTGCTGAGCGTGCCAAACTACAAGAATATCTCGATAATCCAGAGAGCCTAACAGCACTTATTATCGATGAGCTAACGGCGGATATGAAAGAGCACGGTAACGAGCGTATGTCGCCGCTGATGGAACGTGACGAAGCACAAGCGCTCAAAGAGTCAGACCTTATACCTAGTGAGCCGATCACCGCTATCTTGTCCAAAGCGGGCTGGATACGTGCCGCTAAAGGTCACGAAGTCGATGCCCAAGGTATGAGCTATCGCTCTGGTGATAGCTATCAAGCTTATGTACGCGGTAAGTCTAACGAAAAGATCTACGTGCTCGATAGTACCGGACGTAGCTATAGTATCGATGCGCACAATCTCGCCTCCGCGCGTGGTCAAGGCGATCCGCTGACTAGTGTCCTTAAACCACCTGCAGGCGCAAGCTTTGAGCAGCTATTAACCGGCGCGGACGACCAACGTATCATTCTTGCCAGTTCCGCAGGTTATGGCTTTATCAATACTATTGGTAATCTTGATAGTAACCAAAAAGCAGGTAAGAAAATCATCACTCTAGCGACGGATAGCAAGTTGTTGCCTGTCGTTCGTATCGATGCAGCAATAGAGAATAGCGCTAACACTGAAGACGGTGATAGTACCAATAAAGCTGCCCCTGATAATGTCGCTGTGGTGACGAATGCAGGTTACTTGCTGATATTTGCGCTCGATGATCTGCCCGAGCAAGCGCGCGGCAAAGGTAATAAGATGATTACGCTTAAAGGCGATGAAGAAGTGTTAGCGATTACGCCGCTCAGCTTGCAGGACAGCTTAGTGATTACTGCTGGCAAACGTCATGTGACCTTAAAGCCGATGGACTTAGCGAATTATACGGGAACGCGTGGTAATCGCGGTGGGCAACTGCCTAGAGGTTTTCAGAATGTGACTGGGGTTGAGGTTGGTTGATGAAAAAATTTGCCGTATTAATCGATGCTGATAACTCATCACATCGCAGTATAGAGCCTATCTTAGAAGAGATTGCAAAATATGGCATTGCTAGTGTCAAACGTATCTATGGTGATTGGAGTGTAGAAGCACTTCAATCGTGGCGAGATAAGTTATTGCCAAACGCTATCACACCTGTGCAACAGTTTGCTTATGTTGCTCAAAAAGATGCTACCGATATGAAATTAGTTATTGATGCTATGGATATACTGTATGCAGGAGATGTCGATGGTTTCTGTATAGTTTCAAGTGATAGTGATTTCACTCCACTTGCCTCTCGCATTCGTGAAAGCGGCTTGCTTGTCTATGGGTTTGGGAAAAAAAGTACTGTTAAATCATTCGTGAATGCTTGTGATAAATTTATTTATGTTGAAAATTTACTAACTGACTCTGAAAATAAAATATCAATAGCAAGCGAAACAGCTTCTCAAGTTAGCTCAGATAAAATCAGAAGTGAGAGCAAATTAGCAGGTGTGCAATCAAGCTCAACTGACAGTAAAAACTCTGATATTGATATCCCTACTCTTAATTTAATTTATAAAGCTATTAAAGACAATTCAGATGATGAAGGTTGGGCGAGTTTAGCGATAATAGGCAATTATATTAATAACGTTAGACCAGACTTTGACACCCGAACGTATGGACGAGCCAAGCTGTCAGGACTATTAAAAAAACTAGTTAAGTTTGAATGCAAAATCGAAGACAGCCATATGTTTGTCAGAAAATTCAACTTTCCCCTCTTTATTGATATAGTTGATAAAACGGTTATCCAAATATCTAAAGAAAACAATAACACCGAAAACTGGGTTGTCTTATCTAACTTAGTTGATAAGTTGAAGTCTCAAGTTCCAAACCATACGATATTGCAGCATCTTTCAGAGCATGAAATTGAACAAAAAATATTAGCCATCGATTCAAAATATGTTAATTTTAACAACGACAGAAGCCTTATTCAATTTGTGTCTTAAAATATGGATTTTGGTTTAAAAAACTAAATTACCGTAGAATACGTTTCACGCACCGATTGAGTTAGTAGCATCTTGAAAAGATACGTAGAACACACTTTAAAAGTGATAAATCACCCCTAACTCTGCCTCAGCCCCAATATAGGAATGACTAAATCCTCTTCATCGGTCAGATGCTGCTGCAGTAAATCGGTCACTTTGACTAGCGTGTCGTGCAATTCCTTAGCCAGCGCCTTATCCTCTACCTCACTTCTTGCCAGCGCATCGTTTTGAATTTGCAATTCATCAAGCAGCGCGTTGAGATAGTCGTGATCCTTACCCAGTATCTCAAAGGCAGGCGCAAGCTTGGGGTACATACTGACAAACTCAGGGAAGAATCCTTCGTCCTCTACCCCATGATGCTGATGCAACTTTAGGATATGCATATTGATGCGTTTAAGGATTTGCGAGCGATACTCTGCCCAATCAAACTCGCCGTTTTGATAGGCGTCACTGATTTGCATCAATATACGTTGGCGTTTGCGTATATTGGTATGCACTTTTAGCCAGCCTGAGGTCTTGTAGGCGTAATCTGCACCAAACCATTGATCAGGCGGCAACTTGTTATACAGAAACAACCAATCCGCCTCAAGGCGACTATCAGGGTGACGTGGCGTGATGCTAAATAAATCATCGTCGCGCTCTCGCTGGCTTGTGTCGTTGGTCGCTGTGGTCATTGGCTCGCTCTCATTTTTGTTATTCATACTCGGTTTAGTGCTTACGTATATGGTGGTTTTGCCATGTGATTTATAGAGCGTCTAAAACAAAAGTCTTTTCGGTTATGGGCAACAATAAAATCTTACGTAGCGTTTTAGCACTTAATCAGTAACACAACCCTACCTTACAACACGGCAATAGCTCATTTATAATGAGTTGTCTTAGTTAATATAAGCTTAACTTATGAGTAAAAAAGTCAGCTTAATCTTCCCGCATCAGCTGTTTGCCAACGTGAGCCTTTGGCAGGACGTGTGCTACCTAATTGAAGAGGATTTATACTTTACTCAGTATCCCTTTCATAAGCAAAAGCTAGTACTGCACCGCGCGAGTATGAAAGCTTATGAGCAAACTCTAAAGGACGCGGGCAAAACCGTACACTACATCGAATCAAGCCATGAGTATAGCGACTGCCGCAAGCTGGTTGCGAGCTTTGTCAGCAGCAAAAACGATGCTGCTATTGCAAAAATTTATTGTATTGATCTGGTTGATGACTGGCTGCGTATGTACGTGCAGCAGGCCGTACTGGACGCTAATATTGACTTTGATTGTTCACCGACGCCGATGTTTTTAAACCCTCTACCTGTCTATTGCGAGTTTTTTCGCGACAACCGCCTGTTCCATCATGACTTCTATATAGAGCAGCGCAAGCGTGAAAAGATACTCGTTAATGAAGACGATGAGCCTATCGGCGGACAGTGGTCGTTTGATGAGGACAACCGTAAAAAATACCCACGTAAAGAGACGCCGCCTGCGATCAAGTTTCCTAAGTTAACTGAGCGGTACGAGGAAGCGATAAGCTACGTTGAGGACAATTTTGGCAGCCATTATGGCGAGGCGAATCCTGATTTTCGCTATCCGACCACTCATGACGAGGCGGAAGTGTGGCTTGAGGACTTTTTAGCGACACGCTTTAAAGACTTTGGTAAATATGAAGACGCTATCGTCGCAAGCGAGCATGTCTTGCATCATAGTATATTGACGCCCATGCTTAATACGGGTCTGCTCACCCCTGAGCAAGTAGTGACGCGTACGCTTGAGGTTAGCGAGGAATACGATATTCCGATTAACTCGTTAGAGGGCTTTATCCGCCAGATTATTGGCTGGCGCGAGTTTATGTACGGACTCTACGAGTATATTGGACGCAAACAGCGCAGCAGTAACTTTTGGGGCTTTACGCGCAAAATACCGCCAAGTTTTTATACCGGTGATACTGGCATTGAGCCGATCGATACGACGATTAAAAAAGTGCTGAAAACAGGATATGCGCATCACATCGAGCGCCTCATGATCTTTGGCAACTTTATGCTGCTCTGTGAGTTTGACCCTGATGAGGTCTACCAGTGGTTTATGGAGCTATTTATCGACGCCTATGATTGGGTGATGGTGCCCAACATCTATGGCATGAGTCAGTTCGCCGATGGTGGTCTGATGGCGACGAAACCCTATATCAGTGGTAGTAATTACGTTAATAAAATGAGTGATTATCAGACCAAGTCCAAAGGCGAGCTACTCGAATGGGCGGCTATTTGGGACGGACTGTTTTGGCGCTTTATGCATGTACATCGCGACTTTTTTGCAAAGAACCCGCGTATCGGTATGCTGCTGTCGATGTGGGATAAGATGGATAAATCTCAGCAAAAAGAGCACCTAAAAAATGCCAATGAGTTTTTAGCGCAGTTAGATAAAGAAGCTTAAAAGAATGCAAATTTAAGTAAGACAAGGATAGCTATGTTTACCGAATTCAAAGCCAGCGGTGCGCGGGCGACGAGTAAAATCCCGACACCCAAGATCATCTTTTTTGATATCGATGACACGCTCAGCCGTAAAGGCATTATAGCTAAGCATAATCAAGCGACGCTTGAAGCGCTAGCTCAGTCTGATGTCAAACTCGTCATCTCGACAGGGCGCTCAAAAGCGATACTGCCGCCTGATATTTTGGTGCTACTAGAGGCCAACGTACTCGATTCGATCATCTGTATGAATGGTCAATATAGTTTTGATAATCATAATAGAATCAGTCACTATCCCTTGTCGAATAAACAAACAACCAAAATTGTAGAGCTATGCCAAGCCAGCGATTTGATACACAAGTTTGATTCAGCGACCCATATCGCCTGGTCAGGTGAAAATGAGCGCTTGCGTGAGTTTAATGCGCGTACGCCAAACTCTATCGTCGATCCCTTTTATCACCAGACTAGTGAAGTCTATCAGTGCTCAGTATTTTTTAATAATCAGCAAGAGAAGATGCAAGAGGTGGACTTTGCCAAGTACGATCTCAAGCTTGTGCATTGGCACAATACGGGTGCAGATATCTTACCGATTGAAGCCTCAAAAGCGCGCGGTATTTTGGATGTCTGTCAGCATTACGGCGTTGATGCTAGTGACTGTATGGCGTTTGGTGACGGTTTTAATGATTTAGAGATGTTTGATCTGGTTGGCTTCGCGGTGGCGATGGGCGATGCGCAGCCTGCCTTAATAGCACGCGCTGACTTTGTCACGGGCACTATTGAGGAGCGCGGCATTCAAGCGGTGCTTGAGCGTTTGGATTTGGCGTCTTAAAGAAGCCGAGAGCTGTGCGTGAGGACGGAAATAGCAAAGCACTGCTTTGCCCGTCTGCAAAGGGAAAGCTATGCTCTGCTTTTGCGCGAGGGACAAGCGCCGAGCTAAACCATTAAAGAAAGATGGCCTATAACCTGCATATTTCTATCTGTTAAAGAAGGCGATGTTGAGGCCATTTTTAATATTTTTTGTCTTTTTATATGCGGTTAATCAAGCATACACACTCACGCCACGCTCTGAACAACTACCCTTTCGCTGACATTATCTTATAAAGCCAACTGCCCAATTTATAACAAACGCCAATGACAACCACAAAAACCACAATTGCTAAAATATAAGCTAAAAAGTCAGGCACGCCCGTCATCCATCCAATCGTGAAGACCGTCCCTAAGTAAGCTTCCATTGGCCAATTAATAATAGACGCAGAAGTACTAGCGTTTAGTAAGACAATTAAAGCGACTAGCCCGATTAGAGCGGTTATGATTCCTGCGCGTTTTTGGTTGTTCATATCATCTCTCTTATCTTAATATTCTTCTTATTATATTTATCACCCTCAAGCTCTAGGGCATGGTCAAACCGCCATCAACGGCGATGGACTGACCGGTTATAGCGGCGCTCAAATCTGAAGCCATTAGCAATACTGAGTTGGCAAAGTCGGCAACCGAGGTCGCCTGACGCAGCGGCGTAGTGGTGGCGATATAATCAAACACCTCCTCAGTCGTTAACCTACTGGCGTCAGTGGTTTTTAGTAGCCCGCCTGCTAATAAATTAACGCGAATACCGTGCGGTCCAAGCTCGCTGGCTAGGTTGCGAGTGAGCCCTACTAGCGCAGATTTGGCGGTAGTGTAATCATAGTAAGTCACTACAGGGTTGTAGATTAGGTTGGTTGAGATATTGATAATCTTACCCATTTGCTGCGCTTTCATCTGTGGTAACACCGCTTGTACAGTGTTGACCGCACCTTTGACGATGCCGTCAATCTGCTGAGAGAAATGCGACCACTCGACAGTCTCGATACTGGTATTGTCAGCGCTAGGGTCAAATTGATAATGAGGCAAGGCATTATTGACTAATACATCAAGGCGGCCAAAATGTTTAATCACTGCTTGCGCCATCGCTTGCACTTCTTCTAGCTCAGTGACATCCGCTTGATAAGCAAAAGCTTGGCCACCAGCGGCTTTGATATCGGTAACGACTTGCTCGGCCGCCTTTTCATTGTTTAGATAATTGACACAGACATGAGCGCCAGCAGCAGCCATTTGCTGAGCGATTTGAGCTCCAAGGCCCCGGCTACTACCGGTGACGAGGACTACTTTATCAATAAGAAGTTTGGGTATAGCCATCTGAGTCATCATTTTATCCTTTGTTATATTATGATAGTTAATATTGGACGTTTTATCGGTGCTGACATAAATTTTAGCAATCATAGCATACCTAGCATTATTTACAGCGCGCATTAACCTAGCTACCCTTAGTTTATTATTCTCTATTAGAGCGAGCTGATTTTGACAATGGCCTTTAAATCAGGCTAAATCATAACCATAAAGATATAAATAGGCATTACTGACTTATATTTATTTTAGGAGAGATATTTTGAGCCCATCATTACACGGATTTTCTGCAAATCCTGCCACTCGCTCGGTTGTAACAATTATGCCAAAACTATTGCTTAGCATAGCCGTAGGCTTAGCACTAGCAAGCTGTAGCAACTCTGATAATTCAGCAGTCGAAGGCGCGGCTGATAGCGAAGTCACCCTGAACTTGTATAACTGGTCAGAGTACATGCCGCAAGAGATCCTTGATGGCTTTGAGAAGGAGACCGGCATTTCGGTCAATTACACCACTTTTGACTCTAACGAAGCGATGTATGCCAAGCTTAAATTACTCGATGATTCAAGCCAGTATGATCTTGCCGTGCCTTCTACTTATTATGTCGAAAAAATGGCAAACGAAGGGCTATTGCAAGAGATTGATCAATCAAAGCTGAGCAACTTTAGCAATTTGGATACCTCCTTTACTAATACTAAAGTCGATCCCGATAATAAATACTCTATCCCTTATATGTGGGGCAGCACGGGCCTTGCGATTAACGGTGACGCGGTTGATCCGGCGACGGTCAATAGCTGGGATGACTTGTGGCGTCCTGAGTACAAGAATCAGGTGATGCTGATGAATGACATGCGCGAAGTATTCGGTATGGCGCTGTTGACTCTAGGCTATTCTGGCAATAGTAAAAATCCTGACGAGATTAAGGCGGCTTATGATAAGCTCACCACTATCATGCCCAATGTCAAAACCTTTAATTCAGACGCCACCCGTATCCCTTATATCGAAGGCGAGACCAATCTAGGGATGACTTGGAACGGTGAAGCGGTGATGGCGAATGACGAAGGTCTAACGAGCTTAGTTTATAAATATCCAACTGAGGGCGCGATACTGTGGATGGATAACTTTGTCATTCCAAAAAATGCTAAAAACGTCGACGCTGCGCATCAATTTATCGATTATCTCTTGCAGCCTGAAAATGCCAAAATCGTTAGCGAAGAGATTGGTTATGCTTCGCCTAACTTAGCAGCGCGTGAGTTGATGGACGAGAGCGTGCGTAATAACCCAACGATTTATCCGTCTAAAGAAGTACTTGCTAAAGCCGAATTCCAAGAAGATGTCGGTGATGAAGCACTGCAAGTGTATCAGCAGTATTGGGATATGCTAAAGACAAGTCGTTAAATAAAAAAGTTGATCATAAATAATAAAAACGCTAACTTTAATCGTTAGCGTTTTTTTATTCTTTGAGCTTAGTGTCTGTTGTACATTGCTTATAAGTGCAAGTCCGTCTCATGACCTTGCTCTCTCATTCTATGCTGTTCGCGGCGTTGATATCTCAGACCAGAGGCTGAATACCACTGCGAATTAGTGGTTTGTAATAGATCACTAAGCCGCTGCAACTGCGCTTGCAAGGTTTGCGTTAACCAAAAATAGCCTTGCCATTCAAAGGCGAGATGCTGCACGCTTGGATATTCAATCACTTTGATGCGAGTAATCGGGCGAAACACCTCATCGCTTGGACTGCGTAGTACGGCCGCCATATGCTGCATCGCGTGGGTCAACTCGTGCTGATAATGCATCAGCAGGATGTGATTGTCCTCGTCGATCTCGATATTGGCTAAGCGGGGCGCCGCACTTAACAACAAATCAATAGTACCAATGATATTCCGATGTGAGCGCTGGATGGTCTCAAGGGTTTCTTTGTCAATACCAGACTCGCTAGCGGTTGCTGCCATATGGGGCCGCACGGCTAGCAGGCGCTTATTAATCTTTTGTAGCTCTTTAATCAGCGCCTTGTTGACAGGGACATCAGGGATAGCGCTCCTAGCCGGATAAGTCGGATGAATAAGATCAGGTAAGCTTGTCACCTCAGCATACTGAAAAGGTCTATCGGTTAGGCTCTCGGCATCGATATGATCACCGACCCCAGCATAGAGATTACTACAAGACTCTAAATTATTAGCCAATAAAAACCGCCACATCAGCGTCGATTTCAGTGGCAAAATCAGCGTGGCGGCTACTGCAACGCCTGCGCCAATTAAGATATTAAAAGCGCGATATAAGCCGTCTTGGCCGATATTACTCTGATCAGGGCTTGAGACAATCATCAACATGGTAATACCGGTAAGCAGTCCGATGTAGCCTAGCTGCTTGACCGCGACGTAGCCTATAATCCCGCTAATTACCCCTATCGATAGGTAGTAAAGCCATATCCACTCACCGATGTCTTTGCTCAGCCAAATAAACCCTAAACCTACTACCACCCCAAGTATGGTTCCTAAGATACGCTCTTTGGCCTTGGTATAGATTGCGCCTTGATATTGCAGCAAACCCAAAATCACAAACACGGTGATAGTCGTCCACTCACCATGGGGTAAGTTGGTCAGATTATTGAGCAGCAAAGCGGTCAATACCGCCACACCTAAGCGCATGGCATGCAAAACATCGGCATGCAAGTACCGTGCATAAGGCTCAACGAATGGCGCACTAATACGCTGCCAAAGGGACGATTTCACTGAACAACACTCTTATTAATATAATAAAAAACGCCTGTTATCCATTACTGGACAAAAGGCGTTATGGATATAAACATGCTAGCATAGAATATAAAAATTAAAACTTGTGCGCGTTTAAAAGACGTTATTTATATTATCAATAGCGTTTAAAAAACTTATTTTATATCTGATCTTTACTTTTTAAACGTCTAAATAATCTAAAATACCTTCAGCGGCTTCTCGGCCTTCCCATATCGCGGTAACGACTAAGTCAGAGCCACGCACCATATCGCCACCGGCAAATATTTTGGGGTTGTTAGTCTGAAACTTATAGGTCTGATCCTCGACAGCCACCACACGACCTGAAGCATCCATCGCGACTTGCTGGCTATCGAACCAATCGGCAGGACTCGGACGAAAACCAAAGGCCATAATCACTGCATCGCACTCGATGATCTCTTCTGAATTAGCAATCGGCTCAGGGCGCTGGCGACCACGATTGTCCGGCGCGCCCAACTGCGTAGTCACTACTTTAACCCCATTGACCTTACCATTGAGACCAATGATCTCAGTCGGCTGACGATTGAATAAGAACTCAACCCCTTCTTCACGCGCATTGACCACTTCACGGCGCGAACCTGGCATATTTTCTTCATCACGGCGATAAGCGCAGACCACGCGCTCCGCACCTTGGCGAATACTCGTACGGTTACAGTCCATCGCCGTATCGCCGCCACCCAGTACCACCACTTTTTTACCTTTCAGATCGATGTATTCGGTCGGGTCTTTTTCCCAATCATTGCAGCGATTAACATTGGCAATTAAAAAATCAAGCGCATCATAGACGCCTTCAAGTTCTTCGCCAGCAAAGCCGCCACGCATATAAGTATAAGTGCCCATCCCCATAAACACCGCATCATAATCGTCCATCAGCTCATCGATAGTGACATCAGTGCCGATTTCAGTATTAAGACGAAACTCAATGCCCATATCTTCAAAGATGGTGCGTCGATTGCGCATGACGTCTTTTTCCATTTTGAATTCAGGAATACCAAAGGTGAGTAGTCCGCCGATCTCAGGACGCTTATCAAAGACAATAGGCTTGACGCCATTTCTGACTAAGATATCAGCGCAGCCTAACCCTGCTGGCCCTGCGCCGATAATCGCGACTTTTTTATCCGTCCAGACGACATTAGACATATCAGGACGCCAGCCTAAGGCAAAAGCGGTATCGTTAATATACTTTTCGACATTGCCGATAGTCACCGCGCCAAAGCCGTCGTTCAAGGTACAAGCGCCTTCACAAAGACGATCCTGCGGACAGACGCGGCCGCAAACCTCAGGCAAAGTGTTAGTGCGATGGCATAATTCAGCCGCTTGAAAAATCTGTCCTTCGGTTGCCAGCTTTAGCCAATTGGGAATGTAGTTATGTACCGGGCATTTCCATTCGCAATAAGGATTACCACATTCAAGACAACGATGCGCTTGGTTGGCTACCAACTCAGTATCTTGGGGCGTGTAAATCTCTACAAACTCAGTCGCGCGAGTGACGATGTCTTTTTTTAGCGGTTCAAGTCTGGGAACATCCAAAAACTGAAAGCTATTTTCTAAACGTTTTGCCATAATCATAATCTCTTTGATAGTGGGTAGTGATGAACGATAAAGACCAGCTTCTCAATACAGAATCGTGTCTTTATGAGCTCGCAGCATCACTGACCTGCTTAAAGCATTTGCGCATATAAAGCGCAGCGGTTCTGATACGCTACTGCGGATCTGCCATCGTGGTATTGAGTAAATTGGCAATACTAGCTGCTTTTGGCTTAACCAAATAAAACTTGCGCACGTAATAATCAAAATCTGCCAAAATCGTCTGACCCCAAGCGCTGCCGGTCTTAGCCACATGGTTTTCAATCACTTGATGCAAATAAATACGATGCGCTTCGGTCTGCTCGCTAGAGATACGGTTTAGATCGATCAACTCGTGATTACAGCGATCAAAGAAGTCGCCTTCCATATCGAGTATGTAAGCGAAACCACCCGTCATACCAGCACCAAAATTCAGGCCCGTTTTTCCAAGTACAGTGATGATACCACCGGTCATATATTCGCAGCAGTGATCGCCTGTACCTTCTACAACCGCATGAACCCCTGAGTTACGTACGCCAAAGCGCTCGCCTGCCGTACCTGCTACGTATAACTTACCGCCCGTCGCGCCATATAGACAGGTATTACCAATGATAGCGGTATCTTTAGCGGCAAAGTTAGAGTCTTTTGGCGGGTAGATAACAATCTCGCCACCTGCCATACCTTTACCGACATAATCGTTGGCATCACCCTCAAGCTCGATATGCAGGCCGCCGGCGTTCCATACGCCCAAACTCTGACCTGCAGTACCGGTGAGATGCAGCTTGATAGGCATATCACTCATACCAAGGTTACCCCAATGCTGCGCAATCTCACCAGATATCCGCGCGCCGATAGAGCGATCGCAGTTGCCGACGTAATAGCTGTAGTCACCGCCTAAGCCTTGGCGAATAGTGAGCATCATATCGCTGATCATTTGCTCAGCGAGTAAGCCTTTGTCAAACGGCTCATTGCGCTCAACTTGACAAGTCTGCGGTTTGCCACTGCTTGCAGGATGGCTAAACAGCAGTGGCGTCAGATCCAAATGGCGCTGCTTATCAGTATTACCTTCTAGTATCTCAAGCAGATCCGTACGTCCGACCAGCTCCTCCATACTGCGCACACCGAGCACCGCGAGCCATTCACGGGTTTCGGTGGCGACAAATTTAAAGAAGTTAATGAGCATCTCCGCCTCGCCAATATAATGCTCATCGCGCAGTTTAGCTTTTTGGGTGGCAACCCCTGTCGGGCAGTTATTTAAGTGACAGATACGCAGATATTTACAACCTACGGCAATCATCGGCGTGGTACCAAATCCGAAGCTCTCTGCACCTAAGATAGCGGCTTTTACCACATCAAGCCCTGTCTTGAGACCGCCATCGGTTTGGATACGTACTTTGTCGCGTAGACCGTTGACGCGTAGCGATTGATGAGTCTCAGCTAGACCTAGCTCCCATGGTGAGCCGGCATGATGAATAGAAGACAGGGGCGATGCCGCGGTGCCGCCATCATAGCCTGAGATGGTAATTAAATCAGCATAAGCTTTGGCAACGCCAGTAGCGATCGTACCGACCCCCGGACGCGAAACGAGCTTGACTGAAACTAGTGCATCAGGATTGACTTGTTTGAGATCGAAGATCAGCTGGGCTAAATCTTCGATAGAATAAATATCATGATGCGGTGGCGGTGAAATTAGTGTCACTCCTGGCACCGAATAACGTAATCGTGCAATAAGAGCATTGACCTTACCGCCTGGCAGCTGACCGCCCTCACCCGGCTTAGCACCCTGAGCGACTTTGATTTGCATGACCTCCGCTGAGCGCAAATACGCAGGGGTTACGCCAAAACGACCCGAGGCAATTTGTTTGATTTTTGAGTTACGCAGCGTGCCGTAACGAACTGGATCTTCGCCGCCCTCGCCCGAGTTTGAGCGCCCACCAATCGTGTTCATCGCCATCGCTATCGACTCATGCGCCTCAGGCGATAAAGCGCCTAATGACATACCCGCAGAATCAAAGCGCGATAGGATATTTTTCATATCCTCGACTTCACTGACATCGATAGCGTTATCAGTCTTTAGCGCCAATAAGTCGCGTAATGTAGCAACAGGGCGGCTGTTCACTAAATCAGCATAATTGCGATAATTGTCATAGTCACCGGTGCGCACCGCGGTATGCAAGCTATTAATCACATCGGGATTAAAGGCATGATACTCTTTGTCAAAGACAAATTTGAGCAGGCCGCCTTGATCGAGTGGCGCGCGGCGTTTGAAAGCATTTGCGGCTAATTGTGCTTGGTCAGCGGCTAAATCTGCGAAAGTCGCGCCTTTGATTCGGCTTTGTACCCCTTTAAAGCAGAGATTAACCACTTCCTCAGACAGACCGACCGCTTCAAATAACTGCGCGCCGCGATATGACACTACTGTTGAGATACCCATTTTCGAGAGAATCTTCAATAAGCCTTTATCTAAGCCTTTACGGAAATTAACCCTTGCTTGAATAGGATCGCCTAATAGCTCGCCTGTTGCAACCAAGTCACCGATGACATCATAAGCCAAGTACGGATAAACGCAGGTCGCCCCAAAGCCGATCAACACCGCTACTTGGTGTGAATCGCGCGCCAGACCCGTCTCGATAATCAGATTGGCATCGGTACGAATGCCCTCAGCGATCAGATAATGATGCACTGCGCCCGTAACCATAATGGCATTGGCAGGGACTTTATCGGCATCAATGTTTTTGTCTGATAACACAATCAGCGAATGACCACTACGAATGGCCGTAGCGACTTGCTGGCAAATAGTCAGAATCGCGTCATCTAGTGACTGATCACGTGGATAATTGAGATCAATACGTACCATTTTAAAAGCGTCATCATCCAAGGCTTCGATCTGCTGCATCTTGCTAGCAGATAGTACTGGCGAGGATAAGATGATCCGGTGCGCATCATTAGCTGAGGGCGCAAATATATTCGTCTGCGCGCCCAAACAAGTCTGTAGCGACATGACAATGGACTCACGTAGCGGATCAATTGGCGGGTTAGTCACCTGCGCGAACTGCTGACGGAAGAAATCTCCTACGTGGCGGATCTGCTGCGATAACACTGCCATCGGCGTATCATCGCCCATAGAGCCGACGGGCTCTTGACCGTTTTCGGCATTGGGGCGGATGATTTCAGTACGCTCTTCATTGGTGATGTGATACATTTTTTGTAGCGCTTTTAGACTATCACCGCGGTAAGCTTCGCTCGCTATTTGCTCCTCAATGCGCTCATCATCACGTATACGCGTGGCCTGTTCACGCAGCCACTTACGATACGGATGGGCTTTTTTGAGCAGGGTCGCTATAGTATTCGTATCCATGATTTGTCCGGTCATGGTATCGATCACTAGCATTTGTCCTGGACCAACGCGGCCTTTAGCAAGTACGTCTTTTGGTGCATAATCCCAAACGCCAATCTCAGAGGCAACGGTGATATAGCCGTTCTTGGTAGTGACCCAACGTGATGGACGCAGGCCATTACGATCAAGCATACACACCGCGTAACGACCATCTTGAATCACTAAACCTGCTGGTCCATCCCATGCCTCCATATGCTGTGAGTAAAACTCATAAAACGCGCGTAGATCCATGTCCATACTATCGACATTTTGCCAAGCAGGCGGTACTAATATTGACATCGAATGAAACAAGTTCATCCCGCCTGAGACAAGTACCTCAAGCATATTATCAAGGCTTGAAGAGTCCGAACCTGTGCTATTCACTAGCGGGGTCAGCTCGTTTAAGTTTGGCAATTTATCTGATTTAAGCTTAGGCGTACGCGCCTCAGACCAGTTGCGATTACCGGTAATGGTATTGAGCTCGCCATTATGGGCAAGGTAGCGAAACGGCTGCGCTAAAGGCCAACGCGGTAAGGTATTAGTCGAGAAACGCTGATGAAAGACCACAATGTGTGAGGCTAGCCGCTCATCTTGCAAATCTAAAAAGAAAGCAGGCAAATCAGACGGCATCACCAAACCTTTATAGATAATGGTCTGGCAATTCAGTGAGCAGACATAAAACAGCTCGTCATCGCTTAAGCGCTGCTCGGCTTTTTTACGCGCAACAAACAGCTTACGGTTGAAATCATCTGCGGCCAGATCGTCAGCAGCGTTGACGAATACTTGCTTAAAATCAGGCAAGGTCTCACGGCCAATGTCACCGACGATACTCAGATCTAAAGGCACTTCGCGCCAGCCTGCGACTTCTAACCCTTGAGCCATAATCTCTTCGTTTAACACTTGCTGGCTATAGGCCGCTTTGTCGCTATCTAAATGGGTAAACACCATACCCACTGCAAAATTCTCACTGATAGACAGCTTTTGCTCAGAGGCAATCGTTTGAAAAAACGCTTTTGGCGTCGCGAGCAATAATCCGCAACCATCGCCGGTTTTGCCATCTGCTGCCACACCGCCGCGATGGGTCATACAACTGAGACTATGAATAGCAGTCTTGACTAGATCGTGACTGGCTTGTCCCTCAATGTGAGCAATCAAACCAAAACCACAGTTATCGGAGAAATCATCTGGAGTCGCTAGATGGCTATGCGAGGAGATCATTGACATGGTTTATCCTTTTGGGTGAACGGGCGACTGGTATCCAATGCGAACACTAAACGCAGCACTGCAAATAAAAATATAATTAAAATAGAATTTATCAAACTTTGTGCTAATATATTTATTTAAGCGGATTAATAGAGCCCGCTATGAACGGTTTAAACCGCGAAAGATGCTCAAAATCGTTTAAGCAAGCTTTTATTAGGGCGTCAATTCAACGCTCATCTTCGTCGACGACTTATCCCTAAGTAGTAAGTTGAGTATTTATTGCAATAGCAAATAACGGTACGGTTAAAGCTGTGATTGAATTATGACAACCATTTGAGGTGGCAGCTACTAAGGCTTGTACAACCTTTACAATAAATAGCTCATAGTAACTGACATAGTAGCCATCTAAGCGGTAGCAATGTAATGGCGATTTTTAAACTTATTATTTTGTAAACTTTTTATAACAAACCGTCAAAACCAATTATAAAGCTGATGATATTTGCAAAACAATCTCTTGTTCTCGTTTGATAAGATACTGTGTAAGCAAACATTTGATTTATAAGATTAGTCACAAGTTTACGATAATCGTACAAATCGGCACAGGTACTAATCATAGATAATATTTAAGCAAAAATCTAGTTATTTATTTGACCTATCCCGCTTACATCTATAATTAATTTTTTGTATTCACAAGACATAGCTGTCTTATTTAATTGCTCCTCTCTTGAATGAGCTCTTTCATGCTGTCGCTATTATTTGCTGCGCCATTTGTGGTATTAGCAGAGTTAATCGCAGCATTATTGTTAGCTTTCGGTGGAGTACTCGTGTTATTACTAGCAGGCGGTTTAGGCGCCGTTACCGCTGGTGGTCTTTTGATTTCAGAGTCTGTTCTGCGAGTATTGTTTGATTTTTGGGTAGTATTTTCGCTATCAGAGTCGAATGAGCGCTCTTCATTGACAGATAGAGTTGCTGAAGTGTCCTCAGACTGACGAATACTCTCTGCCTGACTATTTGCATTTGAATCATTTTGGTCATTTGCCATGTTACGCTCTGCTCTCTCCCTGATAGTATCCGCAGAGATATTGTTATCCATAGTGGCGTCATTATTTTCGGTAGCTTTTGGTTGTTGACGTACGGGCACTTCACGTTGGGTACGCTTTAGCTTCACGGAACGCGCGCGTCTGGTGCTAAGATCTTTAATCGGTCCTGGCCGCTCATAATTATCAATGATACTGACGTAGCGATTAATCTCCTCTGGCAGCACTCGTACGTCAGCTGGCAGGCCGAAGTCTATAAGTTTAGCCGCGCCTACTGCTTCTTGCGGGCTGCTCATGATGCCGTAAGTCAACATATAGCGTACCTGCTTATTTTCATCAAGATAACGGAAATAAGCAAACTTCTCACGATCTTCACGGCCTTCTAAATAGCTAACGATGACGTCGTTTTCGGCCACATTCATCACCTGTACCGTCCATTTACCTTTATTGGCTGATAGATAACGTTTGTCCTTGAATTCAGCAGGATAATTGCGTAAGTCGCGAACGGTTGCTTCAAAATCAATGGGCTGAACATCGGTATCAAGCTCGTGCAAAGACTCGATGGATAACGGCTGCTTGAGTTCATCGACGGTGACTTGCGGCGTTGAAAGCGGTGCATTCTCAATTTGAGCGCCGATAGCCGATGTCTGACTAAACATCCAAACCAATGCGGTCACTACTCCAAGTAACAAAGCCATCATCAGCCATATAAGCGCTTGGCGACGATAGGATCGGCTCGCAGAAGGTGTCGATGCATGCGATTCTGCCATGAAGAATTTCCTTGGTAATATAGGTTGTCAATATAAATGTCGGCATTAACCGTGAATAGGTGAACAAGGTAATAGATCAAAAATACTATAAAAAGTCATAGATATCAGTGATCTATGCTAATAGTATACCGCTTTATGAGTTGGATTGGGATAAAACCTCTATCAATAGTCTCTCATCAAAATCATCGGTCAATACCGCCTCGCCTAGCGACTTGAGTAAAATAAGCCGAATCTTGCCACCTTTGACTTTTTTATCGTGACCCATAAGGTTTAAAGCGGTTGCTACTGAGATAGCAGACGGAGTGATAGGAAGGTTGGCAAGGGTCAAAATATGTTTTATCCGATCAGTATCTTGCTCAGTCAGCCAACCAAGCTTTTGTGACATCATAGCGGCTTGAACCATGCCAGCAGCTACCGCTTCTCCGTGCAGCCACTCACCATAGCCTTCATGCGTTTCGATCACATGACCGAAGGTATGGCCAAAGTTCAACAGCGCTCGCACGCCTGACTCTCTCTCATCTTGCGCCACCACTTGCGCTTTATAGTCGCAGCAGCGTTTAACGGCTATACCAAGCACCTCAAGATCTAGCGCCATCATCGCCGGCAGGTTCTGCTCAAGCCAAGTCAAAAACTCCTTATCCATAATCAGCGCGTACTTAATGACCTCCGCGATACCTGCCGAGAGCTCGCGCGCCGGCAAGGTTTGTAGCGTATTCATATCAGCAAGTACCATCTGCGGCTGCCAAAAAGCGCCGATCATGTTTTTGCCTTGCGGGTGATTGATACCGGTTTTACCACCAACGCTTGAATCCACTTGTGCCAGCAAAGTCGTCGGTATCTGAATAAAATTCACTCCGCGCATAAAGCTGGCAGCGGCAAAACCTGTCATATCGCCAATTACGCCGCCACCAAGCGCAATCAAAGTCACGTCACGATTGAAATGCTGCGCCATCAATGCATCATAGATTTGATTGATATACTGTTGATTCTTATACTGCTCACCATCGGGTAGCACGCAGACGGCTACTTGAAAGCTTACCGACAACTCCTGCTGCAAAGGCTGCAAATATAGAGGCGCGATGGTCTCATTGGTAACGATCAATACTTGCTGACCGGTAATATACGGCGCAACCCGTTCCGCCATACTGCTTACCATATTACTGGCACTAGCAGTATTTTCACTATCATCGCGGCTGGCAGTAATAATAATCGGATAATCATGACTTTGGGTTTGTACTGTCAAACCATCATTGAGAAGTGGTTTTGCCATAAAGGCTTCCTATGTTAAAAGCGAGACGCTGTTTTATTGTTTATTGTCGCTCTCTGTCGCTGTAATAAATCGTTCTAGCTGCTGCAAAAGCTGATTGACCATGTGCCGTGGATAAGTATGTCCGGTCGGCAAAATAACGTGGGCAACCTGTCGATACAACGGATCACGGATTTGATACAAATTTTGTAGGATTTGTTTGGGATTAGGCTGTTGTAATAGCGGTCGCGACTTGTCTTTGGCCGTTCGCGCCATTTGCACCTCGACTGGGGCATTAAGATAAACCACAATACCGCGCTGATGCAGAAAAGCCCGGTTATCGCTACTCATCACCGCACCGCCGCCAGTAGCTAGCACTATTTGCGGCTTTTGGGTGAGCTCATCAATGGCGCGAGTCTCACGCTCACGAAAGCCGGCTTCACCTTCTTTGGCAAATATCCAAGCAATATCCGCGCCGGTTTGTGACTCAATATACCAGTCGCTATCGACAAACTCACGCTCTAGCTGTTTGGCAAGCAGACGGCCAATAGTGGTCTTTCCTGCACCCATCGGCCCTACTATAAATACCGACGGTAATTCCTCCAACATAACACTTACTCAGCTAAATTAACTATCATACAACGTCATCGATAATCTGGCTAGTAATCAACCTTGATTATTAACAGCAAAAATATTACTAGGGCGTGTTGAGCATTGTTAAGACATAAAAAAAGCAAGCGCTTAAGCTTGCTTTTTATTTTTCTGAATATCTGCTGAGGAGGCTGGTCGTGCTAATCCAAACGACTAATACCGTCATTGATAAGCTTTGGTGTCACAAATATCAGCAGCTCTTCTTTATTATTACTGCGCACATCGCGGCGGAAGGCGCGGCCAATATAAGGCAAATCCCCTAAGAACGGCACTTTATCCACGCCATTGTTAGTACGGTTTCTAAACACGCCGCCTAATACAATAGTCTGTCCATCTTCGACGATGACATTGGTAGAAATCGAATCTTCATTGATAGCGACATCGCCATTAATAATTGTTGGCGTCCCGTTGGTAATGAGAAGCTGTAAGCCGATTTTGCCATCAGGGGTAATATTCGGCGTGGCCTCTAAACTCAGCGCCGCTTCTCTAAAGCTAGTAGACGTAGCGCCACTAGCCGCCGCTTCTTGATAAGGAATCTGCGTACCAGAGGAGACTTTAGCGGTTTGCTTATCAGCGGTCAAGATCTTCGGCGTGGAGATGACCTCACCGCGATTGTCGGCTTGCAATGCGGATAGCTCAAGATCTAACATCACATCCGATAAGCTAAGCAGACCAAAAGCGATACTGCCAGCAGCAGGGTTAGTCACCCCTAAATCCACACTCAAATTATCAGGGCTGCTAATGTCATAGCTAGGATAAGAGACGGTCTGGCCATTGATCGTCGTGGTCTCGACATCGAAATCTTTTAAGTCCGCTAAAGTCTGATTGCTACCGCCAACGAGTAAGCTACGATTGGTTGCCGCGCCACTCGATAAAATCCCCCAACGTACGCCGATCTCTTTACTAAAGCTATCGGTTGCACTGACAATACGCGCTTCAATCATCACTTGCCGTACCGGGATATCGATTTTGGTAATCAGCTCACGAATATTCTCAATGCTATCAGCGACATCTTTGACAATCAAAGTATTAGTACGCTCATCGATCGTGACGGTGCCGCGATCAGAGAGCAAAGTATTATTGTCTTGAATATTATTCGTCGTGCCGATACCTGAACCGCGACTGTTTGAGGGACCGCTACCATCGGAGATCAGATTTAACACATCTTCAGCTCTGGCATAGCTTAGACGAATATACTCCGTGCGTAACGGTAAGAACGAGTCGACCGTTTGCTGCGCGGCAAGCTCGCGAGCTTCTTGCTCAGCAAGCTCAGTCGCCGGCGCGATTAAGATAACGTTACCGTTCTCACGCTTGCCTAGATTTTTGCTTCTTAAGATAATATCTAAAGCTTGATCCCAAGGCACGTTGATGAGGCGCAAGGTGATATTACCAACGACGGAATCACTAGCAACAATATTCATCTCAGTAAACTGCGCTAAGATATCAAGGACACTACGAATCTCAACATCTTGAAACTCCATAGAGAGCGCTTCGCCAGTATAGACTTTTTCTTCTAGCGTCGGCTCACGTAGCAGCTCAGGCTCAGTGATGCTGATATTTAGCTGAGTGCCCGATTGATAAGCTTGATATTCGTAGTCGCCACTCATATTGATAGTGATGATACCGGTCTGACCTTGGTTTTTGGTATCGACACTAGCGACTAGACCACTATTGATATTGAGACGACGCAGCAGGTTTCTAGGTACAGTACTGCCCGTCAAGCGCACGACTAGTTTATTGCCTTGACGCTGCACATCAACCGGAATGGCTTCATTGGCTAAAGTGATACTGACATTGCCGCCGCCCGCGCTGCCAGCCGCAAAGTTCAAGGCCGTCAAACCATCATAGCTATATTGTCGACTCACTTGCGAGGAAGCAAGATTGGGGTCTAATAAAGGATTGACTCTGACAACCATAGTATCAGCAGGTACTTGCGGTTTTGTCGGTGTTTGCCGTACAACCCCCGGCGCGGCTACAACGTTACCAGTCGCTACCACATTGGTCGACACTACCGGATTGTTGATAGGAGTGGTAGTAATGATTGCTGATTGGTTATTGAGCACATCGGCGACAGGGTCGTTAGTAATGACTTGCCGAGCAGGGTCATTGATCGTCAATAACAGATCATTGCCTTCGATTGCGGTAGTATAATCACCACTTTTTTTCAAGCCAACAATAAGGCGCGTCGTACTGTCATTACTCAGAGTGGTAATATCATTGACTATACCCACATTATAATCGCTGAACCGGCTCGCCAAACCGTTTTGGACTTGTTCAAAGTCTAAGACTAAACGGCTAGGGTTATCAAGCTGATAAGCTGCAGGTACATTTGGAGTCTCATTAAAACCCAAACGCAGCTGCGTCACTGCTGGAGCCGTCTGTACAACAGACACCTCATTGATGCGCTGCACCGCATAAGCATTGCTCATGATAGCAGTGATGCTCAGAGCTAATACAGGAGCGGCGAAAGTAGAGGAAATACGACTACTTATCGTCATTGCCTTGTTGTTACGTACGGTCATTACTTATTCCTCAAAAATCTACCATCTTAATTTATAGGAGAGACCAGCGACTGTGGTCTTTCAATAAACCCTGCGCGGCTGTCTGGTACAATTTCAATTAGATTAATCTGCGTTGGCGTAATCTCAACAATACGGCCATCATTAAGTCCAAGATAATCACCCACTTTAACGCTAGCAACAGACCCATCTGGGCGCTGAATCAAAGCATACTCTTGCCCTTCAGGAGAGACTACAACACCGCGAAAAGTCAGCTGAGCTATCTCATATTGCTCTAAAGGTTGTTTGACACGGTTAATATCAGGACGTATACCGTCGATAGCAGTGGTCGGTCCTTGTATGTTCACTAAACTTGGTGGCAAAAAAGGACTACGTAGACTACTTGCGCTATAGACAAAGTCTTCTACTAGCGAAACCTTAGGCGTGGGTTCAATATCTTGCGCCTGCGATGCTCGTATGTCTTGCATGGCTTGCTCAGCCAAACCGATTCTATCGGCACAGCCTCCGAGCAAAAGCGTAGTCATAGCTAAGAAGGTAAGTTTGGGTAGCGGCTTAATCATCAATTACCTCCAGCGTCAGCAGGCGTTGTCACATCAGCATCCTCAGGCGCCACTTCTTTTGAGCGATAGGTCTTGGTCTGTAACACCAAATTCAACTCTGGAATGGCTTCTAAAGTGGGCTGCGGATTACTCACCTCAAAGTTATGCATAGTAATGATACGCGGAAGGGCAGCAAGACCACTGATAAAGCTGCCAAACTGATGATACTCGCCCAAAGCGGCAATACGAATAGGCTGCTCAATAAAAAACTCATTCTCAATTTCAGGCTCAACTGAGATATCTTGAAAACGAATATTACTGCCTACTCCGGTCATGTTGATACCTTCCACCAATTCAGAGACTCGAGTCTCTTTAGGCAGTTGATCAAGCAAAGTATTGAACTCTGTATCCATTTGCGCCACTTGCGCTTTGTAAGTGTCCAAATGCCGCGCTCGTGATTCTTTTTGGCGATAGGTCTCAAGTAAGGTTTGCTGCTCACTCTCGCTGGCTTTAATCTCATCGATTTTACTACTAATCGGTAGCGCCCAAGCCATAGCGGCAATAAAGGCAACAATTAATAATAGCACTGTCACTTTAACCGGTAGCGGCCAACTGCCAGAATTTTGGGTATCTAGTGACTCAAAGCTGCGACGAAAATCATTGAAGTCGAATGATTTTTTTGGCGAGCTCAGCGGGCCTTGCGCCTTGATTGCGCTTTTTTTGGTTTTTATTAGACTTTTTTTGCGAATAGGGTTCATAAGACGTCCCCCGATCCGGCGACATTAGCGACTACCTCTGGCGATTGGGTAGGCTCAGTTAATGACGATTGCACTTGCGTGGTCACCACAAACTGCACGTAACTGTCCTCAGGGTATATTGGACGAGGCTGCTCACCACTGGTTGGCGCTTGATTTAAGGTCATTGGGGCCTCGTAAGCACTAATGTTTTGCTGGATATTGCGTACGGCGGAGTTTTCCATCCAGGGACTGTCGTCCAAGTTACGTATCAAGCTTGAGACCACGTTCGGGTTATCCGCTAAGCCGGTAAAGGTAAGCAGATCGTCCTCACGCTTTAGATTATTGAGATAGAGTGCTGGGGGCATCGCTTTCGCCACATCATCCCATAAACGTACTGGAATCGGCCGTCTTCCCTGCAGATCTTGAATAACTTGCATGCGCGAAATAATATCTTCTCGGCGCTGCTCAAGCGTATCTATCTCCGCTAATACCGTGTCCAAGCGATTGTTCTCTTGCGTAATGCGATCATTGGCATCACGCTGCTCTTCTAGCTCGTTATTAAAATAGCTCCAAGTCGCAAAAGCGGACAACAGTGCCAGTAACGTCACCGCAGCAACTAGCGTCAAAAACTCTTTATTTCGGCGTGCGCGTTCCTCAGAACGCCATGGTAGTAGGTTAATGCGAGCCATTAGTTAAAGCTCCTAAGCGCAAGCCCACAAGCCGCCATTAGACTTGGAGCATCGATAGCCAACTGCTCGCTATCAATATAAGGGCTGATAGTCATATTAATAAACGGATTGGCGACTGTGACTCCGATACTTAGTTTTTGTTGGATCATTCCGGCAAGACCGGGTATGGAGCTACTGCCACCAGCGAGCACAATATGATCAATGTGGTCATATTGACTTGAGGAGAAATAAAACTGTAGCGATCGAGTGATTTGTTGCACCGTACTTTCCATAAACGGCGTAAGCACTTCAGGATAATAATCATCAGGCAACATACGCTCATGCTTATTGACCATGGCCTCTTCATAAGACAATCCGTAGCGCTCTTGGATGGCTTCTGTCAGCTGCAACCCACCAAATAACTGCTCGCGGCTATAGATAAATTTATGGTTCTTAGCGATATATAAGGTCGTCTGATGATGACCAATATCGATAACAGCGACCAATTCTGGCATATTAGGTAAATTATCTGCCATCATCTGGAAAGCCCGCTCGATGGCGTGCGACTCGATGTCCATGACTTTGGTTTTTAGGCCACCAAAAGCCAAGGCATCAACCCGTTGATCTACGTTCTCAGAGCGCGAAGCCGCTAGTAAAACCTGCACCATAGTGTCATCAATGATAGAAGGCCCTAGCACTTCAAAGTCCAGATTGACTTCATCTAAAGGATAAGGAATGTATTGATCTGCATCAAGACGAATTTGTGCTTCGCGTTCAACATCGCTTAGAGTGGCATCCATGTCGATGATCTTGGTAATCACCGACGAGCCTGATACCGCCGTTGCGGCATCATGGCCTGCAACTCGGTTCCGACGCGCTAAGCTTGCAATCGTATCACCAGCCGCTTCAGTATCTACAATCAGCTTATCAACGACTATCCCTGGAGGTAATCTTTCAATACCATAAGACTTGAGATGATAAGCGCCTTGCTGCCGAGTTATGTCAACTAGCTTTACTGAAGTCGCACAAATATCTACTCCGATTAAACTTTGATGCTTAGAAGAAAGTAGCTTCACAGACCCTACACCTTATATAGAATATAGATTACAAAGGTTTTGTAATAATGGAATACAATACGTTACTTAATAGACATATTCAAGCGATTAAAATTTTTTCTCAGAGAATTACACATTTCATGCGAATCTAGCTTTGGGTTCAAGGTATAATGACTATCGTCAACCCTCTTAATTGATAAGCTTATTATGCCCAAAAAAAATGCCACCGTCCGTCTTATTCATTACTTGGTGGGGCTTTTTATTGCCTTTTTAGCACTAGTCATTATCTTAGCGCTCGCTGTTCCTATTGGGTTCTATGGCATGGCAATGTACTTATCACCTACCCTACCTAGCATTCAAGAGATCAAAAAAGCAAATCTGGAGATGCCCTTACAGATCTATAGTCGTGATGACAAACTCATCGGTCAGTATGGCAATCGCTTATCTTTACCAGTGACTTTTGACGAGATTCCTGAAGGACTGACTAATGCCTTTTTGGCGGCTGAAGACGCCTCATTTTTTCAGCATAGTGGTATTAGTATTAAAGGTTTAGGGCGAGCAGTCACTGAAGTGGTCACTGACGATGAGGGACAGACAGGTGGCTCGACGATTACTATGCAGGTGGCGAAGAATTATTTTTTGACCCCTGAGCGCACCTTGAATCGCAAATTGACTGAGCTATTTGTCGCCAGAAAGATGGAAGATGAGCTTAGCAAAAATGAAATTCTCACTCTATATGTTAATAAAATTTATTTGGGTGAAGGCGCTTATGGTATCCGTGCCGCTGCCAAAAAGTATTACAGTAAGTCACTTGAGAGCTTAACTGTCGCAGAAATGGCGATGCTAGCCGGCCTCCCAAAAGCCCCTTCCAAATATAACCCAGTCGCCAATCCTGAGCGCGCTCTTATCCGCCGCAATTGGATTATTAAGCGCATGCATGAGCTTGGCTATATCGATCAAGCGCAATATGATGAAGCTATTAACTCGCCGATCGGCTTGAATTTATATCAAGAAAAACTCGACGTTAATATGCCTTATTTGGCAGAGATGGCGCGCTATGCTTTGGTTAATCGTTATGGAGACCAAGTGGTCAATGGCGGTTGGCGGGTGCGCTTGACGGTCGATAGTCAAGCGCAGCAAGATGCGGAAGCGGCCGTCCTCAAAGGCCTTATAGCTTATGACCATCGTCACGGCTGGCGCGGCGCTGAGGCGAACGACGAGCCGCTTGAAAACTTCAGCCGTTATGGCAGTATGTATCCAGCGAAAGTCACGACTGTCAATTCACGCAGCTTTGAAGCGCTTATGCAATCAGGCGATACGGTCACCGTAAACTGGTCTGGCATGCGCTGGGCAAAAAAATACATCTCAGCTGATCGCTTCGGTAATTTGCCAAGTAACGCCTCACAAGTTGTCAGCGAAAAAGACATCGTTCGCCTAATAAAAACCGACAATGACAATTGGCAATTGGCACAAATTCCAAAAGTTCAAGGGAGCTTAGTGTCGCTAGATCCAGAAACAGGCGCGCTAAATGCTTTAGTCGGTGGTTTTGACTTTAAGTACAGTAAATTCAATCGCGCCCTTCAAGGGTGGCGTCAGCCGGGCTCAACGATTAAGCCGCTGATTTACACCTCCGCCTTAGAGAAAGGCTATCGCCCGGATAGTATTGTCTCTGATCGTCCTATTCAAGTCGGCGATTGGCAACCGAAAAACTCCGACAGCCGCTTTTTAGGGGATATCACCTTACGCCGCGGGCTTTATTTGTCTCGTAACTTAGTGTCTATTCGCTTACTACAAGCAGTAGGTACCTCAGATACTCGTGACTTATTAGATCAGTTCGGTCTCGACAAAGAAAAACTACCAACTACGCTGTCATTAGCGCTAGGCACTGGTCAAGCTACACCCTTACAAATGGCAACCGCTTACGCGACCTTTGCTAATGGTGGTCATCGTGTGCAGCCTTACTTTATCGAGCAGATTTATAACTATGATAATGAGCTGTTGTTCCAAGCCAATCCGCAGCAAGCTTGTGCGCTTTGTTTCAACGAGCAGCTTGAAGATCGTAATCAAAAGCTAATTGAAGACGCCCAAACGCTCGCTAAGCAAGAAGCAGATGACGAGCAAACTGACGAGACCACAAACGGAGAAGATGCCAACGAGGAAGACGCTGTAGGGAGTGATCAAGGCGCTCAGAATAATGAGCTTACTGATACCAGCAATGAAGATACTAATAATTACGATAGCAGTATTTATGATGCTAATCCTTTAACAGACCGCCTACAAGCTCCTGTAGTACAGTATGTAACGGCTACCCAAGCGCCGCGCATCCTCAAACCCAGAGTAGCTTATGATATGGCCGACATTTTGCGAGATGTGGTCCAGCGCGGCACTGCCGTTCGTGCTCGCGCACTCGGACGCGAAGACATTGGCGGCAAGACCGGTACGACTAACGAAGCCAAAGACGCTTGGTTTGCAGGCTTTCATCCTACTAATGCTACTGTCGTCTGGATGGGTTTTGATCAGCCATCCACGCTCGGTCGCCGTGAGTATGGCGGAGTCGCTGCCCTACCCGTGTGGATGGACTTTATGAAAGCGCAATTAGAAGGTGTTCCTTTTGAATGGGTATCACTCGATAACAAGTCCAAATCTAAGAAGCAAAGCCAGCGTATTATCGAGATGACTGATGATGGCGTGGTCAGCACTAATGCTAGCGATGAGAACGACTCAAGCAATTCAGAGACTACTGCCAACCAGCCGGTTAAAACTAGGACTCAGCAGCGTAAGCCTCCTGAGCCTGAAGAAGAGCCTGAACCACAGTCATCATCGTCTCGTGACAACAACAGTGCTGCCAATAATGGTGATAGCGTGCCACAAAACCCATTAACAGTAACGCCAGCGCAGCGTATGCCAGCCATGCCAGAGTAAGGCCCTAGAGTTATAAATATAGTTATAAAGCTCCAGTTAAGAAAAATTTATTGAAGCATTAAAAAGGCGGTTCACTTTAGTGAACCGCCTTTTTAATGGGCAAGAACTCTCAAGACTTGTTTAAAACTCGACCATGCCGCCCCGCAGCTGTTCAATCAAAGTCAGAAGCTGACTGCGCCACTCTCGAATAGTCGCTTCATCAGGCAGCCATTGGTTCGACAATGTCACCACATTGACAATTAAATCTTGTGCTTTTTTTGAGTTGTCAGCAGAGTTATCATTCATTTGTTGCTCCGCTAATACTGCGTAGAGACAACGCTGATAAGCCCGCTCTATATTGGCTAAAAACCCTTGCTCTAACAGTTGCTGCAAGCGCATAACCTCAGGTGAGACTTGCGTGCGTGCGCTGAGCGCCTGTTCGATAGCCCGTAACGTTGGCTCATTCATCTCTAAACTATAGAACTGCGCTAACTCCTGCATAAAGGCCAAAAAGCTGCCATATAAATGAAAAATAGCGGTTTCACAGTGCGCTTGGTACAGCTGTTTATCGCTACTGTTATCCGCTGCTTGACAAGCCAAACGGCAAAAATAAAGCTTTTGGTTGGTACGATCAGCATGATACTTGGCTACGCGAGTTTTGCCGGCCATAAGCGGGTTGTCCTTTTATTATGAATAAATCATTCAAAAACTCTCATGTCTTCAAGTGTACTATTTTTTTGTTAAACATGACTAGATTTTATGCATAAAAAAGCCAGCACGAGGCTGGCTTTTTTACTTCTAAATTAGACTGAGCTAAACCTTAAGGTTTAGCTCAGGATGGAGATTTTAGTTATCTTGATTCAACTCTTGCGCGAAGGCCTCATCAAAGCTTGTGAAGTCTTTATTCTCACTGCTAGCAGTGCCCATATCAAAAGCGGCATTTAGATCTTTGTCTAATAGTTTTTGTTCCGCTTTGTCTTTACGAGCGTTGTGGTAAGCAAGACCAGTACCAGCAGGAATCAGACGACCTACTACTACGTTTTCTTTTAAACCACGTAGCTCATCTACTTTACCCGTTACAGCCGCCGCAGTTAGAACACGCGTGGTTTCCTGGAACGAAGCTGCTGAGATAAAGCTTTCAG
This sequence comes from Psychrobacter sp. 2Y5, assembly GCF_051847375.1. Taxonomy (NCBI): domain Bacteria; kingdom Pseudomonadati; phylum Pseudomonadota; class Gammaproteobacteria; order Moraxellales; family Moraxellaceae; genus Psychrobacter; species Psychrobacter sp. 2Y5. The sequence goes on from NZ_JBPYDA010000003.1 coordinate 334,670, forward strand.
TCGCGAGGCTGGCTTTGGTGATACCTAACAATTGACGCTCATACTGTACCGGGAATTTATTCTCCGCTTCCAGTTTAGCATTCAAGGCGATAATGTCAGCGTATTCGACCTGATCACCTTTGAAGTGACTAGAGTCGCCAGCATCTGTGATTTCAACTTTACGCAGCATTTGACGAATGATAACTTCAATGTGCTTGTCGTTGATCTTCACGCCTTGTAAACGGTAAACGTCTTGTACTTCGTTAACGATATAGTCTGCAAGTGCCGTTTGACCTTTTAGACGTAAAATGTCATGCGGATTTTGCGGGCCATCAGCGATGATCTCGCCGCGAGCAACGGTCTCGTTTTCAAAGACGTTGATTTGACGCCATTTCGGGATCAGCTCTTCATGGGTCTCGCCATCTTCGTTGGTGATAATAAAGCGATTCTTACCTTTGGTTTCTTTACCGAAGCTGACCACACCGGTCATTTCAGCCATAATGGCATGATCTTTCGGACGACGTGCTTCAAATAAATCCGCTACACGTGGTAGACCACCGGTAATATCTTTAGTACCAGAAGACGCTTGTGGTACACGGCCTAAGATCGAACCTGCCGCTACTTTTTCACCATCGCTCACGCGAATGATAGTTTCAGCAGGTAAGAAGTAAACCACTTCTTTACCCGCGTCGGTATTCAAGATAATAGCCGGACGTAAGTCTTTAGCATTACTTGAACGATCACGCGTGGCTAGAATCTCAAACGAGCTCATACCAGTCGCATCATCGACCTTAACCGTCGCGGTACTACCATCAACGATATCACTAAAGCGCGCAGTACCCGCGAATTCTGTGATAATAGGATGCGTATGCGGATCCCATTTAGCAATGGTTTGACCGCCATCTACTTTATCGCCGTCTTTAACTAGGACGCTTGAACCGTAAGGTACTTTATAACGTTCACGCTCACGGCCAAGCTCATCAGTTAGAGCAATTTCTGCAGAGCGAGAGACGATAACTAAATGGCCATCGGTATGCTCAACCGTTTTCATATTGTCAAATTGTACTTGACCGGCGTTACGTGCTGAGATGCTATTATCTACTGATGCTGAGCTTGCTGCCCCGCCCACGTGGAAAGTACGCATGGTCAGCTGCGTACCTGGCTCACCGATAGACTGCGCTGCCATGACCCCGACAGACTCACCGATATTGACTTTATGACCACGAGCCAAATCTCGACCATAACACTGCGAACAAACGCCATGTTCAACTTCACAAGTAATGACTGAGCGTACCCAGATATCATCAATAGCGTTTTCGTCTAGGATATTTACCCAATGCTCATCGATCAAAGTACCTACAGGAATTAGGACTTTTGAGTCATCATTGTTATACGTCACGTCACGCGCGGTCACTCGGCCAAGGACCAAATCACCAAGCTTTTCGATGATCTCGCCACCTTGGATGTGCGGCGTCATCAAGAGGCCTTGCTCGGTGCCACAATCATCGCTAGTGATGACTAAATCTTGCGCGACATCGACGAGACGACGAGTCAGATAACCTGAGTTCGCAGTCTTCAAGGCGGTATCGGCTAGACCTTTACGTGCACCATGCGTTGAGATGAAGTACTGTAATACTGTCAAGCCTTCACGGAAGTTCGCTTTAATCGGTGTCTCAATAATAGATCCATCCGGTTTTGCCATTAGGCCACGCATACCAGCGAGCTGACGAATCTGTGCCGCACTACCACGAGCACCAGAATCTGACATGATAAAGATTGAGTTAAAGGATTTTTGCTCTTCTTCCTCGCCTTTAGCATTCATAATTTTGTCAGTCGCTAGGTTATCCATCATCGCTTTGGCGACTTTATCGTTAGTACGCGACCAGATATCGACCACTTTGTTATAGCGCTCACCTGCAGTGACAAACCCTTGCTCAAACTGATCTTCGATTTCGCGAACTTCAGCGTCTGCCGTTTCAATGATTTGTTTTTTGCTTGGCGGAATGACCATGTCGTCGAGACCGATAGACACGCCAGATAAGGTCGCTTGCGCAAAGCCTAGGTACATCAATTGGTCAGCGAACATGACGCTGTCTTTGACGCCCATTTTACGATAGCAAGAGTTGATCAAACCTGAGATATTCTTTTTAGTCATCTCTTGGTTGCACTCTGCAAACGCCATACCTTTTGGCATGATGTTCCAAATCAATAGGCGACCAGCAACGGTCTCTTTAAGACTCGTCGACTCTGTGGTGTTACCTTCTTCATCAATCTGCGTCTCAGTGACACGTACTTTGATCAAAGCATTGACATGCAAATCGTTTGAACCAATAGCACGTAGAGCTTCGTTGACCGTAGCAAACACCATGCCTTCGCCTTTGGCATTGATCGATGAGCGGCTAATGTAGTATAGACCTAAGACTACATCTTGTGACGGTACAATAATCGGATCACCGTTCGCAGGTGACAAGATATTATTCGTTGACATCATCAAGGCGCGTGACTCTAGCTGAGCCTCAAGCGTTAATGGCACGTGGACGGCCATTTGGTCACCATCAAAGTCAGCGTTAAACGCGGTACAAACCAGCGGATGCAGCTGAATGGCTTTACCTTCGATTAGTACGGGTTCGAACGCTTGTAGACCCAAACGGTGTAGTGTTGGCGCACGGTTGAGTAGCACTGGATGCTCACGAATAACCATAGCAAGCATATCCCACACTTGCGGCTCTTCACGCTCAACCATTTTTTTGGCCGCTTTAATCGTGGTCGCCATGCCGTGTGATAACAGCTTGGCATAAGTGAATGGCTTAAATAATTCTAATGCCATCTTCTTTGGTAGACCACACTGATGCAGACGCAGCGTCGGACCAACAACGATAACCGAACGACCAGAATAATCGACACGCTTACCAAGTAAGTTTTGACGGAAACGACCTTGCTTGCCTTTGATCATATCAGCCAAAGATTTCAGTGGGCGCTTATTACTACCGGTAATAGCACGACCGCGGCGACCGTTATCTAATAACGCATCAACTGATTCTTGTAGCATACGCTTTTCATTACGCACAATAATATCAGGCGCGCTAAGCTCGAGCAGACGCTTCAAACGGTTGTTACGGTTGATGACACGGCGATACAGATCGTTAAGATCGGATGTCGCAAAACGGCCACCCTCTAGCGGTACTAATGGACGTAAATCTGGCGGAAGCACCGGCAGAATATTCATGACCATCCACTCAGGCTTATTATTAGAGTCGCGGAAAGCTTCTAATAATTTAAGACGCTTAGACATTTTTTTGAGCTTGGTCTCAGAGCCGGTTTGCGGAATCGCTTCGCGCAGCTCATCAATCTCGATATCGATATCGATGTCTTTTAATAAGTCTTGTACCGCTTCTGCGCCCATCTTAGCGGTGAACTCGTCACCGAACTCTTCAAGCGCGCGGTAGTAGTCTTCGTCATCAAGCAGCTGATACTTCTCAAGACTCGTCAAGCCCGGCTCAGTAACAATATAGCTCTCGAAATAAAGTACGCGCTCGATGTCACGTAGCGTCATGTCTAATAAAAGACCGATGCGGCTTGGTAATGATTTTAAGAACCAAATATGCGCGACAGGGCTAGCCAGATCGATATGACCCATACGATCACGGCGAACTTTAGCCGTAGTCACTTCTACGCCGCATTTTTCACAGATCACGCCTTGGAACTTACGGCGCTTATATTTACCACAAAGACATTCAAAGTCTTTTACTGGGCCAAAGATTTTGGCACAGAATAAACCATCGCGCTCAGGCTTAAAAGTACGGTAGTTAATGGTTTCTGGTTTTTTGACTTCACCATGTGACCAAGATTTGATCACATCAGGTGAGGCTAAAGTAATTTGAATGCTATCAAACTCACGATTACCGCTCGCGGTAGGGCTTTGCATGATATCGAGTAAATCTTTCAAGTTGCTTCTCCGTTATCTTTATAATCCTTTAAGCGGTATCTATAGATACAAACCGCATAAAGGACTGAAGGCAATGAATTGGGGTGAGATAAAAGACTAAAAGCAGCTGTACTTATGGTACTTTACTGCTTCTAGCCTAACGCTTAAGCGTCAATAAAGGCTTAATTGTTTTCTTTTAACTCAATATTGATACCCAGTGATTTGATTTCTTTGGTCAGTACGTTGAACGATTCAGGCATACCTGGATCCATATACTGCTCACCATCGACGATGTTTTTGTACATACGGGTACGGCCTTCGACATCATCCGACTTCACCGTTAGCATCTCTTGCAAGGTATAAGTCGCACCGTAAGCTTCTAATGCCCACACTTCCATCTCACCGAATCTCTGGCCACCAAACTGCGCTTTACCGCCAAGTGGTTGCTGAGTGACTAGCGAATAAGAGCCGGTTGAACGCGCGTGCATTTTGTCATCGACCAAGTGGTTAAGCTTGAGCATATACATATAACCGACAGTGACTTTACGGTCGAACTGCTGACCGGTACGACCGTCATATAATACCTGCTGACCATCGCGATCAAGTCCTGCAAGCTCAAGCAAGTCTTTTACTTGATACTCATGCGCACCATCGAATACCGCCGTACCCATAGGCACACCGCCGCGCAAATTGCCCGCTAGCGCCATGATATCCTCATCGCTTAAGCTGTCTAGATCAACACTTTCACCGCCTACTTTATTGTAGATTTGATCTAAGAAATCACGTAGATCTTTCATCGCCGCTTGAGCTTTGAGCATGTTATCGATCTTCTCACCTAAGCCTTTTGCTGCCATGCCTAAGTGGGTCTCTAAAACCTGACCGATGTTCATACGCGAAGGTACACCTAGTGGGTTCAAGACGATATCAACCGTGTTACCGTGCTCATCGTAAGGCATGTCTTCGACCGGCATAATACGCGATACCACACCTTTGTTACCATGACGACCGGCCATTTTATCACCAGGCTGAATACGACGTTTCACCGCGAGATAAACCTTGACGATTTTTTGTACGCCGTGCTGCAGATCATCACCTGCAGTTAGTTTGCGTTTTTTCTCTGCAAACTTACTATCGATGTCTTTTTGCTTATCGACTAAGTACTCAGCGATTTGCGTTAGACGCTCGGCGATGTCTTCTTCTACAGGCTGAATATCAAGCAAAGTCTCAAGGCTCATTTCTTTCATGTCAGCCGCTTTCATCACCGTACCAGCTTTCAGACCTGAACCGCCACTGACTTTTTGACCATCAAGCAAGTTACCGATACGACCACGCGCCGCTTCTTCAAAGATACGTAGCTCTTCTTTTAGATCTTTACGGTAGCTATCGAGCTGTGACTTTTCGATAGCACGCGCACGCGCATCTTTTTCGACGCCGTCACGGGTAAAGACTTGCACGTCAATCACCGTGCCTTTGCTTGATGTTGGGACACGTAGTGATGTGTCTTTTACGTCAGCGGCTTTTTCACCGAAGATGGCCCGCAGCAGTTTTTCTTCTGGCGTCAGCTGCGTCTCACCTTTTGGCGTGACTTTACCGACTAGAATATCGCCTGCATCCACTTCAGCACCGATATAAACGATACCTGCTTCATCTAGGCTAGACAGCGCCGCTTCACCAACGTTTGGAATATCAGCAGTAATCTCTTCAGTTCCAAGCTTGGTATCACGAGCCACACAAGTCAGCTCTTGAATATGGATAGTGGTGAAACGATCTTCTTTGACTACTTTTTCAGATAACAAAATCGAATCTTCGAAGTTGTAACCATTCCACGGCATAAAGGCGATACGGATGTTCTGACCTAAGGCTAGCTCGCCTAAATCCGTTGACGGACCATCGGCTAAGATATCACCAAAAGCAATCTCATCGCCCTGATTGACGATAATACGCTGGTTAATACAAGTGTTCTGGTTAGAGCGCGTGTACTTGATCAAGTTATAGATATCAATACCCGCTTCACCGGCGGTCATCTCATCTTCATTGACACGCACAACAATACGCGAAGCATCAACGTCTTCGATAACACCGCCACGCTTAGCGATAACACACACGCCCGAATCACGAGCAACGTGACGCTCCATACCCGTACCGACTAATGGCTTGTCAGCGCGTAGGGTCGGAACCGCCTGACGCTGCATGTTCGAGCCCATCAAAGCACGGTTAGCATCATCATGCTCAAGGAATGGAATCAGACCAGCGGCTACTGACACTACCTGACTTGGCGACACATCCATATGCGTCACTTTGTCGGCTGGCATACGTACAAACTCGCCATAGCTACGGACACTAATCATCTCCTCGCTAAGCTCACCTTTATCATTCATTGGCGAGTCAGCCTGAGCAATGACCGTACCGACTTCTTCGATCGCGGATAGGTATTCGATAACGTCAGTCACTTTACCATCGACCACTTGGCGATAAGGCGTCTCTAAGAAACCAAAGCTATTGGTCTTCGCAAAAGTCGCTAAGGAGTTAATCAAACCAATGTTTGGTCCTTCTGGCGTCTCAATTGGGCAGACACGGCCGTAATGCGTATCGTGTACGTCACGTACCTCAAAGCCTGCGCGCTCACGCGTCAAACCACCTGGCCCAAGAGCTGAGACACGGCGCTTATGCGTCACCTCAGATAGTGGGTTGTTTTGATCCATGAACTGTGACAACTGGCTAGAACCAAAGAACTCTTTGACCGCTGCGGCAACTGGTTTTGAGTTAATCAAATCTTGTGGCGACAAGTTATCAGATTCCGCTGAGGATAGACGCTCTTTAACTGCACGCTCAACACGTACGAGACCAACGCGGAATTGGTTTTCTGCCATCTCACCTACCGAACGAATACGGCGGTTACCTAAATGGTCAATATCGTCGACTTCGCCGCGACCATTACGAATTTCAACCAGCTCTTTTAGCACATTAACGATGTCATCGTTGGTCAATACGCTGCGCTCGCGCTGTACATCAGGATCGTCAGTATTATCGAAGTCTAAGCCTAAACGGCGGTTGAACTTCATACGGCCAACGTTAGATAAGTCATAACGATCGGCATTAAAAAACATGCTCTCGAACAGTTTTTCTGCCGTTTCAACCGTTGGTGGCTCGCCTGGGCGCATAACCTTATAGATTTCAATCAAGGCTTCTTCACGGCTACTAGTAGAATCTGCACGTAGCGTATCGGCAATATAGCTACCCTGATCGATATCATTAGTGAACAGGATGCTGAACTCTTTAATCGCATCACTTGCTTCAAATGAGCTTAGTTTCACTAATAACTCGTGATCGATAGGCGTATTGGCATAGGCAACAACTTCGTCATTGACGATGATATCTTCGGCCAAAATACGCTCATAGAGGTATTCATCAGGCACGGCAATCTTCGTCATACCCGCCTCTTCGATCTGGCGAATACGGCGAGCGTTGATACGTTTGCCCTGCTCAACGATAACGTCACCATTAGGCGCAACGATATCGAACTGCGCCATTTCACCGCGCAAGCGATCAGCAACGATATCAATCTCGAACTGCTCATCCCCTTTATAAACTGCGACTTTATCAAAGAATAAATCTAAGATCTCACTTGTCGTTAGGCCTAGAGCGCGCAAAATGATAGACGCAAGCAGTTTACGGCGGCGGTCAATACGCGCGAATACTAAATCTTTGGCATCAAACTCAAAGTCTAACCACGAACCGCGATAAGGAATGATACGGGCGTTATAAAGCACCTTACCACTAGAATGCGATTTGCCTTTGTCATGATCAAAGAATACACCAGGTGAACGATGTAATTGCGACACAATAACACGCTCAGTGCCATTAATGATAAAGGTACCGTTGTCCGTCATGAGTGGAATCTCACCCATATAGACACTTTGCTCACGGATATCTTTGATCGCCGCTTTGCTGTTTTTATCTTTATGATCTTTATCTTTGATAATTAGGCGAATTTTGACACGCATAGGCGCGGCAAACGTTGAACCACGTAAGATACACTCACGCTCATCAAACTCCGGCTCTCCTAAATAATATTCGACAAATTGCAGCTCAGCATTACCTGAGTGACTCTCAATCGGGAAAATAGAAGAGTAAGCGGCTTGTAAACCAGTATTCTCACGAGCTTTAGGCTTTTTATGCTCTTGCAAAAATTGCTCATAGGAATCTACTTGGATAGACAATAAATAGGGAATGTCCATCACAGTGGGCAATTCAGCAAAACTTTTGCGAATACGCTTTTTTTCAGTATAAGAATATGCCATCGAGAGTCCTTACAGTAAACGTGGAAACAAATGAAAATCGTGGCTAGCGTGCACCAATACTTGGTGATACCATGCAAACTTAGCGACGTATACGATAATACAACGACTTTAAAGGCGATATACGAATCATAAATCCCCTTAAAGCTAAAACTTCAAACTATCATCGCCATGCAATAATATGCATTTTGAAGACCAACACTTTTAAAATTTTTTCTATACAAATCAACAGGTTATTAACTTAAATGGTGCTACATATACTTAGTAATCAACCTTTATAGCCAATAATTAATGCTTAGTTATCAATAAACAACAGCTTAAGTAATAATATTCTGGATCATTTACAGCTATTAAATAAGATAGACGACTCATCATAGTCAAAAATACGTAGCCGTTAAAAACAAAAGTAACTAACTGTCTGAGTCGCACTATCAATGCGATAAGTTGTAATCAGCAACACTATAAATCGGATAAACAGTAATAGGTATTGAATTAAATGATGTTTGCTAAAAAACAGTTATTGAGAAAGCTTACAGACACAGAAAAACGCCAAACGTCTGAGGACATTTAGCCTAATATAATAAATTATTCAAAACTACTGTGTTTGCTAGCATTTATATCGTGTGTCCTTTTGATGAGTATCCACCACTGGTGATCGGGCGTTAGGCAGACACAAAAGGTCAAGCTAGTAATTATAATAAAAAAAAGCCAGCAATGCAAGGCATTACTAGCTCTTTGTGTGCAGTATTAAACTAAATCAAGCTAAGCTTATTTTAGTTCAACAGAAGCACCAGCTTCTTCAAGCTTCTTCTTCAGCTCTTCAGCTTCGTCTTTAGACGCGCCTTCTTTGATTGGTGCTGGAGCACTTTCAACCAAGTCTTTCGCTTCTTTTAGACCAAGGCCAGTCGCTTCACGTACTGCCTTAATGACGGCAACTTTCTTCTCGCCAAAGCTAGCAAGAACAACGTCAAACTCGTCTTTTTCTTCAGCAGCAGCGCCGCCTTCAGCAGCAGCAGCAGGTGCAGCAGCAGCTACAGCAGCAGTTACGCCGAATTTCTCTTCCATGTCGCTGATTAGCTCAACGATATCCATTACTGACATTTCAGCGATTGCGTTTAACACATCTTCTTTAGATAGTGCCATGAGAACTCTCCGTTATCTGATAAAAATAATTGGTTTAATAGCGCATTGATTGACTGTCCACTGTATTAACAGCTGAGACAATAAGCCAATCAAGGCTGTAAAATTTACGTTAAAACAAGCTATTAAGCAGCTTCTTTTGCGTCTTTTATTGCTGCTACCGTGCGAACGAACTTGCCAGGAACTGCGTTCATAGTCTGGACAAGCTTGGTCACTGGTGCATTCATAGTTGCCATCAAGATAGAGATTGCTTCGTCGCGAGTTGGTAGCTTCGATACGCGCTCTAGCTCTTCTGGACCATAAACCTCACCACCGACTGATACTATTTTGGTCTCTAAAGCTTTGTTATCTTTGCTGAAGTCGAAAACGACTCTAGCGGCAGATCCCAAGTCTTCCATAGAGAAAGCCAAAAGTAATGGACCAGTCATACGGTCTGACATGCTCTCAAACTTAGTGCCTTCAAAAGCGCGTTTTGCAAGAGTATTTTTAACTACTTTTAAAACGACACCTTTTTCACGGGCTTGTTCGCGCAGCTCGGTAAGCTTTGCAACGCCAATACCGTGATATTCGGCAGCTACTGCTGAGTAAGCATTAGCAGCAACTTCAGACACTTCAGCTACAACTTGTTGTTTTTGCTCTAGCGTTAATGCCATAAGTTGACTCCTTTAATCTTATCAGTCGACCTATAATTTAAATTATAAGCGAAGACTGACTTGATACGACACGTTATTAATAAACTAAAAAAGACCATTAATAACGACTAATTACGGCACCATTATCAGACTGACATCGAGTAATAGGTTGCCCTATTGGCTCTTATCAACAACTGGGTGGGTCACCGTCTGCGTAGGACAATTAAGACTTTCATCTGTTATCGATTAACAAAAGCAGCTCATAGTAGATAACACTATCTAAACTTGTTATCACTATGAACCGCTCTCTACCTACGGTCTTAGACAGCGTAGCGTTTACTACGCTGACCTAATTTTTAAAATTCTTTATTACTTAAATGCTTGGCTACTTGATATTTGCGTTTGTTAGCACTTATGTGCAAACACCAAGCGGCTATATATATCTTACTTAGCCATGCGGTATGGTACAGGATCAATCGTTAGACCTGGGCCCATAGTGCTTGACAAGGTGATTTTCTTAATGAAAATACCTTTAGAAGTAGCAGGCTTAGCACGCTTAAGATCAGACAATAACGCACGAGCGTTTTCGATAACTTGATCGGCTGTGAAACCAACTTGACCGATAGTCGTATGGATAATACCCGCTTTATCAACGCGATACTGCGCTTGACCCGCTTTAGTATTAGCAACGGCTTCAGCAACATTAGGCGTGACCGTACCGACTTTAGGGTTAGGCATTAGACCACGTGGGCCTAGAATAGTACCTAACTGACCGACAACGCGCATAGCATCTGGAGCGGCGATAACCACGTCAAAGTCCATGTTACCGGCTTTGATTTGTTCTGCTAGATCGTCCATACCAACGATGTCAGCACCCGCTTCTTTAGCGGCTTCAGCAGCAGCGCCTTGAGCGAATACAGCAACGCGTTTGGTTTTACCAGTACCTGCAGGCAGATTAGTAGCACCGCGAACGACTTGGTCAGATTTACGTGGGTCAACGCCCAAGTTTACTGCGATGTCGATAGACTCTTTGAATTTTAGCGCTGGTAAATCATTTAAGATTTGTACTGCTTCTTCAATAGTGTACTGTTTTTCGTTATCGATACGGCTGTTGATTTCTTTTTGGCGTTTGGTTAGCTTACTCATTTACACACCCTCCACGGTAATACCCATTGAACGAGCGGTACCAGCGATGGTACGGACAGCAGCGTCAAGATCTGCAGCTGTTAAATCTGCATCTTTGGTCTTAACAATTTCTTCTAACTGCTCGCGGTTCACTTTACCAACTTTAGCAGTGTTCGGCGTACCAGAACCTTTAGCGATACCAGCAGCTTTACGTAGCAAATACGCCGCTGGTGGCGACTTCATGATAAAGGTAAAAGACTTATCGCTATATACGGTGATTTCTGTCGGAATCGGCAAGCCTGGCTCTTGGTTAGAGGTTGCTGCGTTGAATTCTTTACAGAATGCCATGATGTTCACACCTTTTTGACCCAGAGCTGGACCAATTGGTGGTGAAGGGTTAGCTTTACCTGCTGGGACTTGTAGTTTGATGTAACCATCAATCTTCTTAGCCATGATTTTCTCCTAATTGGGTGATAACGCCAGTTTGCTAATACCAATAATCAGTTATTAACGAACAACAGCTCCCCAGTTGATGTCTGTTTAGTCTAGTTTTTCAACTTTACTAAACTCAAGCTCGACCTGAGTCGGTCGATTAAATACGTTTACAGTGAGTTGTAGCTTAGATTTTTCGTAATCTACTTTTTCGACTAGGCCTTTGAAGTCTGTGAACGGGCCATCGATAACCAGTAGCTCTTCGCCTGGCTCAAATAGAGTTTTCGGACGTGGCGCTGTTTCTGTCTGGTTCAAGCGATTCAAGATACGGTCCGCTTCAACCTGGGTGATAGGCGCTGGCGTTTCAGGTGTACCGCCGACAAAGCCCATAATACGCGGGCAGTCTTTGACAATATGCCAAGTATTGTCGTTCATCTCCATTTGGATCAATACGTATCCTGGAAAGAACTTACGCTCACTCTTGCGCTTTTTACCGTCTTTCATCTCGACTACTTCTTCGGTTGGCACTAATACATCACCAAAAGAATCGGCAAATTCACTACGGTTAATACGATCAGTTAATGAACGTTGTACTTGTTTTTCATATCCTGAAAACGCTTGGACAATATACCAACGCATATGACGCTCCTGATCTAGGTAATAGGTGGCAGTAAAAAGTGTGGCTTAATTAGAGCTAATATGCTCTTTTAACCAATAAAAATACCGACGAACCAGTTAAAAAAGTTATCTAACATCCAAACTAGAAAACCAACAATCGCTATCACGACAAGGGTTTGCCACGTATACTTAAAAGTCTCGTCTTTACCGGGCCAAGTGACACGGCGTAGCTCAACAGCCGCATCCTTCAATAGTATCTTAAAGGCGCGTCCTTGATTCGTTAGCGCTAGACAAACTAAAGCAAAAACAGCGAGCGCCACAATAATACCAATACGCACCCAAACATCATTGGCGGCTTGCCAATAACCTGGTAGGTATTGATTAGAGAATGTCGCTGCTATAAGTGCCACTATAGCCAGTAGCCATAGCACCATATCTTTAGCTGAACCGGTTTTAGCAACTTCTACCGCAGTGGTGTTTTTGGTTGCTGAAACGTGCTTTCCTTTAGTCAACATTCCGCTAGCCGTAGCTTTGGCATCAGATAACTTAGAATCGAGGTTATCCTGATTGTTGCTCATAAAGAACTCGCTTAGGAGATGGTAACGTCAGATAAAGATAGGATAAAAAAGATGGCAGGCGATGTAGGACTCGAACCTACAACCCTCGGTTTTGGAGACCGATGCTCTACCAATTGAGCCAATCGCCTATGGGTGTTAAGGCTGACAATTATACAATATTTATAGTTAAATGCAAGTTTTAAGGCAGATTTTATTAAATAATTCTTTCAAATTAAAATTTATGGGTAAAACCCTACCCTACCGCCCATAAAAAAAGCCACCCTCAATAAAGAGAGCGGCTTTTGACTAACGGTTTAGCATAACGCTAAGCGTTGATGATTAGTTGCTTACGTTAGCAACCACACCAGCACCTACCGTACGGCCACCTTCGCGAATAGCGAAACGTAGGCCTTTGTCCATAGCGATCGGGTGGATAAGCTCAACACTCATCTCAACGTTGTCACCAGGCATAACCATTTCTGTACCGTCTTGTAGCTGGATTGCACCAGTGACGTCAGTGGTACGGAAGTAGAACTGTGGACGATAGCCGTTTAGGAATGGCGTGTGACGACCACCTTCTTCTTTTGACAGTACGTATACTTCGGCGTCAAATTTGGTGTGCGGGGTGATTGAACCTGGCTTAGCAAGTACTTGGCCACGTTGTACGTCTTCACGCTTGGTACCACGGAGTAGTACGCCACAGTTTTCGCCTGCACGACCTTCGTCAAGCAGTTTGCGGAACATCTCGACACCAGTACAGGTGGTTTTTTGGGTGTCACGGATACCGACGATTTCGATTTCGTC